>NZ_JAJDNQ010000056.1 GCF_022340605.1 Thiohalocapsa sp.
CCGCGCCACAAGTCGCGCCACAAAAGGCAGTGGCGCTCCCACGCCGGCGCGCCCGGGGCAGCCGCTCTGGGAGGTCGGGTTGGCGTAGCGTCGTAATCCGACGATGGGCGTCGGTAAGCCGCTGAGTGTCGGGTTACGCTATCGCTAACCCGACGTACGGTCCGCGCGATTTCGGCGTTGCGAGCAATACGTTCACGGTCTCGGATGTTCGGCGACGCGTTCTCAGCCGGATCAGTCGACGAATGCGCAGATCAGGGTCAGGGTCACGTCCAACTGAGTCGGCTCGGAGCCTGACAATCCCATGATGCTCACGCCCCAGGTGTCGCTCCCCATTGGTCCGCTCTGGATGACGGTCGCATCCACGCTGAAGCCCATTGTCGGCATCAGGAAGTAGCCGCCGCTCAACACCTGCTTGCCGTCGGGGCAGCTGCCCTGCACATAGGCCGGAAAGCCGGGCATGACCAGCTGCGGCGCGGCGCTGATGTCCACGATCTCGTAACCTGAGATACCGGGTGCGCCGGCGGGACCTTGTGGCCCGATGTCGCCTTGGGGACCCGCGGGTCCTTGTGGTCCGGCATCACCTTGCGGGCCTGCCGGCCCTTGCGGTCCAGTCTCGCCCTGCGGGCCGGCGGGACCCGCTGCGCCGGGCTCGCCTTGCGGTCCCGGCGGACCCTGCGGTCCTTCCGGGCCTTGCAGCGCCAAGGTGGCGATGGTCAGGTCGAATTCGTCTTGCATGGCGCCGCGGTTGGTCGCGACGGTCAGGCGGTAGTCGCCGTCTTCGGGCAGGCCGTCGAGCGAGAAGTCGCACAGGACCATCTGTGGTGTCGAGACGGTATCGACGATACAGAGGTCCGTGATGTCGCCGATGGTGCCCAGGCTGACGGAGAGGTTGTGTCTGCGGGCGCTAAAGCCGCTGCCGACGATGGTGATGGCCTGGCCCACCGGATCGACGCTCACCTCGCTAATGATGGGATCACTGATGCGATGATCGGCCCGGGCCGCGGCGCCGGCTGCCGCCGGGGCGGCATAGCTGCCGCTGATACCGGCCGCGACGATGCACAGCGTCGCGGGAAACACCGTCGCGGAAAACAGGTTTGTATTCAGCTGATTCTTCAAGACTCGCTCGCCCCCCCAATCGGGTCGTCATTGGCTGCGTGGCGAGGGTCAAGATGGTCCAGCGGTGCCGGACGGGTTGGGACGGTGCACACAAATTGCCGCCGTTGCACTGCCGGTGCGTTGAATCGGTGTTCGGCCTGTGGAGTCGGTCACGCTTCGGGGCGGGGCCGGGGCTGCCGTTCGTCGGCGCGCGTGTAGCGTTCTGCGGCGTGTGCGTACCGTTTGTCAATTGGGCTGTGGTCCGCAGCCCGGCTGCGGTCGGCGACGGTGGGGGGGCGCTCGTAGGCGTAGGCGTAGTGGAACAGACTGGCCTCGTCCCAGTTGCAGTCCCAGCAGCAGTCTGGACGCGGTGAAGCTCATGGGCGCGGTGATGGCTGGCGATCACTCCGTAAGCACCGCGCTCGCCGGCATCATCAGTCCTGCGTGTTGCTTCCGGATGTTAGCGGAATGCCCGTCTCGTCGTCAGTGTAAGGACTTGCGCATAGCTTTTCTCCATTCACCCATAGCTCATGCTCGCTGATGTCGATGTCGGGCCCCCACGAGACCGCATAGCCACCCGGCTCGACGGAGACGCTACTGAAGAAATGCCGGTTTCTGAGGGGCTCGAAGGCTTCGCGATCGGTGAGGCGGTGCACATCGTAAAGCTTGCAGACGGCGTTGTCGAACATCACCTCGAGAATGTGCCCGTTGCGCGGTGCAACGCTGATTATTTTGGGAGGTTTCGCGTTCATTGTAGCGGAGGCAGCTTTTTGAACTGCTGGGTTGCCCACATTTGCTTAAGGTCTTGCTGGTAGTCTTGTGCCTACTCGACAACGAGCTTCCGTGCCCTCGGCGGTAGATCACCCTCAATCATTGCCAGCGTCTCGATGTTGAACAGGGCCACATACTCGCCATAGACGGCGTGGAAATGCGGCGGCGGGTGATCACCAAAGAAAAGCTTAATGATGATCCCATAGAACCGAGTGATCTCCGGCATCGCAACTCAACCCTTCTCCGCCAACCGATGCTCGAAATGACTCAGCAGCCGTGAGCGCAGCGTCTTCTCCTTGTGCTTGGCGGCCGCGCTGAGGCGCTTTTCGGCGACGCCGATGAGCGTCTCCTGGGCGCCCTTGGCCTTGTCGTCGTCGGGTATGCGCTGGATGTAGGTGCCGTCCGCTTGCATGTCCCAGGCGGTGCGCTGGTCGGCGAGCTGCACGTCGAGGATGAGCCTCAGCTCCTGGCGCAGCTCCGGGCTCTCCACCGGGGCGTGCACCTCCACGCGGCTCTCGAGGTTGCGGCGCATCATGTCCGCCGAGCCGATGTAGTATTCCTCGTCGCCGCCGTTTCTGAAGTACAGAATGCGGGCGTGCTCCAGGAAGCGCCCGACGATGCTGATGACCCGGGCGCTGTCGCTCAGGCCCGGGATGCCGGGGCGGAAGCGGCAGGTGTCGCGGACGATGAGATCGAGCTTGACGCCGGCGCGGGTGGCCTTGTAGAGCGCGCGGACGATGTCGGCGTCCTCCAGCGCGTTCATCTTCATCTGGATGTGGCCGCCGCCTTGCTCCTCGTGGATGCTGATCTCGCGCTCGATCTTGCCGAGGATGCCGCGCTTGAGGGTATAGGGCGCGGCGAGGATCTTGCGGTAGCTGGGCGGTGGTGAATAGCCGGTCAGGTAATTGAACAGCTCGGTGAGGTCGGCGCCGAACTCCTCGTCGCAGCCGAGCATGCCGAGGTCGGTATAGAGCTTGGCGGTGCCGCCGTGGTAGTTGCCGGTGCCGATGTGGTAATAGCGGCGCAGCTGCGAATAGTCCCGGCGCACCACGAAGATCAGCTTGCTGTGGGTCTTGAGGCCCATGACGCCATAGGTGACGTGGATGCCCTCGGCCTCCAGCCGCCGCGCCCAGCCGATGTTGGCGGCCTCGTCGAAGCGCGCCTTCAGCTCCACCAGCACCGCCACCTGCTTGCCGTTCTGCGCCGCGGTGATGAGCGAGTCCAGCACCGCACCGCCGGAGGTGCGGTAGAGGGTCATCTTGATGGCCAGCACCTTCGGGTCTTTCGCCGCGGTGGCCAGGAAGCGCTCCACGGTGGTGGAGAAGGACTCGTAGGGGTGCTGAAGCAGCAGCGGGCCGTACTCGCGGATGATGTGGAAGATGTTGCGCCGGTCGTTGCCGAGCAGCGGATGGTCGCCGGGGCGGTGCGGCTTGTCGTGCAGCTCCGGGATGTCCAGACCGGCCAGCTCGAACAGGTCGCGCTTGGCCATCATGCCGCGGACCTCGTAGACGTCTTCCTCTTCATTGAGCCCGAGCTCGGCGGCGAGCATGCCGCGGTGCACCGGGTCCATGCCGGCCTGCACCTCGAGGCGCACGATGGGTGCGAAGTGGCGCTCGCGCAGCTCCGTCTCGATGAGCTCCAGCAGGTCGTTGGCGGCTTCTTCATCCGGCTCGACGATGGCGTTGCGGGTGACGCGGAACAGCTCGCAGGTCTCGATCTCCATGCCCGGGAAGAGCATGTCGAGATTGTTGACGATGAGGTCCTCCAGGGTGACGAAGGTGTTGACGCCGTCCACCTGGATCAGCCGCTTGCTGATGTCCTTGCTGATGGGCACCTTGACGCGCGCCATGTAGCTCTCGCCGCCGCCCGGGTAGCGCAGGGTCACCAGCAGGTTCAGCGCCAGGTTGGAGATGAACGGGAAGGGGTGCGCGGGGTCCATCGCCAGGGGCGTGATCATCGGGAAGATGTCGGTGCGGAACTGCTCGCGCAGGCGCTCGCGGGCATCCTGGGGCAGGGCGTCGATGGTCACGAGACGGATGTCGTGCCGCTCCAGCTCTGCCTTCAGCGCCTGGTAGATGCGCCCTTGCTCGGCCTGCATCTCCGCCAGCACCGCGCGGGACTCCGCCAGCTGCTGGAGGGGCGTCCGGCCGTCGACGGAGGGCGTGTGCACGCCGGCGGCGATCTGCTGCTTGAGCCCGCCGACGCGCTTCATGAAGAATTCGTCGAGATTGTTATTGACGATAGCCAGGAACTTGACGCGCTCCAGCAGCGGCGTGCGCGGATCATCCGCCTCGTGCAGCACCCGGCGGTTGAAGGCGAGCCAGGTGAGCTCGCGGTTCAGGTACAGCTCAGGGTCGTCGAGGTCGTGAGTCTCCGGCGGTGGTGCCTCTGCGACCACGGCGGTGATGTCGGTGTCCTCGTCGAGGGCGGCGGACTGGTCGATGTCGTTCATCTGGTGATGGCTCTCGTCGGGCTGGGGCTGGCGGGACCAACGAAGTATGGTAACAACGCCGGCGGGCGGCGTTGTCTCGGTTTCGTGAAGGCCGCGCCGATCGCCGCGCCGGGCTGCCTCCACTCCCCACCGAGTCATGATCATGAGCAACGAGTCCGAGACCACAGACGCACTGTTCGCCGGGGCCGAGCCGCCGACGGACTTCGTGTTCGATGCGCAGGTGGCACGGGTGTTCGCCGACATGCTGCGGCGCTCCGTGCCCGGCTGGCCGGAGCTGCTGCGCACCCTGGGGCTGGTGGCGGCGCGCGTGCAGGTACCGGACCGGCCGATCTACGACCTCGGCTGCTCGCTGGGCGCCACATCCGCGGCTCTGCTCGCGCGGCTGCCGCAGGCGCGCATCATCGCCGTGGACGACGCGCCGGCGATGCTGGACGGCCTGCGGGAGCGCCTCGCGGAGCCGGTGGCCGCGGGGCGCATCAAGCCCGTCTGCGCGGATATCCGCGAGGTTCCCATCGCCGATGCCGGCCTCGTCGTGCTGAACCTGACGCTCCAGTTCATCCCGCCGGAACATCGGCTGGAACTTCTGCGGCGGCTGCGGTGTGGCCTGGTGCGCGGCGGGGCGCTGATCCTGGTGGAGAAGGTCATGTGGCCGGATGCGGACACCGAGGCCCTGATGGACGGCCTGCACCAGGACTTCAAGCGCGCCCAGGGCTACAGCGCGATGGAGATCGCTCGCAAGCGTGCCGCGCTGGAGGCCGTGCTGGTTCCCGACGACATCGAGACGCACGAGCAGCGGCTGCGCCGCGCCGGGTTCCTCAGTTACGACCGCTGGTTCCAATGCCTCAATTTCGTCGGCTGGGTGGCACACTGAGGGATGGGCGTGCCACGACGGTGATTGCCCGGCGGTTTGAGCCGTTCCTGGTCCAGCTAGGTGCCAGGCTGTCGGTTCCTTGGGTGGAGCACCTGCGCCGGCGCTCCGCCGAGCGCCTGCGCCCGGAGCGGCACGGCGATCTCGCGGACTGGCTGGATGCCCTCGCGTCGCTGCCGCGCATCGCGCCGGCATCGGTCGAGCTGGATCAGCCCTGCGTCGGGGTGTCGCCGCGGACGCCGCTCGACGCGCACACCCGGGCCGCCCTGCACGCCGCGCTGGACGCGCTGCATCCGTGGCGCAAGGGTCCATTCTGTCTGCATGGCGTTACGATCGACGCCGAATGGCGCTCGGATCTCAAGTGGGCGCGGCTCGCGCCGCACCTCGCGCCCCTGCACGGCCGGCTGGTGCTCGACGTCGGCTGTGGCAACGGCTACTACGGCTACCGGGCGTTGGGCGCCGGCGCCGCGCTGGTGCTCGGCATCGATCCGACGCTGCGCTTCGTGTTGCAGTTCTTGGCCTTGGACACGCTGATCGGTGATCCGCGGCTCGCCGTGCTGCCGCTGGCGGACACGGACTTGCCCCTGGCCGGCGGCGCGCCCGCGGGTGCCTTCGACACCGTGCTGTCGATGGGCGTGCTCTACCACCGCCGCGACGCCGCCGCGCATCTCGCCGTGCTGCATCGGGCGCTGCGCCCAGGCGGCGAGCTGGTGCTGGAGACCCTCGTGCTGGACGCTGCGCCTGACGCGGTGCTGCGCCCAACCGGCCGCTACGCCCGCATGCGCAACGTCCACGCCGTCCCCGGCATCGCGGTGCTCGAGGACTGGGTGGCCGCGGCGGGCTTTCGCAACATCCGCGTCGTCGACATCACCCGCACCACCGCTGCCGAGCAGCGCAGCACCGCGTGGATGCGCTTCGAGTCGCTGGCGCAGTGCCTGGACCCGGCGGACTCCAGCCGGACCCTGGAAGGCCATCCGGCGCCCACGCGCGCGGTCTTGCTGGCGGAGCGCCCCGTGGCCTGAGCGTTGCCGCCCCGATCCGCTAGAATCCTCGGGAAGCAGGGTACGGAGTGGGGAAACTGCATCTCATCAGCCGCGGTCCTGCGGACCTTCTCAGCCCCAGGAGAATCAGCCCATGCGCCTCGCCAAGCCCCTTGCCTTGCTCGTGCTTTCGGTTGTGCTCGCCTCTGCATGGGCCGGCGAGGGCATGGTGGAGCTAGAAAGTCCGTACAGCGTGCCGGTGACCATGGATCGGCTCGTGCAGCAAGTCGAAGACCGCGGCCTCACCGTGTTCGCCCGCATTGACCATGCCGCCGCCGCCAAGCAGGTGGGGAAGGCGCTGCGGCCCACGGAGTTGCTCATCTTTGGCAATCCGGAGAGCGGCACGGTCTTCATGCAGTGTGAACAGGCGGTCGGGATCGATCTGCCGCTCAAGGCGCTGGTGTGGGAAGACGCCCAGGGCGAGGTCTGGCTCGGCTACAACGACCCGGCCTTCCTGGCCAAGCGGCACGGCGCAACGGATTGTCCGGTGGTGGAGGAACTGAAGGAAACGCTGAAGGGGCTGGCGGATGCTGTGGTTGCGCAGTAGCGCAGTCCGCAAGGCATCCGATCCTGCGACAACCGCCCCCATACTCTCTCGCGGCTCGGGTCACCGCCGTGCGAGAGCCCGATTCACCCGATTCAGCAGCTTCAGATTCAAGCGTCAATCCGGAGTCCACCATGAGCGACAAGCCGATCTACGACTATCCCGGCAGTGACATCGACGTGCACTGGGACGAGCGCCTGTGCATCCACATCGGCGAGTGCGGGTATGCCGCCAACAGCCTGTTCGAGGCCGGCCGCGATCCCTGGTGCGTGCCGGATGAGGTGACCAAGGCGGACGTGCGCGCCGTCTGCGAGCGCTGCCCGAGCGGCGCGCTGAGCTACACCGACAAGACCGGCGAGCCGGAACATGCGCCGCCAGCCAATACCGTGAGCGTCGTCTACAACGGCCCGCTCTACCTCACCGGCGACCTCGACATCGCCGATGCCGCCGCCGATATGGCGGGCACGCGCTGTCGCGCCGCGCTCTGCCGCTGCGGGGCGTCGGGCAACAAGCCGTTCTGCGACAACAGCCACCTCAAGTCAGGCTTCGAGGACTTCGGCGCTGTCGGCGAGACGGGCCCCGGGCTCAACGCCACGGGCGGCCCGCTCAAGGTCAGGCGGGTGCCCAACGGGCCGCTGATGGTGGAAGGGAACCTCAGCATCCGCGCCGCCAGCGGACGTGTCGCCTGGCAGGGCGAAAAGGCCTTCCTGTGCCGCTGCGGGCACTCCAAGAACAAGCCCTTCTGCGACGGCTCCCACAAGGACGCGGGCTTCAGCGACAGTTGACGGCGAGACCCGAAGCCGCCCATGGATTGCGCCGGCATGCCGCGCGCTTGGGCAGCGTGTAGGTCGGGCCGACGCAAGGAGGCCCGACGCGGAAGCGCCTCCAGAACGGCCGGTGTCGGGCTGAAACGGGGTACTAGTCCCTAGCCCCTGTTCTGTCATGGATGCTGATGGGTAGCCCCGCCATTTTGCAGATGGTCTCGTGCACCGTGCAGTGGCCGGACACGCGCCGGATGGCCTCGGCGCGCTTGCCAACGTCCGCGTTGGGTAGGTGAACGTCCACCGTGAGCTCCTTCAGGTGGGCGGGGTCGGTGGCCTTCTCGTAGTGGACCTCCACGTACATGCCGGTGGCGTCGATGTCGTTGCGCTCGCAGTACTGCTGCACGAAGGCGGCGATGCAGGAAGACAGGGATGCGACGAAGTAGTCCGGCGGGGTGGGGTGCCGGCCCTTGCCGCCCCACTCGGGGGTCGGTGGGACATCGTTGAGGATCTTGTAGTCCCCCACCTGTGTCTCGAAGACCATGTCGCCCGCGTGCTGAGACTTCACTGAAGGCATGTCGGATGCTCCCTGGGTGGTTGATCGCGTTGTGGTTGGTCGAGCTTGCGTTGCCGCAGGCGCGATTCAGCCGATAGCCGCCGCTGTCGTCAAGCGCCGGCGGGCGGGCCAGCCTGCGCTTCGTCAATAGCCGCAAAGGTTCCGGATGGGGCATCGGGCGGCTCCGGAGCGTCGGGAGCGGTCATGGGGCGGCCGGTGATGCGCTATCCTTCCGCCGTCTTGGCAACCACGGCAGTAGGTAGCGATGATCCGTCAGCGGCCCCAAGGACTCAGACCCAACCCGTTGCGCCGCTGGCTGTCACGCTACGCCCTGCTGCTGTTGGCGCTGCTGGTGCCCGCCGCTGGCCACGCCCAGCAGCAGTGCCTGAAGCTGGTCTTCAACCGCTATTGCCTGGGCGGCGACGTCAATGCACTGGCGCAGCGGATGCCCCCGGCGCTTCGTCAGGACGAGGGCGAGCGCGTGGCACTCGTCTACTACGAGGGCCAGGATCGGGACTATGTGCTCGCCTGGCGGGGGATGATCTACAAGGTGCTGCGGGACTATCGCATCGCCTCTCAACTGCACTACGACGACCTCTACCGTCTGCTGCGTGAGAAGTACGGTGACGGGGAGGATCAGAGCAGCTTCCCTGGCTATGCACACACGCCGGGCCGCAAGCAGATCTCCATTCGCCGCGGTGAGGGCCGGGCGGTACACGTCTGGCAGACCGGCGCCGGCTGGCACCTGGAGTTGAGCTGGACCCGGGAGACGGGGCTGGCGCTGACCTACATCGCGGACAAGCTGGAGGCGCAGCAGACCGCGGCCATGCAGAGCGGGTATTGAGAGGATGTGAAGGCGACCTCTTGCGGCCTTGCAGCGCACGGCTGTCGTAGGTCGGGCCGACGCAGGAGGCTCGACGGTCGGGCGGTTGCTCCGAGCGCCATGTCGGGCTTCGTTCCTCAGCCCGACCTTCGCGGCTCTTGCTTCATGAGTTCTGCGTGGCGGACCGGGATTCTGGCGCTGTGCTGCGCCGGGCGTGGACAGCGGGCGCGGCCTCGGCGGCCGTGTCGATACGGGCCTCGAGCGCGGTGCCGTCGCCGCTCGGCGCCAGCAGGCGGGCCGCGACGATGTGGCCGACGGCGTCGGCCGGCGCATGCCGCAGTCGCACCGGCAGGTAGCTCGGCGTGAAGCCGGCGGCGTAGCGGCCGAGCGCGTCCGCGTTCTCGCCCTCGATCAATATGGGCAGACTGCGGCCCACCAGCGCGCCGAGGGCTTCCGCCCGCAGCACCGCGTCCAACTCGTGCAGTTGCCGGGCGCGGGCGCGCTTGACGGGCTCCGGCACCTGGTCCGGCAGCGCCGCGGCGCGGGTGCCGGCCCGCCGTGAGTACGGAAAGATGTGCAACTGGCCGAAGCCGATGGACGCGACGAAGTCCATGGTCTGCCGCCATTCGGCGTCGGTCTCGCCCGGGAAGCCGACGATGACATCGGTGCTGACGTTGAAGTCCGGGATGGCCGCGCGGGCGGCGTGCACGAGCCCGCGGAACTCGTCCGTGCGGCAGCGCCGCGCCATGCGCCGCAGCACCGTATCGGCACCGCTCTGCAGCGGGAGGTGCAGGTGCGGCATCAGCCGCGGATTCTCGAACAGGCACCAGAAGCCGTCTGGCAGGTCCCAGGGCTCCACCGAGCCGAGGCGGATGCGGGGCACGTCGGTCTCGCGCAGCACGGCAGCGATGAGCCTGGTGAGGTCGGGTGCCGGCGCCGCGGCCAGGTCGCGTCCGTAGCCGCCGAGCTGGACGCCGGTGAGGATGATCTCCTGCGCGCCGATTCCCGCCCCGATCCCGGATTCGATCCCGGACTGGTTGCCCGCCACCGCATTGATCTCCGAGATGATCTCGTGCAGCGGCCGGCTACGCTCGGCGCCGCGCGCGACGGTGGTCACGCAGAAGGTGCACTGGTAGCGGCAGCCATCCTGCACCTTGACGAAGGCGCGCTGGCGGCCGCGGGCGAACAGCGCCTCGGCGGCATCCATGTGCGCATCCGATGCCTCGGGCTCGGGCAGCGCCAGGGCTTGTGCGGCGATGTCCACCAGCCGGTCCTTGTCCGCGTTGTCCACGACGAGGTCGATCCGCGCGTCGCCGAGGTTCGCGGCATCCAGCGACGCGGCGCAGCCGCTCACCACCAGCCGCGCGCCCGGGTGCTCGCGCTTCAGGCGCCGCAGCAGCTTGCGGGACTTGCGCACCGCCTCGGCGGTGACTGCACAGGTGTTGACCACCAGCAGGTCGGCGGGCTCGCCGGCGCCCGCGATACGGCAGCCGCGGCGGCGGAACTGCCGTGCCCAGGCCTCCAGCTCCGCCTCGTTGAGGCGGCAGCCGAGGGTCTGCAACTGCACGCGCAGGGGAGAAGCGGTGGGCATGGCGAAGGGCGAGGGCGGCCAGACAGCGCTCAGCGCCGCGGCGGCGGGCCGCTCGGCGGCGGCGGGGAGTTCTGGTGCAGGATCATGGTCCAGCCCGCATCTCCGCGGCGGCGGTAGACGTTGGTGGCGAGGATGCCGGGGGCGCCCGGCGGCAGCTTGGCGGCGTTGTTGTGCTCTTCGGCGTAGTGGATGGCGACGTCACCGAGGTCCACCCAGCGGATGTGGGTCACCCGGATGTCCAGGGGCACGTTGCTGCGGAGCAATTCGCGCATCATGTTGCGCACTTGCACCCCGTGCGCGAAGGGCTGCATCGGCAGCATGCAGGCGATGTCGGGCGCGTCGTCCCAGACGCGGGCCATCAGGTCCACGTTGCGCTCTTCCAGCGCATCGTAGAAGGCGTCCTCGGCCGCTTGCGGACTCTCGAACGGCGCGGTCTCGACGGAGGTGCTCATGGCTGCTGGCTCCGTTGCTGCTCGGATTGGGGCCGCTGGGACTGGGGGATGGTGGGAGGCATGCCGCCCGGCGCGGGCTGCGCCGGTAGCACCTCGGCCCCGTAGCCCGACAGGTCGGCGCGCCGCGGGATGCTGATGTGCACGGCGTCGGCGGTATCCTCGCGCTGCATGGCGAGCACGTCCGCATCCGGCGGCGCCGGCAGACGCTTCACGCTCTGGCCGCTGGAGTAGCCCCAGCTGCGCTGGTAGCCGTAGCCATTGCCGAAGCGCTCCGTCCGGCTCGTCTCGGCCGCGCGCTGCACCACCAGCAGCAGGCCGCCGCCCGCGGGGCGCACCTGCACCTGCTCCGCGGGCAGGCCGCGCAGCTCGATGTCCAGCAGATAGGCGTCGTCATTGCGGCTCTGGGTGAGCCTGAGGCCGCTGACGTCGAACGACGTCCGGCCGGTTTCGGGATCGTACTCCGGCGGCTCGGCGCCGCCGGCCATCCCGAACGGCCCCGCCGGCGGCTCGGCACCCGGCGGCAGCCGCGGCATCTCCGACGACGGTGGCTGCGGGAAGGGCTGATCGGGTAGGGCGGTGGCGGGTGCACCGCCTGGTATCGCGGGTGCCGCCGAGGGCGTCCAGTCACCGGCGAATGCGGCGGCGGCCAGCAGCAGGCCGCAGCCGCCGATAACGGTGCGGGGTATCCGGGCAGATTTCATCGTTGGAGCTCCTTATGGTGGCAGCAAGTCGCGATGGCAGCATGTCGCGCGGTGGCGCGAGATCGCGAGTATAGGTGCTTCGCGTCAGCGGCGGCAGCGCCAGGTGGGCGTGCCGTCGGGCGTCAGCAGGCCCCAGTCGATGAGCAGCGAACGGGCGTCGGCAGCGTCGTGCCGGTACCAGGTCCAGGCGGAGCCGAGCCGGAAGGAATAGCCCCAGGCGTCCATGTCGCGGCACAGGCGTGCTGCGCCCACGCCTGGCAACTGGTCGGCGATGCGGATCTGCAGGTAGCAGACCGCGCACTCTTCCGCATCGTCGCCGCCTGC
>NZ_JAJDNQ010000075.1 GCF_022340605.1 Thiohalocapsa sp.
CTTCGCCTACACCTTCGACGCCGAGAACGCCGACGCCCCGTCGCGCCATAAGACCCAGTACTTCGAGATGATGGGCCAATGGGCCCTGTACCACGACGGCTGGCTGCTGAGCACCAAGGTCAACCGCGCGCCCTGGCAGGCATTCCAGGCCGCCAACGAGGACCCGCTCAACAACCAGGTGTTCCAGCTCTACAACCTGAACGAAAACTTCAATCAGTCCGAGGACATCGCGGCGGAGCATCCGGAGAAGGTGAAAGAGATGCGGGCGATGTTCCTGGAAGAGGCCAAGAAGTACCAGGTGCTGCCGCTCAACGCCTCGGTGGCCGCCCGGGTCGCCGCGCCGCGCCCGAGCCTCACCGCCGGCCTGAACGAGCTGGTCTACACGCGCCCGATGACCGGCGTGCCGCAGGGCGATGCCCCCTATCTGCTCAACACCTCGTACTCCATTACGGCGGATATCACCGTGCCGGAAGGCGGCGCGGAGGGCATGATCGTCACCTCCGGCGGGCGCTTCGCCGGCTGGGGCTTCTATCTGCTCGACGGCAAGCCGGTGTTCAACTGGAACCTGCTGAACCTGGAATGGGTGAGGTGGGAAGGCCCGGATGCGCTGGCGCCCGGCCAGCACACGGTCGAGTTCGACTTCAAGTACGACGGCTTGGGCCTCGGCACCATCGCCTACAACAGCTTCGTCGGCGTCGGCAAGGGCGGCACGGGCACGCTCAAGGTGGACGGCAAGGTGGTCGCCGAACAGCGCATGGAGAAGACCATCCCGATCATCCTGCAATGGGATGAGAGCTTCGACATCGGCTCCGACACCCTCACCGGTATCGACGACGCCGATTACCTGCCGCCGTTTCCGCTGACGGCCGATCTGAACAAGCTGACCATCCAGATCGACCGTCCGCAGCTCTCGCCGGAGGAAATCGAGAAACTCGAGAAGGCGCAAGCGGCGGCGCTGGATGGGGCCCCGGTCCATAGCCTGCAGCCCGGGCCGAATTGACCTAGCCGCCAAACGGGCGAAGCGGCGTTCGCCCTGAACCGGAGCGGTCCGCTCCCGCGAGGGAGCGGACCGCTCTCGGACCTCGATACAGGCCGCGAGACAACACCACAAGGGGAAGATTGAATGCAGCGCACGCTGTTCCACGACCTGGCCGATCCGAGCATGACGCCGGCCGTCTTTCACTGCACCACCGGCAAAGACCGCACCGGTTGCGCCGCGGCCGCGCTGCTGACTCTGCTCGGGGTTCCAAAGGAGACGGTGATGGCCGACTACATGCGCACCAACGATTACACGCTGCCGCAGTTCAAGCACGCCATCTATGCCTTCGTTGCCGGCGGTGGCGAGCGCTTTATCGCCGTCGCCGTGCTCGGTCTCAAGCGGGAGTACCTGGAGGCGTCACTCGACGAGATGCGGAAGCAGTACGGGTCCATCGAAGACTATTTCTCGGAGGGCTCAGGGATCGACAGCGCGGGGCAGGAGGCGCTGCGCGCGCGTTTTCTGGGCGGACCGTAGCGAATGCACGGCGCCGCATCAATGCGCAACAGCGGCTTTGGGGACGGCATGCATCGATACATCCAATACCGACTTGCAAAGCGATCAGAGCTTGCGGCGCCGGATCGGCTAGAAACAACAGCCGTCACGAAGGGTAGCAATGCACGTTCATGACATGTCAACGCGGCCTGGGCGATTACAGCGCACCCCAGCATGGATCGGGGCCGGCGCGGCGGTCCTGACGCTTTCGGCTTTGGGTCCAGCGGCTCTCGCCACGCCGAGTGCCGAGGAACTGGCCAAACTGGCGCAGAATCCCATCGCGAACCTGATCAGCGTCCCGTTTCAGAACAACACCAACTTCGACTACGGGCAGGAAGGCGGCACGCAGAACATCCTGAACATCCAGCCGGTCATCCCGATTACGCTGAATAAGGACTGGAACCTGATCACCAGGACCATCCTGCCGCTGATCTGGCAACCGGAGCTGGGCCCGCGGCAAGAGAGCACCTTCGGGCTCAGCGATACGCAGTTCTCGGCCTTTCTGTCCCCGAGCAATGCCAAGGGCTGGATCTGGGGTGTCGGTGCCATCGCCCAGCTGCCAACCCACACCGACCGTGCGCTCGGCAATAACAACTGGGGGTTGGGACCAACCGCGGTGGCGTTGCATCTGGAAGAGGGCAGCCCCTGGGTCTACGGCATGCTGGCAACTACCGGAACGGTGCGCCCCTTGGGTCGCGGGCAGCCCCTGGGTCTACGGCATGCTGATCAACAACGTCTGGTCGCTGGATACCAGCGACGACGCGTCCTTCAACAACGGCCTGGTCCAGCCCTTCCTCAACTACAACTTCAAGGGCGGCACCTACCTCACCAGCGCACCCATCGTCACCGTCAACTGGTACGCGGATAGCGACAACCGATGGACCGTGCCTGTGGGCGGCGGCATCGGTCGCATCTTCCACTTCGGCAAACCGCCGGTGAACACGCAGATCAGCGCCTACTACAACGTCGTTTCGCCGGAATACGGTGCGGACTGGCAACTTCGGGCGCAGGTGCAACTGATGTTTCCAAAATAGGCGCAAGCGCCAACCCGCGACCATTGACTTCAACCCACGACCGACTGGCCCAAACCAGGAGGACACGCCCAATGCGATTCAATCGTTCCAGGTCTCGTCAACACCCAGCTCTCAACAGACTCCAGGCCGCTGGGTCAGCGCTCGTGTTGGCCGCCGCCTTGTCGCTAGGCAGCGCCCAGGCGGCCGACCAGGGACCGCGTCATCACGCGGGAGGGACATACGACGCCGCCACGGCCACCTACGTGGTGACCAAAGGCGACGATCTCATCGAGATCGGCAAGCGTTTCGGCGTCTCGGCGACGGAGTTGAAGGAATGGAACGGCCTCGCGTCCGACACGATCGACGCCGGCGAGACGCTGAAGGTCGCCGCCGACTCCTCCGCGTCCGCCGCGACACCGGCGAACCAGTACAAGATGACCACCGACATCGCCCCGGGCGTCGCCACCCCCGATACCCTCGACACGTCGATCGGCACCCTGCACCTGCGAGATGGCGTCCCATCCGCCGACAGCATCGAGACCATCTACGACAACCTGGATCGCTCCCGGGCGCTGCAGGCCTATCTACTCGGCATTCCGATCGTCAACCAGGCGAGTATGCGCGACTCGCTGAAGGAGTTCGGGCCTGTCAACCAGACCGACGTCATTTGGGAAGAACTGGTCGACTCCAGGACCGTGGAGCTGACTGCGAACGACAACACGATCTACAACTTCATCTGGATCGATACGCACGACGGGCCGGTGGTGTTGGAGGTTCCGCCAAAATCCTTGGGTGCCATCGACGACTTCTGGTACCGCTGGGTTACTGATATCGGCATCACCGGCCCGGATAAGGGCGAGGGTGGCAAATACCTGATCTTGCCTCCCGGATACAAGGGGGAGGTGCCGGAAGGCTATTTCGTCGTACGCCCAAGCACCTATGGCAACTGGGCACCGTTCCGCACCTTTCTCGTAGATGGGTCGCCCAAGCCGGGCGTCGAGTCGGTCAAACAGCATCTAAAGATTTACCCCCTTGCCGATGCGGCCAATCCCGCGCCGACGACATTCGCGAATGCCTCTGGTATCTCGTCGAACTTCGTCTTTCCCGGCGACTATAGCTTCTGGGAGCTGCTGAACCAGGTCGTTCAGGAGGAGCCGAGCACCGGCTCGGACCCCACCACACTGGGGCTTTTCGCCGCCATCGGCATCGAGAAGGGCAAGCCCTTCGAGCCCGACGCGCGGATGAAGGCCATCTTGGAGGACGCCGCGAAGATCGGCGCCGCCACCGCGCGCAGCCTGGCGTTCAAGATGCGCGAGAAGGATGCCTACTTCTATCCGGACAGCCAGTGGCGCCTGCCGTTTTTCGGCGGCTACAAGTTCGAGGTCGCGCCGGGCGTCGCCAACCTCGACGGCGCGGCCTTCTTCTACTTCTTTGCCACCGGGGTGACCCCCGCGATGGCTGAGAAGATGGTCGGCAAGGGGTCGCAATACCCCTGGACCGCCCTGGACGCGGACGGAAGTCCGTTCGATGGCGCCAAGACCTACAAGCTGCATCTGCCGCCGAACATCCCGGTGAAGGACTTCTGGTCGGTCATCGTCTATGACACCCAGACCCGCTCGATGTTGCAGACCGACCAGCGCTTCCCGAGCGTCAGCAGTCAGAACGAGAATCTTCAGGCCAATCCGGACGGCTCGGTGGACGTCTGGTTCGCCCCCGAGGCCCCGGCGGGCAAAGAAGGCAACTGGATCCAGACCATTCCCGGCAAGGGCTGGTTCATGATCCTCCGCCTCTACGGTCCGCTGGAGCCCTGGTTCGACCAGACCTGGCGTCCGGGCGAGATCGAGCTACAACCCTGACTGAGAGACCCGCGCGCCTCCGGGCGCGCGCTATCACGCAACCAGAGAGAAGAAAGCGATGCCTGTAACAACCCAGCTGGCGTCCGCCGCGCGGTGCGTCGTCCTTGGACTCTTTGGAGGCTCCGTGTCTGCGCAGCCCGCGGCGACCACCGAAGACGCTGCGATCATGGCTGATGAGGCGGAATCCGGGGTCGGTATACGAAATTCCGGAATCCGGGGACGGTATGTTGTATTCGCCACCCGCGGAAGCGAATCCAATACCTGACTTCGGGACATATCGGCGGAATGGAGTTAGAGATGCTGTCCTCGGAATCGCCGAAATGGCTGGAAAACGCACATGCTCCAATACCCCCAGCCATTGAGCCCACCTCTGCTGCGCCGCCGACACCACCTCATCGGCGCTTTGGCGCTCGTCAGTCAGACGACGGCGCTCGTCGGATCGCCCGAGCTGCCGTGCGGACTCAGCTGCTCGATGGCAAAGTACTGGTGCAGCAGCTGGATGGCGATGGAGCCCTCTCCAACTGCGACCTCGCAGCCGAGACGGGTCTGGATGTTCTCGGTTGCCCGCACCTGACGGACGAGGTAGTCCGACATGCCGTCGCGCAGCGATCGTGCGCGGACGACGAGTGTGACGCGTCGGGCGTATTGGGCAAGATGCAGTGCGGATTGGCCGGCCGAGTTGGCGCCTCCGACGACGAAGACGTCGCGACCGACCATTGCCGGGGCTTCGGATGTCGAGCCGCCGTAGTGCACGCCGGCTCCGATGAGTGCCTCGAGTGCCGGCACGCCGAGTCGGCGGTAGCTGACGCCCATGGCCAGCAGCACCGCGGAGGCTCGCAAGCGACCGCAGTCGGAGAGCGACACGAAGAGCTGGCCGTCCTCGCGGGCGATGTCGGTGACCGTTTGCATGAAAGTGAAGTTCGCCCCGAAGACCCAGGCCTGGCTGTATGCGTTCTGGGCGAGTAGCCGACCGCTGATGCCGCGCGGGAACCCGAGGTAGTTGCGAATGAGCGAGCTGGATGTGGCCTGACCGCCGATCCCGCCCTTGTCGACGACCATGGTGCTGAGACCCTCCGACGCGCCATAAACGGCGGCCGACAGGCCCGCGGGTCCCGCGCCGACGATGATGACGTCGAAGTCGGACTGATTCTGGTCGATTGGTCCACCGGTGGCACGGGAAATCTCGAGGTTGGTCGGATTTTGCAGGACCCTGCCGTCCGGGAACACGACGAGAGGAAGCCTTGCCCCCGCCGGAGCCGAGGCGACGAGCGCTCGACCTTCGGGCGAGTCGGCGAGGCAGAAGTGGTGCGACACCGCGCACTGCTGGAGCGTCTCGCGCAGCTCGAAGGCGCGACCGGTCCAGGACTCGCCGACGATGTGCACGGTGTATGGCGCCGCTCGATTTGCCTCGGCCCACTCGAGCAGCACCATGCGGTAGTCTCAATGTAAGTAGTCCAGCGCGGGCAGATGCATCACCGGCGCGAGCCCGATACTTGAGCTGACTGAGAGGGCTGCCTTCACGTCAGTTCTTCCGGGCTCGCGCGACACGGCGTCCCCGATGCCCACCAAAGGACGGCGACGCCGGCGACGGATGACAGAAGCGAGGCGGCCAGCACCGCGAGCTTGGCGGCGGCGAAATCCTCGGTTGCCGGCAACGCTTCGCCGGCGTTGGCCAGGGCGAAGATCGGCAGCACCAGATAGCTCGATTGGCGGCGCGGCAGTATGGACAGGCGTAGCTGCCGTCTTCCACGAGGGAGATCGGCATATGCGTCCGCGTCTCCGCGTGCAGCCAGTCACTCGGATCAGTACTGCGCCACCGCGTCGTGTGAATAGCAATAGAGCCAGCGTTCCCCGGGCTCGGCCGAGGCGATGACCGGATGGCCGCTCGCGTGGGCATGCTTCGTCGCATGACGATTGGGAGAGCTGTCACAGCACAGGGTTGCACCGCAGGTCTGGCAGGTGCGCAGGTGGACCCAGGTGCCACCGATCTTGACGCACTCCTCGCACTCGTGCGCCTTGGGCAGTTTGACGGTCTCGATGGCGCCAATGTGAGAGCAGGTAGTATCGGTCATGATCCTTCCCCTCAATCGGTGAGTGACAGGTGTGCCGGGGCGATTGAATGTCGGACTGGCCGTTGGCGACCGCCGCACGCATGATGCTGCGAACAACGACGGCCCATGCATAAGGCTCGCTCCATTCGCCATTAGGGCCTTACCGTATGCACGCAACGGGCGCCCTGGACGTCGCGCCCCGAACCCGAGCCTCACTCGTCGATGAACGCGAGCGACATGGATGGCATCCTGGAGGTTGAGGCGTTCCATCAAGGCCGCGAGATCATCGGCGTAGGTATCCTAGGTATCCATGGCGTCGCCGTGCCACGGCTGGCTCGAGCACCCATGACCGCGACGTTCGTGGGCGATGCAAACGCCTGAAGCCTGGCCGGGGCGCGCAGGCGACGAGAAGCAAAAGACCTAGCGCGTTGCTAAGCAATATAGTCGGTCTCGCGACGAATACTGGCGCAGGCGATGAAGCCGCGACGCGCGCGCGCCGATGGGCGACAAAGCGGGCATTGGTACCGCCCCTCGGCCAACAAGTCCGATAGCCGCGACGGCTGCGCATGTCCGGCGACTTGACCCAGTGCGGGCGGTCCGTGGCCAGCACCCGATCCGATGGGCGCGCGCGGCGGGTGAACAGCCGCAGGAGGCCGATAGCAAGCCAGCGGAATAGAGTTAGAGCTAATGTGCCAGGCATCGCTCTCCCAGGAATCGCGAAGACCCGACACCTGAGCGAGCCCCTCCCACCATATAACCTTGACGAACCTACGCCGTGCCCTAATAAGGCATGCTGGGGTCAGCCGCGTTGTTCTTTGCAATTGGCCTCCCGGGGGCGTGCCCTTGGCGCGGTCCCGCAGCACATTGGCGGCACATTGGAAGACGCCGTCAGCAAGGCCGATGAGGTCGTTCAGGCCGAGCGAAGTGCGGCATAGAGCGAGGCGGATGCCTCCATTGTCCGAGACGACGAAAGGGCGAAAGGGGCCGCTAAGAGAGGCGAGGCGGCACTGACGGAGAGCAAGACATTCCTGGCATCAACCTGGCGACGGAGGCGAGATGAGATGATTCAAAAACATCGCAACGTTTTTGGCGCCTTGGTAATGGCCGCAGCACTGTTGGGAACTGCCGTGGCGCTGGCCGAAGAGGCCAAGCAGCCGGTTGGCACGGTGACCATCGCAGAAGAGCAGATCGGCCTGATCGTGGGTGGCAGCGAGGGTGGCGGAACCCTCGTATTCAAGGGTAAGGAGTATCCCTTCACGCTGAAAGGCCTGAGCGCCGGTCTCAATGTCGGCGCCTCCACCATGAGCGCCACGGGCAACGTGTACGACTTGAAAGACGTCTCCCAATTCCCCGGCACCTACACCAAGCTGGATGCGAGTGTCGCGCTTGGCGGCGGTATGGGCGGTTTGCGGCTGCAGAATCAGAATGGCGTGATCATGACGCTGCACTCGCGGACCGCGGGTCTGGACCTGAATCTCGGCACAGTCTCCGGCGTGACGGTCAAGATGGAATAACAATGCGCCTACTTTGCCGCACGCCCTCATGACGTCCGACGCACTAGAGCAGCGTTTCTCCCAACTTTGCTTTCGTTGTCGTTGTCGTTGTCGAGTATCCGATTACGACCACAACCACGACCACGACCACGACCACGAGCAGAGACTTCGACCCGGTTCCTCGGCTCCGCCCTCAACCGGGTCGACGCCTGCAAAATTGGCTGAAACGGGGTACTAGATTGCTTGAGGGGCCGAAATCTTTGCAGACGCGTCAAGTTTTGTGTGCACCGCAGCACCGATCAGAAAGGGCGAAGGGCCGAGGACCTGGGGTCGGAGCAGCAGTCGACGGGAACTCTGCGGGCGCGTTTTGGCCCTCGGCCCTCGGCCCTTGTTGCACGCCGCGGGGAGATCGACGCGACGTTCGCCGCCTCATGCCGTTGTCGGTCTGAGGCAGCGCCTCGCTAGAGACCGGGCAAGTACTCGGTGTCGGTCGGATTAGCGCAGCGTAATCCGACGAGGGGCGTCGGTAGGCCGTTGATTGTCGGGTTACGCTAGCGCTAACCCGACCTACGATCCTCAGGGCGTCCGACGCATGACCGCGGGCGGCCGGGGCATCGGTCGTGGGGGGATGCCGGCGGCGAGAGGCCACGGTGATGAGTAGTCGTGCGGTGGGCAGTTTCCGACGTCGGGCGGACTGCACCCAGCGCCGCAGAATCAGGGCCGTGAGCCTTGGAGCGCATCGATGCATGGCGAACAGAAGGTCTCCAGGGCGGCCGCGCCGCGACTCGGGATTGCGAGGAAAGGGCGAGCGGGCAAGCGGCTGGCGCTGGCCCTCTATCTCGCACTGGCGGCGCCGGTGCAGGCGGCCGACAACGGCCCGCGCCAGCACGCGGAGGGCAGCTATGACCCTGCGACGGGCATCTACACGGTCGCCGCGGGCGATGTCCTGGGGGCGATCGCGCGGCGCTTTGGCCTGAGCCTGAGTGCCCTGGAGCAGCAGAACGACCTCAGCTCCACGCAGATCAAGGTGGGGCAGCAGCTTGCCGTCGGCGCTGCCTCCGAGGACATCACCGTGGTCATCGGGCCGGCCCAAGCGCCGGCAGCAGCGAACGAGCCGCCGGCAGCACAAACCCAGCCGCCACCGGCACCGACCCCGCCCGTGTCCGATCTGCCCGCCGACCCTTGGCCCATACAGGTGCAGGTGGACGGCAAGGCCCTGACCGTCTATCAACCGCAAGTGGAATCCTGGACCGGCAACCAACTCAACGTGCGGGCCGCGGTGGCGGTGAAGCCGGCGGGGCAGCGTCGTGAGGCCTTCGGCGTGGTCCGCCTCCAGGCCCGGACTCAGGTGGACCGCGCGCAGCGGCAGGTGGTGCTGGAGGACCTCAAGGTCCAGAGCGCGGACTTTCCGACGCTGCCCGATGACGGCGCGGCACTGGCGAGCGCGGCGCAGACCCAGTTCAGCCAGTCCATTCGCATCGTCTCGCTGGACCGACTCGAGGCGTCGCTCGCGGCGGCCGATGTCACGCCGCCAGGCGGCGTCGCCGTCAAGAACAAGCCGCCGCGGATCATCGTCAGCGAGACGCCTGCGGTGCTCGTGCCGATCCAGGGGCTCGCGGTGTGGAAGCCGATCCCCAACAGCCAGCTTCAGCGCGTGATCAACACCCGGGCAGTGATCCTCGCCACCGACCCGGAGGGTCCCTACTACCTGCACCTGCTGGATGGCTGGATGGCCGCCCAGTCCCTGCAAGGCCCCTGGTCGCGGGCAGAGAGTACGCCGGCGGGCGTGGACGAGGTGGCGAGCCACCTCGCGACCACGGGCGAGGCGGACCTGCTGAATGGCAGCCCCAGCACGCCGACGCTGGAACTGCTCTCGGCAGGCCCGCCGGTGGTCTACGTCAGCGAGACGCCGGCCGAGCTCATCGTCTTCAAGGGCAAGCCGAACCTGGTGCCCATCAAGGACACGGCGCTGCTCTGGGCCAGCAATACCACGGCGGATGTCATCGTGGACACCGACGACAGCGACTACTACGTGCTGCTGGCCGGGCGCTGGTTTCGTGCGCCGGCGCTGAGCGGTCCATGGACCTACGTGGCGAGCACGGACTTGCCCGCGGACTTCGCCCGCATCCCCGAGGACAGCCCCGCCGGGGTCGTGCTCGCCTCCGTGGCAGGGACGCCGCAGGCACGTGAGGCGGTTATCGCCAACGGTATCCCGCAGACCGCCACCGTGCCGCTGACGGGCGGGCCGACCTTCACGCTGCAAACCGACGGTCCACCCACCATCGCCCTGCTGAAGGGGACAGACCTGGAGTACGTGGTCAACGCCAGGACACCCGTCATCCGGGTCAACGGCGAGACTTACTATGCCCTGCAGGAGGGGATCTGGTTCCAGTCCGACTCCCTGGACGGACCCTGGACCGTGGCCTCATCGGTCCCGGCCGACATCTACAGCATTCCGCCCAGCTCGCCGCTGCACTACGTCACCTATGTGCATATCTATGGTGCGACGCCGGAGGTGGTCTACGAGGGCTACACGCCCGGCTACCTGGGGACCGTGATCGCGGACGACGGTGTCGTGGTCTATGGCACCGGCTACGACTACCAGCCCTGGATCGGCGACACCTGGGTCGCCGCACCCGAGACCTACGATCTGGCCGCCGCGCCAGTCTACAACCCTGCTGTCGGCTACGCCTACGGCTTCGGGCTCGGCCTCGCCACCGCGGCCGCCGCCGATGCCTACTGGGGTGGCGCCTATTATCGGCCGTATCACGCCGGTTACGGCTGCTGCGCGGTCACCAGCGCCAACGTCTACGGTCACTGGGGTGATACCGTCGCCAGCGGCACCCGCGCCTGGTACGCCGGCCCCGGCGAGGCCTGGACGGGCGCCCGCGGCAGCTACGTGAATGAGGGCACCGGCACCACCGGCGACTTTGCCGCCGGCCGCGGCTACGATGCCTGGACCGGCACCGCCGGGCGCGGCTACGGCCGCACCTTCGACACCGCTGGTGGTACCACCGGCGCGGTGGAACGGGGCGAGCGCTACAACCCCGCCACCGGTAACCTCGCCTACGGCGCCCGGGGCACCGCCACCGGCCCCGGCGGCAGCACCGTCTCCCGCGATACCGCCGCCGCCGAGGACCGTCACGGCCGGTCCGCCGCGGTGCACCAGGCCACGCTCGACAGCGCCCGGACCGGGGAGACCCACACGGTCACCACCGCACGGGTCGGCGACAATCTCTACGCGGGTGCGGACGGCCATGTCTATCGCAACACCGGCGACGGTTGGCAGACCCACGACGACGATGGCTGGCACGCGGCGGCTGGGGACACCGGCTGGGCCGACCGGGAATCGCGCGCCCGCACCTTCGGTGACGAGCGCGCCAACGCCTTCTACCGAGGCGGCTGGGGGGAACGCGCAGGCCGCGGCTTTGGCGGGCGCGCCGCTGGCGGCGGCTTCCGCGGGCGTCGCTGACCGTGCAGCGGGCGATCTGGTGCTTCGCCGCGGCAATTCCGGGACGGGGCTCCCTTGTTCTCGTAAGCGGAGTCGTCATCGAATATCCGCACGATCACGATCACGAGCGCGATTGCGACGACAACGACAACGACTGAGAGGGTCTCGGGACTTGCGCGCTGTTGCGCTGGCGTGTTCGCCGTGTATATATGATGAGGAGCATCCATGATCGTTCGACTGATATTGCCATTGGGCCTGTCGGTAGCACTGGCCGGCTGCTCCGTGGCCAGCGGCCCCCTCTCCGCGCCGCCGGTGCCTGCCAACCCCGGCAGCGCCGCTGATGTGAGCGTCTACCGCGCCACCGCCGTGGACGACGATGAAGAGCGCATGGTGGTCACCGTCAACGGCGAAGGGGTTTACCAACTGCGCCCCGGCGAGCGCTACGACTTCGTGCTCGACCCCGGCGACTACACGCTGGGTTATCGGATGGCCACGGACGATTGCTCGGTACCCATCCGGATCGCAGCGGAGGCCAATTACGTATTCAAGCTGGGCTCCGAATGCGCCATTGTTCTCGAATCCGAGTAGGCGCCCGAAGCCGCGTTCACGAACGCTTCGCCGGGCTTGGCCCTGATCCCGAACAGGGACCGAACAGGGAAGGCCAATCATCGCCATCGCGTCAGGCGCGGCGGATCGGCACGATCGAACCGGCGCAGTGATGCTGCTAACCATATCTCTGGAAGCTGCGGGTAATATGCAGCCTGTGCCGAGCACAACCGCTGCCGAGGACAACGCGATGAAGAATATTTGTCTGTTCGTCTTGTGCCTGTCGCCGCTGCTGGCCCTCGCTCAAGAGGGACCCAATGCCGCGCAATCTCCCGGTGCGATGGGGGTCCTGTCCGGCCCCGACTGTGTCGCCAATTGCGAGGCCACCCTGGCTGCCTGCAAGCAGCAGTGCCTGGATACGAAGGCGCGCGCCGATGTGAGGCACTACGACGAAGGGGATGTGTCGGTCTCGGACTGCATCAGCGGCTGCGAGACCGATGCGAAGATCTGCAAGGACGACTGCTGACGGAAGAGCATGGCCCGTGGCCGCCGGAACCTCGTCCGCGGGCTGCCGTATCCTTGGGCGATGCGGCTCTGGCCATGCACGCTTGAAACGCTCATCTGCGCTGATCGGCGGTAGGCTATCCCCGCCCCGCCCTGATGGCGCGTCACCACCGGTGCCCGGGCCTTGACCGGAAACATCGCCAGCGGCGCGGCGTCGCGCTTCTCCCTCGTTGTCGGCGGGCCTTTCCACAGCCTGTTGGGGCGACTGAGGCTGACGGGCGCCGATCTGCTGCCGACGTGGCGGGCCGCGCTGCTGCTGGCCGGGCTCGCCTGGCTGGCACCCGCGGTGGCGGTCGTCGCCCAGTCATTGAGCGATGCGGGATATGCCGGCTGGCCCTACTTCACGGATCTGACTGTCTCGACCAGCTATGTGGTCGCCATCGTGGTCATGGTCGTCACCGAGCGCTACGCCGACGGACGTCTCGCCATTCTCGCCGAGCATTTCGACAAGGCGCAGCTCCTGGGGCCTGACGCCGTCGTCGGCTTCAGGCGCGCCCTTGCCACGGCAGACCGGCGCTCGTCGTCGGTGGTCGCGGAGGCCATCATCCTGCTGCTGGCGCTGGCGTGGTCGGCTGCGGCCGCCCAGCTCATCGTCGATCTGTCCGGTTCCAGCTGGGAAGGTCGGGTGATGGACGGTCACGCGGTGCTGTCCTGGGCCGGGCTGACGGCGGCATGCATCAGCACGCCGCTGTTCCTGTTTCTGGTGCTGCGCTGGATCTGGCGCTTCGCGGTGTGGACCGTACTGCTGTTTCGGGTCTCCCGGCTGCCCTTGCAATTGGCGCCCCTGCACCCGGACCGCTGCGCAGGCCTCGGCTTCCTGTCGATCTATCCGAGCATTTTCAGCGGTTTCATCTTCGCGCTGAGCTGCGTCATCGCGGCCGCGATGATCGAGGACATCCGGCTGGTGCATCCGAATGCGGAGATGGTTTGGTGGGGGGTGGCGTTCTGGCTCGGCTTCTGCGGGATGCTGCTCCTCGGTCCGATCCTGGTCTTCGTACCGCCGCTGTACTGTCTGCGCGAGCAGGCCCTGATCGACTACGGCCGCCTGGCGAGCCAGCATCATCTTGCGTTCCACCGCAAGTGGACCGACCCGTCGATGCGCGGCGACGCGCTGCTCGGGTCCGCGGACACGTCCTCCGCATCGGACCTGAATGCGACCATCGAAGCGGTTCAGCAAATCCGCGTGGTGCCGGTGGATTGGCCCGCGGTCCAGCAACTGACGGTCGCGGCGGGTGCGCCCATGCTGGCCGTGGTGGCGACGCAGATCCCACTTGCCGAGATGGGCAACTGGGTCCTCAGCAAGCTCCTGTAACCAGGAGGGGGGGCGATGGGCGTAAAGTGGACGCGGCAGTCACCCCGGCAACGGGTGATACTGGTGCACGCGCTCGCGCTGATGCTCGCGGTTGCGCTGTTTTACGTTCACTCGATCGTCCTGTTCGACGTCGCGGGGTTGCTGCTGGAGCACCGGGCCGGGCTGGAGGACAGCGTCGGCTTTCACCAGGCGGGCAAGCTGATTGTCAGCGGCTGCTTTCTCATCCTGTTCGCGGCGCATATTGCGGAGGCGATGCTCTGGGCGCTGTTCCTGCGCTGGCGGAATCTCGTCTCGGGCTTTGCCGAGGGCCTGTACTTCACAACCGTGACCATGACGACGCTGGGCTACGGGGACGTGACCCTGCCGCCGCCCTGGCGGCAGCTCGGGCCGCTGCTCGCCATCGCCGGGGTGCTGACGTTCGGCTGCTCAACGGCCTTCCTGTTCGTCGTGATGCAGGGGGTCTGGGCGCTGCATCTTTGATGCCGACAATAATCCTTGGACGCTTCAACTGCATCAGGAGCCGCAATGTGAAAGCTCATCTCAAATTTGCCATCCTGCTTTTCACGGTACTCGGGTGTTCGCTGGCTCAAGCGCAGCATTCGGAAATACCTCTCGATCAGGTTGAAATCCGGCTCGAACGGTCCGCATGCTTCGGCTTTTGCCCGGTCTATAGCGTCACCGTCCATGGCGATGGTACAGTCGAGTTCGACGGCAAGCAGTACACCGCGCATCGCGGCGTGGCAACGTGGCGCATCGATCCCGGTGATGTGGTGACGCTGGTTAATCAGCTTCTCGATGCACATTTTTTCGAAGCCGCGCCGAGCTATGTCTCCCGCGAAGTGGCGGAAATCGGACCCGAGGGTGGGCTACTGCTTTTCGACAACCAGGTGACGGATCTTCCCGGGGCTACGCTGACCTTCAAACTCGGCGAGCGTGAGCACTCTGTCTTTCTCTACTACAACGTTCCGGCGCAGCTAGAGACACTGCCCGACGCAGTGGATGAGATCGCCCAAACAGAACAGTACGTCAGCGGCGGGGGCGGCTGACGAATTACCAAGCCATGACCTACGCCATGCGCCATGTCGCAGCCGGGGAGGTGCCCGCGCTGCGCGCTGTCTACGCCGACGCGGTGCGCGGGCTCGCGCCGGGACACTACGCGCCGGAACAGGTGGTGGTGTGGGCCGGTTTTGCAGCATCCCAAGACTTCACCGGCTTCGTGCTGGACGTGATGACCTTCGTCGCGGTCGCGCATGGCGACATCGTCGGCTTCTGCGGCATCGGGCCGGACGGGCATGTGGCGTCTATCTATGTGCACCCGGCCCATGCCCGTCGCGGCATCGCCAGCGCACTGCTCCGACGCGCGCTCGCCGCTTGTCCTGCGCCCGATGCCGGGCGTTGGCTCGCGGAGGCGAGCCTGCTGAGCCGGCCGCTGTTTCAGCGTTTCGGGTTTCGGCAAACCGGTGTCGAGCGGGCACTGCGCGACGGCGTGGGCTTCGAGCGCTATATCATGGCGCGCGTGCCGGACCTGTGTGACGGCCTAAGGCGAATGCCAATTGAATAGGCAGAAATAGGACTCGTATCCGTATTTACCCCAAGGCCGGTCATGTTCATTGCTATGAGTGTTGGCAAAGTGCCGAGGTATTCGGCGCCCTTTTTAAACCGACCTTAAATCCCGCAGAAACCGTGTCGTAGCGCGGTGCAGGACTTGTCCTATAACTACAGTGCCCGCCTCACTCGGCGCAGGCACCACCAATCAATGGGGGTTCTTATGCATCACGGCGACATCCTGATCCATATCGATCGCACGCTGAGCGACGATGAGATCAATGACCTCTTGCGCGAGACGAGTCATGACCACGGCGTGGTCGACGCCTGCATCGGCGAAAAGACCCGGCATCTCATGGTCGTCGATTACAACGCCCTCGAGACCAAACCCAGCATCATTTTGCATGCCATCCGCCAGCGCGGTCATAGCGCCGAGATGATCGGCCTGTGATCCGGCGGCCTATGCTGCTCTGATTGGCGGCGCCGTCACTCCGCCGCCGCTATGACCACGCGCCGCAGTGACAGATAAAACCGCGGCGGCGGTGGCCGCCGCGTCCCAGCCGCCACCAATGACGAGCGCCACGCGTTCGGCTTGGCCCCGCGAGTCGTCGATGACCGCTCGGTAGGGCGCGTGCGGCACCTCGACGTCCGCGCGATGCCTGGCTTCGTTACAACTCGTTGGAGTAGGGCGACTATTCCACCTCGTTGTGCCTCGCCAGCCACCGCGCGGGACGCACCCTGAGGACCGTCCAACCGCTGTTTCTGGGTTGAAGGTCTTCCGCCCACTTTACTCCAGCTACTCAGCCGCGCCGGTCGGGGACGCCGGCGACGGGCTGCCACACAGGCTGCCGTTGTACTGGCACTGGGTCTCGATACCCATGGCGGCCTGCTCGGCATTGAGGTCGAAGACGGCGTTCTCGGTGGTTTCGGACGCCTCGCAGCCGCAGATCTGGCTGGCGCAGCAACTGCAGCCGACGGCGGCCTCCAGCTTCAGGATTTCCGAGGTGCCCAGCCTGCTGTTGCCGAGCCCGCCGCAGGCCTGCTCGACGAGCCCGGCATCGTCCTTGAGCGAGGACACGGTGCAGAGCGTCGCATCGCAGGTGTAGCCCACCTCGACGCCGTCATCGCGCGCGTTGCGGTACTCGGCGCAGACCTGTGGGCAACTGATGCCTTGCGGCACCTCCGGGATGGCCGGCTGCACGGGATCGCTGTCGGGTGTCGGCGGCAGCAGCGGACAACCGCTGTTGCCGAAGGCATCGGGCACGCAGTCGAGCTGGGAAATCATGCCCACTGTCGGGTTGTAAGCGGCCGACCAGATGTTCTTGCCGGGATCGTCCGCCGGGGCATCGCCGGCGATGTTGCAGTCCGCGTTGGCCTGACCGACCTGATACGGACCGGTGTAGTTCGGACAGGTACAGACGTCGATATAAGCCTCCTCGTCGCAGCCGTCGCAGAGCGGGACCTTCTGCTCGGAGAGACGCTTGCACGGCGCGGTCATGCAGCCGGCGTATGGCGCCGACGCGCAGTTGGTCTGCCCGATCGCGTAACCGGGGATCTTCGCGGCGTCGAGCGCCGGGGTAAATGTGGATATGTAGTCCGGGGCAGGGTCCGCATCGGCCAGCAGTTGCTTGCTCTGGATGGCCGCACAGACCGGTGCCATGTTCGGCTGGCTCTGGCAGTTCGCACCGGTCTCGCCGCACACCCGCACCGTGTCCAGGTAGACCTGCTCGTCCAGAATGCCGTTGATGTCTACGTAGTAAGGGCCGAGCGGCATCTCGATACATTTGCAATTGGAAAAGTTCGGATCATCGCTGACCTCACAGGAGAGATTGGGTGGTCCCGTCTCAGGGGCGCTGTCGGACGCGGGACCCGAGTAGTAGCACAGCGCGATGGGGCCACCGAAGCAGGGGACGAAGTTGGACGGGTACAGCGCGATATCCGCTGCCGCGGGGCCGTATGGCGTGGTCTCGATCGGGTTTGGACTGTAAGTGAACACGGGGGGTTGGACGGCGGCGGTATCCGCGGCATGACACACGCCGGAGGCGAGCAACAGCCAGCCCAACGCTATCGCCTGGCGGCTGCGTGAAGGTTTCCCTGGACCGCGATGGCCGGCTTTCGGTGCGCGCTCCGGCGTGTGCAGATCTGTTGTCATTTGGCACTCCTCGTGTTCAATTTATGGCATCGGTGACCAGGTTCCCGGTCTTGAGACCGCGGAAGCCGGCGCGGGTCCGGCTTGATACCGGCCGTCCCGCACTCGCACCCGATACTGCCGACGCAGCGAATGCCGCAAGCCGAACTCGACGCCGCATGTAGACCGACCGACGAAGGGAGATGCCACGTTTACCAACGATAGCCAATAATTTGGGTGTCCCTCACTGGGTGCATGACAATGACCACGA
Organism: Thiohalocapsa sp.; assembly: GCF_022340605.1. Lineage (GTDB taxonomy): Bacteria > Pseudomonadota > Gammaproteobacteria > Chromatiales > Chromatiaceae > Thiohalocapsa. Next base: position 17,762 of record NZ_JAJDNQ010000075.1, read on the forward strand.
CCAATACGCAGTCCGGTACCAATGTGCATGAGATCGCCGACGGCATTTATCGCATCAATACCCCTGTAAATATTAAGGAAGGCGGCGGCTTCTCATTCAATCAGTATCTGGCTGATGGAAGAACAGACGCACACCCTGCTTTGCGGGGACCTGTTCACGCAGGGTGGCGCCGATCTGCCGCCGATCACGGAGTCCGATATTCTCGGGCCGAGCGAGGCGTTCCGGCGCGGCATGGACTACTTCTCGCACACCACCAGGGCGCGTCAGATGGTGGAGCGATTGGCCACCACTAACCCCGCAACCCTCGCCTGCATGCACGGCAGCGCCTGGCGAGGCGATGGCGCCGGCCTGTTGCGGGCGCTCGCGGATGCCCTGGAAGCGGAGGAATGACCCTAGGGTGACCTGTAGACGGCTGTGTCAGTGCTTGCGCACGAGCCACGGCCTGGCGATGAAGATGAGCGCCACGAACAGCAGCATGCCCCCCGTTACGTACGGGGCCTGCAGGAACTGCTGGACGCCCGACACCCCGATCGCGGCCCCGCAGAAGGTGGCGCCGAGCAGGCAGAGCGCGGCGCCGGGGACGTCCTCCAGGAAGGCGATGACGTTTACGATGCCGAAGGTGAGCAGGAAGATCAGGCTCGCCGCCTCCACCAGGGTGCTGAGATCGCCTACCGCGGCCAGCAGCGCCGCGGCGACGCCGATGAAGCCGATGGCGTAGTGCGGCACGCGTGCCCTGTTCTGCCGGGCGAACACGGGGGGCAGCTCCTCCCCTTCGCTGACGCTCTGCATCAGCCGGCTGGTGGAGAACAGGGTCGCGTTGATGGCCGAGCCGGTGGAGAAGGCCGCCGCCACCGTCACCAGCCCCAGTCCCGTCAGGCCCAGCGCCTGCTGCCCGGCGACGGAGAGCGCGACTTCCTTCTGCTCGACCAGCGCCCGGGCGCCCACCAGCATGGCGGCGCCGAGGGTCACCATGATGTACACGACGATGACGGCGAGCACCGCCAGGATGGCGGCCCAGGGCAGGGTCACGTCGGGGCGCCGCATGTCGTGGTAGTCGTAGCTCAGGAGCTGGAAGCCCTCGTAGGCCATGAAGATGGTGGCGGCGCCGACGAGCGCGGCGTACCAGGGCTTGGGCCCGATGCCGGCGGAGAGCTGCTCGGGGTTCCACTGCCACAGGCCGAAGGCGGCCAATCCCACCAGCACGAAGAGCTTGCCGTAGACGGTGATGATCTCCGCCCGGGAGATGTCGCCGACGCCGCGCAGGTTGAGCGCCGTGAAGGCGCCGATGACCACGAGCGACAGCACCCGCGGCAGCCAGGGGCCGACGTTGAAGACATGGGCCACGTACTCACCGAAGGTGAACGCATAGACCGAGATGGTGAGGACGTAGCCCAGGATCAGCAGCCAGGAGAGCGACCCCGCGAACGTGTGGCGCTCCAGCTTGCGCAGGTAAATGAACGCGCCGCCGCTCTCCTTGTGCTTGACGGTGAGCTGGCTGTAGCTGTGCGCGGAGATCAGCGCGATGACCCCCGCGATGAGGAAGCTGAGCCAGGCCCAGCCACCGGCTGTCTCGATGACCACACCCAGCACCGAGAAGATGCCACCCCCCACCATGCCACCCACCGCCATGGACCAGGTGGCGTTGAAGGACATTTTGGCGTGCGTCGCCATCGCTCGACAGCGGCCGGGGGCATCCTGCCCCGCAAGCAACGCTCACCGGGGCGCGGGGTGCCTTGCGGCTCAGCCGCCCTCCGGCTCCAGCGTACAGATGGCGCCGGGCTCGTCCAGCAGCAGCACCAGGCTTTCGGAGACGAACAGCTTCAGATGCACGCCGTCGTTGGCGGAGAAGCCCACGCGCAGGTCCTGCCCGACGGTGAGGTTGCCCACGCGCGGGTCCACCACCACGCCGCCGTTTACCGGTGCCTTGTACAGGCCCGCCTCGCACAGCCGCCGCAGGTGGTCCACCTGTAGCATGTCGCTGCACTCGAAGCGGCGGAACAGGGCGTTGTAGCGCTCCGGTGCCAGTGCCAGGGCATAGGGGCCGCTGAAGCCGTTGGCGTCCAGACGGTTGACGGCCGTGAGCACGTCGGCGAGCGCCCGCGACAGGTCGTTCCAGTCGCCGCAGGGCGCCGTGGCGCGGCCGGCGACGGTGGTGAGGCCGTCCAGGCCGAGCTGCGGTACGCCGTGGTAGATCATCCGCTCCTCGCTGCGCGCCACCGCCTCGGCGGCATCCTCCACTGGGCGCAGGTCGAGTGGCAGGGAGAGCTGCCGGTGCCCCTCCACCCGCCGCACGCTCAGCGCGCAGGGCTGCTGGAGCATGGGCACCGGCAGGGACTGGCTGCCGATGGTGGCGGCCAGTGCGCCGTTCGGCGCCGCTTGGTCGGGCTCGGTGATGCGCGCCTCCGGGCCGCTCTCGATGCTGGTGAGGCCGAGCCCGTAGGGGCCGTCGACGTCCAGAAAGCGCCGCGCGGTGAGCCGCGCGGCTGCGGCCTCGAGTGCGGCGGCGTCGATACGCTCCCAGATGGCCTCATCGAGGCCGGCGGCGCTGCGGTTCAGGTTGGACATGGCGTCACCTCCGCTCGGGCTTCAGGCTGCCCAGCGTCAGGCCAGGCGGGGTCGGTGCCCGTGGTGCCGGGGCTGGCTCGCCCTCGCCCGAGTCGCCGCCGGTGGCCGCCTCTTCCGCCTCGGTGATGGGCGCTTCGGTAAACAGGTAGGTGCGCAGGTGCTGGTCGAAGCTGTCGTCGTTGCGGCGCAGCCACTCCAGCACCATGGCCGCGTGCTCGATCTCCTCACGCATGTTGTGCAGCAGCACGGCGCGCAGCGCCTCGTCGCCGCTGGCGTCGGCGCGCTGGCGGTACCAGTCCACCGCTTCCAGTTCCTCCTGGAGCGACACCAGGGCGCGATGCATGTTGCGGGTGTGGGCACTGAGGTCGCCGGCGGCTTCGTGCAAGGTGTCTGAGGACGCTGCCATCGATTCTGCTCCTATGGATTCCGTTGTCGATGCGGCCCGACCCGGCGCCCCGCCCGCCGCCCTGATCCTTAGCGTGTCCAAGGCAGGCGCGGTTGGGCAGGACCGGGGGGACGGTTGGTACGCCTGTGGGTACCGAGGCGTCAGACGCCGGCGATGTTCAAGAGGCCCACGATGCCGACGATGATCAAATAGATGGCGACGATGTAGTTCAGCAGCGACGGGCGAACCAGGATCAGGATCCCGGCGACGAGTGCCACGATGGGCGTGATCATGGGGTACGACATCGAAGTCTCCCTGTAAGTCAAGAATGGATGGCGGCCAGCGGCCGGTCACGAAGTGTGCCGCGGGCGCCGCACGCCGCACTCGCTGTTGCAAGGCTGGTGCCGATTGCCGCGCTCGCCGCGGTCCCTGTGCCCGGCGGGCTTCGTGCCCGACGGCGACACTGCCGATTGGGGCGCTATGAACCGGCCGCTGGTGCAACTCCACCGGTCAACTCCATTGGGCTGGTGCGCTGCGGCTGGCGGGCTGCGGCCGACAGCGCGCGCCGGGGCAGGGTGGGGTTCCTGTTGCGTGCGGTGCCGCGGCGCCCGGCGCGTTCGGCCGCCAGCGCGTGCTCGCCGCTGGTCCGGCCTTTGCTGGCGTTAAGTGGATAACGGGGCGATGCGCCACCGCCGGCCGCCGTCACCGGCGCCCAGCGGCACCGGCATCAGGCACCGGCATCAGGCTCGGGCGCCGGAGACGCGGGTCGCCGACGGGCCGGCGTGGACGAGCATCGATGCCCCATCCCAGTAGAGCCCACCCCACAAGAGCACCACCGGAGGTTTCCCATGGCCACCAGCGAATCCACCAGCCCCCTGGCTCGACTCCACAACCACGGCCAGTGCTACTGGCTGGACAGTCTGTCGCGGCGCATGCTCGACGACGGCAGCCTGCAACGGCGTATCCGCGAGCAGGGCCTCTCGGGCATCACGTCCAACCCCGCCATCTTCGCCAAGGCGATGCTCGGCAGTTCGCCCGCGGACCGCGCCGCCTACGACCGGCGCATCCTGGTCGCGCAGCAGGCCACTTCCCCCGGCGATGCCGAGATCGACGTACACGCCATCTACGAGCGCCTCGCCGTGGACGATGTGCGCGATGCCTGCGACCTGTTCCTGCCACGCTGGGAGGAATGCATGAACGACGGCGTCGGCGTGGACGGCTGCGTGAGCCTGGAGGTCTCGCCGCACCTCGCCCACGACACCGACGGTACTATCGCCGAGGCGCGCCGGCTGTGGCAGGCCGTCGGCCGGCCCAACCTGCTCATCAAGGTGCCCGGCACCAGCCAGGGCATCCCAGCGATCGAGACGCTGCTCGCCGAGGGCATCAACGTCAACATCACGCTGCTGTTCGGCCTCCATGCCTACGAGGACACCCTGCAGGCCTACCTGCGGGCGCAGGAGCGGCGCCTGCGCGAGGGCCGCGACCTGCACCACGTCGGCTCGGTGGCGAGCTTTTTCCTGAGCCGCATCGACGTCGCCGTGGACGCCCGGCTGCGCCACCGCATCCAGCCCGAGGTGGACGCGTCGATCCGCGACGAGGCCGAGGCCCTGATGAACCGCAGCGCCGTGGCCGCCGCCCGGCTCGCCTACGCGCGCCTCCGCGAGGTGCTGGAGAGCGAGCGCTGGCAGAATCTCGCCGAGCACGGCGCCCAGCCCCAGCGGGTGCTTTGGGCCAGTACCGGCATCAAGGACCCGAGCCTGTCGGACGTGCACTACATCGAGCCCCTGATCGGCCCCTACACCGTCTCCACGATGCCGGAGGCCACCGCCGATGCCTTTGACGACCACGGCCAGGTGGCCGCCACCCTGTCCGAGACGGCGCCGCAGGCCGAGGCCACCGTGGAGCGGGTGGAGCAATTGCTCGGCATCGACATGGAGTCCGTCGCCGACCAGCTGGTGGGCGAGGGCGTGCAGAAGTTCAACGACCCCTACGAGCAACTGCTGGAGGGCCTCGCCGAGCGCACCCGCGAGCTCGTGGCCGTGGACAACGCCGGTCCGCTGGCGGCCGAGGCGGCGCGGCTGCGCGCCGAGGTGCTGCGCATGACCACGACTGCGGGCTCGGGGCACGCCACCTCGTGCCTGTCCTGCGCGGACATCGTGAGCGCGCTGTTCTTCCACGAGATGCGCTGGGACCCGGGGCACCCCTGGGCCGGCCACGATTCGGACGGGGGGCCGGCGCGGGACCAGGACCGCTTCCTGCTGTCCAAGGGCCATGCCGCGCCCATCCTCTGGGCGGTGCTGCATGAGGCCGGCGCCATCGACGACGACATCATGACCCTGCGCCAGCTCCACAGCGACCTCGAGGGCCATCCGACCCCGCTCAACCCCTGGGTGCCGGTGGCCACGGGCTCCCTCGGCCAGGGGCTCGCCGCCGTCAACGGCATGGCCGTGGCGGATCGGCTGGACGGCATCGAGGCGCGGCACTTCTGCCTGCTCGGCGACGGTGAGTGCTCCGAGGGCAGCGTCTGGGAGTCCGCCCAGTTCGCCGCCGACCACAAGCTTGAGCGGGTCGTCGCCATCGTCGACATGAATGGCCTGGAGCAGAGCGGCCCGTCGCCCTACGGCCACGACAGCGCGGTGCTGGCCGGCCGCTTCAAGGCATTTGGCTGGCGCACCATCGAGATCGACGGCCACGACTACGCCGATATCCTGGCTGCCCTGGCCGCCACCCGCGAGCCTGGCCCCACCGCCATCATCGCCCGCACCGTCAAGGGCAAGGGCGTCTCTTTCCTGGAGGGCGCCGAGGGCTGGCACGGCAAGGCGCTGGACCCCGACCAGCTCGGACCGGCGCTGGCCGAGATCAATGCGCCCGACAAGGTGTGCATGCAGGTGGAGCCCAGGCGGGTGCCGGCGGGTATGCAGCCGGCGGTGACCATGCGCATCGGCGGCGAGGGGGCGCAGGCCCCTGCGCAACTGGAGCTGCCCTGGAACATCGGCGACGAGGTGGCCACCCGCACCGCCTTCGGCGACGCCCTGGTGCAGCTCGGCGAGGCCTACGGCGATCTCGTGGTGCTGGACGGCGACGTGAAGAACTCCACCCGCACCCAGGGCTTCGCGGACAAGTTCCCGCGGCGCTTCGTGGAAGGGCAGATCGCCGAGCAGAACCTGTTCGGCGCCGCGCTCGGGCTCGCCGCCAGCGGCAAGCGGCCCTGTGTCGCCACCTTCTCGGCCTTCCTCACCCGCGCGTACGACTTCATCCGCATGGCCGTGCACTCGCGTGCGCCGCACATGCTCGTCTGCGGCAGCCACGCCGGCGTGTCCATCGGCCAGGACGGCGCCTCGCAGATGGGGCTGGAGGACATCGCCATGTTCCGCGCACTGGACGCCGCCACCGTGCTCTATCCGTGTGATGCCGTCAGCGCGGCCAATCTCACCGCGGCCGCGCTCGCGCATCCGGGCATCGTGTATCTGCGCACCACCCGCGGCAAGACGCCGGTCATCTACGGTCCCGGAGAGGAATTCCAGATCGGCGGCAGCAAGACCTTCGACGCCACCGACGAGGACGAGCTGACCCTGGTGGCCGCGGGCATCACCGTGCACACCGCGTTGCTTGCCGCCAAGCGGCTGCGCGAGCAAGGGCTGCGCACCCGCGTCATCGATGCTTACAGCGTCAAGCCCTTGGACGTGGCGACGCTCAAGGAGGCCATCGAGATCACCGGCACCCTGCTGGTGGTGGAGGACCACAACCGCGACGGCGGCCTCGGCGACGCGGTGGCGGCCCAGGTCGGCCGCCTCGGCCGCGTCTTCCACGTGGGCGTAGCCGGCGAGCCGCACTCCGCCACCCCCGAGGAACTGCTGGAGCGCCACCGCCTGTCCGGTGAGCAGATCGAGCGCGAGGCGCTTGCCGTCGCAGCCTGAGGGCGCATCGGTGCGCGGCGCGGCGGCGCCGCGCATGTTTCGCGCGGAAATACGGTTATGGTAGTCGGGTTAGCGCGGCGTAGCCCGACGTTGCGGCAGGGGAACCCGTTCATTGTCGGGTTACGCTTATCAATAGCTGACTACTCCAAATACTTTCGCGGTCTCGGCAGAGTCGGAGCGTCGCTGCAACAGTGAGCCAGTGAAGGGGAGGATGCTTGCCTGCCTCTGTCTTGGCGCACGCGAAGGTCTGGCGCCCACATGTGCCTGTCAAAAAAAGGGTTTTTGGGGCGTGGCGGTTGGTCCGGTTTGCGGGCGGCTGTGTCGGACGATGGCCGGCGAGCGCATGGCGTGCAGGCGCCATGGCGAGATAATCGAACGGTCTGTGTTGCCACGCGACAAGCACTCACCCATGCCCATCACGCTCGACACCCGCCTTGCACCCAATCCGGATGTCATCGTCACCGAGCTGCCAGGATCTGATGGGGGAACCGAAGCGGTGCTCCTCAATCTCGCAACCTATAAGTATTTCAATCTCAATGGCAGTGGTCTCAGGATCTGGAAGCTCATCGAGCAACAGCAACCACTGTCGGCGGCCGCCAATGACCTGATGGCGCACTTCGATGTGGAGCGGGAGCAGGCGGATGCCGCCGTTCTGCGGCTCGCCGCGGAGCTGTCCGCGGCCGAGCTGGTGATACGGCGTGATGCATCCGCTGGTGGCGGTTGTTACTAAGCATCTCGCTCGTGCAACAGTGCGCAAGTCCCGAGACCCTCTCAGGGCGTTGTCGTTGTCGTTGTCGTTGTCGTAATCGTCGTCTCAACCGTGCGGATATGCGATTACGACTTCGATTACGACAATGACAACGAAGGACGCCGGTCTCGGAATTTCCGCGGCGAAGCACGAGTGCAGCGACGTGAACATGCCGAGACCGGTCTTGGGCCGATCCCTAACCGTTTCGCCCTGGAGGGCGACACGCCGGCCGCCGGATTGGCGTTGCGTGCGGTCTCGTCGTGTCCGCGCCCGGTTGACTCATCCCGGTCGGCCGACGCCGTGTACAGCCAGCAGGGCTTCCAACGCGGCGCCGTTGCCGAAAATGTCCTGCCCGGCGTGCAGCCGATAGGCCGGTACAGCGCTCACCAGGCCGCCCAGCGCGCGCAGGTGCGCCTGTGCCCGGTCCGGCGTCCCGCTGGCAAGCAGAATGCCGCTGGCCGGTAGCAGGGCCAGCAGGGCTGCCGCGGGTGAGGCGCGCGACAGGCGACTCGTCGCCTGACCCGTGACACGCGGCAGCAGCACGGCGGCGGGACGGCAGGCGGCAACGCGCCTGCCCGGGTACAGGCCGTCGAGGGCCGCGAAGTGCTTGTTCGCAGTCGGCTCCTTGGGGAGCGCCGGCAGGCGCTCGGCGAGCGCGGGATGAAAGCCGAAGCCCCGTGCGATGCCATGCAGGTGCGGGGTATCCCCCGGCTGGAACAGGGCCACGTCGTCGGCCAGCCAGTCCCAGCCGGCGTGAATCAGGCTGAGCGCCGAACTGCTCTTGCCGCTGCCGGACTCACCGGCGAACAACAGCCCGGTTCCATTGCGCGCCACGGCACTCGCGTGCAGCGCGAAGCGGTCGCGCTCGCGCAGCAGCCACGCCAACGTGCACAGCCACGGCACCTGTTGCAGCTTGAGCGGCTCCCGCCACCAATCCTCTGCCAGCCACAGCAGCGCGCGTCCGGCTGCCGGGCTCAGCACGCCCTGTGCATGCGTGAAACATGCAAAGACGCGGTCTCGGCTGCACAGCATCCGCCAGTCACCGATCGCCACTATCTCAATCGCCTCGGGCGGCGGCGCCGGCCGCCCGGCTCGCGAGCGCACCTCGATGTGCAGTGGCGCCTCTGTCGCCTGTCCGTCCGTCAGCGCAAGGCCCCGCCGCGTCCACGCCGCAAGACGTTCAGCAAGCGCTGGCGATTCCGCCTCCAGCAAGACCGGCACTCCGGCCACGGCGGGCACCGCGTCGGCCGGGTGCGCCGCCGATGGCGGCAACGAAACCAGAGCCGTCATCGCTGTTGCTCGGTGACCTCGTATTGCCTCGGGTCGAATTGAAACTTGATCAGCGGGGGGCCGCCGTCGGGATGCGGGACGAGCTTCACCTCTGGCTGCGCCATGGTCGCGGATTTTCCAGCGGCGCTGCCGCCCGCGGTATCGCGGATACTGATCCGCAGCACGTCCGGCACTACGAAGACAGTGCCGGCCGTAAGCGTCGACCCGCCCGTTCGCGCGGCGAGCACCACGTAGGCCAGCTGGCCGGGCGACGCCAGGGCGTCGAGCACCGCGCCCAACGGCGCCTCCCGTGCAATCGCCCCGGTCGGTGCCCCAGTCGGCGTCACGAGTGGCCCGAGATGATCCTGCAGGGAAGCCAGCAGCGCTCGGCCGGCCTCGTCGTCGAGATCCAGCCTGATGGCGCCCCGGCCCGGGCTGTCGTTGGCTGATGGCGCCTCGGCCCCGTGCGCCGCGATGGGGTCCCCCTCCAGCACGTACAGCGCCTTCAGGGCGACCCGGTCTGCGCCGAGCTCGCGCCGGGCCAGCAGCACGCAGGCGACGCCCCGGTGCGTGCGTAGCGCATCGCCGATACGCTGCACCGAGATGATGCTGTTCTGGGACGCCTCCGGCTCCTGGACGTTGCGCACGTATTGGGCTGCCGCGAGCAGATCGACCAAGTCTTCCACGAGCGGCTCGGTTGCGGCGCCGGCGAAGTCGAGACGGCCGGACTGGCTGGTTGTCGGCCCGGCCCCTGCTGGAGCCACCCATGCGGTTGCAGCGACACAGGCCATGGCCAAGGTCAGCGCCGCCAGGCGTCGCAGCTGGTGAATGTTCATGGCGTCATCTCCCGGAGTCAGCGTACGCGTGTGCCGAATGACCGAAACGGGGCGTGGAAGCGCCGTGCCGCGGCCGCGGCGCCAACCCCGGACGTGCCTCACCCGGTGACCACCCGCTATCGCGGGCCGGGGATATCGCCCGCGCCGGTGAGGGCATCGAACCAGGGGTGCGCGGGCTGGCCGTGGATCCAGTCGACTGCGCCGAATCGCTTTGCGCAGTACCAGCAGGGGAAGTTGTCGTCGTCGCGCCAGTCGCCGAACGCCTTGCGCTGCCGCTTCTCCTGCCGCAGGGCGTCACGCAGGCGCTTCAGCGCGACCAGCCCGCCGGCGAGGCCAGTCTCGCGCAGGTCCGCGGCGACCGCCTGTTCTTCACCGGCGAAGCCGGAGAGGTGGCAACAGAGGCCGAGTCGGCCGTGCCGGTCCAGGTTGTACTCATCTCCCCGCAGCACCGAGCACGGAAAGAGGTCCTCGCTCCAACCGCCCGGGGCGAAGACGACGGGCAACTCGCCCGCCGCCCGCAGCGCCCGCAGTTCCACATCCAGTGCCTTGCGCTCTGCGGGCGTCAGCTCGAGGCCGCGGGCAGCGGGGCGCGGGTCGCTCATCAGGTGGCCGAAGCGCACGCCCAGGGCACCGATTCGGCCGGCGAGCCGCACCAGCTCGGCCGCTTCGGCCCGGTTGTCCCGGGTCAGCGCCATGTTGAAATTGAATGGCAGGCAGTAAACCACGCAGACGCTTGCCGCTTGCATCACACGCCGAAAGGAGCCGCGGCCGCGCAGGGCGTCATGGGTGGCTTCACGTGCACCGTCCAGGCTCAATGTGATCATGCGCAGCCGTTCGCTGTGCGATCGCAGCACGTGCAGGTGCTTTGGCAATAACCAGCCGTTGGTTACCAGCGCATAGTCCATACCAGCGGCCGCGGTCATCCGGATCACATCGGCAAACGGCGAGTGCAGCAGGGGCTCACCGCCCGTGAATGCGAAGCAGTCGATGCCGCAACCCCGCGCCTCGGCAAGGACCCGCTCCAAGAGCGCCATGGTGAGCGCGTGCCCGCCGCCGTGTCGGCCGGATGGACAGTGCCCACAGCGCAGATTGCACCGATCCGTCAGTTCCACGACGAGCGTTGTCACGAGCGAGTCCCGGGTTGGCTAGCTCAAGGCATTTTGCGCAAGCGCTAGGAGGGGGTGAGGGGGTTGAAGCTCGGCGAAAAGAACCCCGGCTCTGCCATCACGCCCCGCAGATCACCGCTCGGCGTCAGCTTGGGCTCCATGAAGGTGAGCCTGGGCTGTGTGAACGCCGGCTTACGGCGAAAGGTGTTGGGGGCTGGCGCGATGTTTGACAGACTGGTCGGATCAATAGGCGCAGACTCGGTCATCGCTTGGTCCTTGCTTCGTCGGATTGCATTGGGGTCGGTTACCGCGCACATGCGCTCTATGGCTCGCGCCGCGCCCGGTCGCGGAGGTACCGGGATGCGCTTGAAGCTGATCATGGGGACGAGCAGTCGCAGTCATAAGTGAGCGTTAGCTGTTGCCCCTCGGGCAGGTCGTCATCGAACTTCACGCTGGCGGTTCTGGCGGCTCCACAGCCGATGGGAAGTCTGGCGCTGCCGGGCACATACTTCCAGCCGGACGGACCCTCGATATTGGTCACCTTGACGTTCTCCAATGCCAGAACAAAGGCGCGCCGACGGTCTAGCAGCCCCGCTACGCTCGCGACCTTTCCGTTACCGCCACAGGCGAAAACGGGCTGTGCGATCGAGCTCAGCTTCGTCGTCACCCTGACCCTCCCACCTCTGTCTGCGCTCGAGAAGACGTCAACGAACATGGCGAACATGTCCGTGCTGGCCAGGCCGACTTCATATGTCACCGGCGTGCACTCACCCGGTTCCAGTTCTCGGTTGAAATAGGGGTCCGTCGCCACCGGCGGCTGCGGAAACACGAGTGTCTCGACA
>NZ_JAJDNQ010000100.1 GCF_022340605.1 Thiohalocapsa sp.
TTCGCACGACGCACTCCGCACTCGGTAGCATTCGCACGCCAGGCACGACCCAATCCGCAGTACCCCGGAGCAGCCCATGGATCTCACAACCAAATATCTCGGCCTCGACCTCAAGAACCCCATCGTCCCGTCCGCGTCACCGCTGTCGAAGAGCGTCGATCAGTGCAAGAAGCTCGAAGACGCCGGTGCCGCGGCCATCATCATGTACTCCCTGTTCGAGGAGGCCATCAACGCCGACACGGAGACCATGAACCGTTTCCTGAACCAGCAGGACACGGGCTTCGCCGAGGTGGAGGACGGCTTCCTGCCGAACTGGGAGGACTTCAGCACCGGGCCGGAGCAGTATCTGGACAACCTGCGCCGGCTGAAGGAGGCGCTGGACATCCCGGTGATCGCGAGCCTGAACGGTGTCACGCCGTCGGGCTGGGTGGAGCACGGCAAAGAGCTGGAGCAGGCCGGCGCCGACGCGCTGGAGCTCAACGTCTACTACGTTGCCGCCGACATCGACCAGCCGGGGAGCGTCGTCGAGGAGCGCTATGTCGAGATCCTGCGCACCCTCAAGAACGCCATCTCCATCCCCATCAACATGAAGCTCTCGCCGAGCTTCAGCTCCGTCGGCAACATGGTGCAGCGGCTGGCCGCCGAGGGCGCGAACGGTGTCTCGCTGTTCAACCGCTTCTACCAGCCGAACATCAACATCGACAATCTGCGCCTGGAACCGAGCCTGCACCCGTCGACCTCGGCGGAGGCGCTGCTGGCGATGCGCTGGATCGCGATCCTGTACGGGCGCATCGATAACCTGTCGCTCGGCGCCACCGGCGGCATCCACACGCCTGAAGACGCCATCAAGCTGCTGCTCGCCGGCGCCGACGTGGTCCACCTGTGCAGTACCCTGCTCAAGAACGGCGCGGGCCAGGCCGGTGTCGTGCTGCAGGGCATCGAGGCGTGGATGGAGCAACAGGGCTTCGAGTCCGTGGCGGACTTCCGCGGGCGCGTCAGCGCACTTGCCGTGCCGGAGCCAGCGCAGTTCGAGCGCGCCAACTACGTCAACATCATCGACAGCTACAGCTTCGCGCCCGGCGTGATGGTCTAGCAACGCATCAAGGGCCACTGCAATGCCGCGCGTCGACGGTGGGTAGGCAGCTCTTGTGGGAGCGGCACTCTTGGTGCCGCGACCGGCAGCGAGGCAGCCCACCACGCCCGAGCAACCGCCAAGCGGCAGGCAGACCCGCGGCCATGATCGCGCCACAAAAGGCAGTGGCGCTCCCACGCCGGCGCGCCTGGAACAGCCGTTGTGGCGATCGGGCCGACGAAGGAGGCCCGACAAACAGGCGGTGAGGTCGCGCGCAGTGTCGGGCTTCGTTCCTCAGCCCGACCTACAACGCATTCTTTTCCAGTCTCGAAACGCAGTCCGCCGATGGGCGTCGGCGCATGTCGCCTCGCTCATCCGCCCTGCGGGCGTTGGCGTGGTTCCGGCATCGTTGCTTGGCAGGCGCCGCGCTGAGGGCCCGCCTCACCAGCTCCAGTCATCGACGTTGCCGGCGCGGCATTGGGCCGGCACGTAGGGCATCCGCTCGGCCTCCTCGTTGACAATGCAGCGAACCCGGATGCCGCCCCCCGCGGGCTTGATCTGGAAGTGCAGACCGATGTCCACGGGGGTCTTGGACCGGAGCACCAGGACGTAGCCGTACGGGAGCTTCGGTTGATACTCGACGTCCGTCCAGATGTCGCTCTCGAGGCCGAACACCTCCTGGTAGCTGCCGGAATCCCCGTCATAGGCTGTGCCACTCGCTCCCGGCAGGCCAAGCTCACTGAAGTTCGCGGGCAGTACCCCTGCGGTGGCATAGAACTCGGCGATGCGCGCCTTCAAGGCGCCGAACTGCGCATACCCGTCCATCGACTCCGCGCGGCGGACGAACTGCGCATAGCCGATGGACGCGACGGTGGCCAGCACGCCAATGATCGCCACAACGATCATCAGCTCCACCAGCGAAAAGCCGCGTTGCCGTCGATAGCGGCGCATTCGTCTGCCCCGTACGCGTCGAGGGAATCGCGGCAATTCGGGGCCTGCACGGCGCTGGCCTGGCCCCGCTGCCGCTCTCATGTGATCAAGATCACCCAGTGCGCCGGCAGCCGGAAGCCCGGCGTAATGCGCGCTTCGCCCGTGGGACAGCCGCCGAGCTGGCGGCAGGCTTCCAGCAGTTCCGGCCCCGCCGCGCGATGAATGGCACCATCGACGCCGCCGCCGCCGAGCAGCGAGCTGTTGGCGGCGTTGACGATGGCGTCCACGTCGAGCTTGGTGATGTCGGCGATCAGGATCTCGGGCTCAGGCATTGGTCGATCCTCGGGCTGTCACCGAGATCTCGCAATGCCCGGCTGTCGCCGCGTACGCCAGGGCCACGCTGCGGACCGCCACGGGTTGCTCGTCATCGCCCCTTGCGCTTCGGACAGCTCTTGCAGCGCTTCTCCTTCTTGTACTTCTCGCAGCACTTGTCCTTCTTCTTGCTCACGATGCACCTCGCGGGGAGAACACCCCTCTCGTGTGGGAGTCAGGCACCCGCGCCCGGCGCCGCTGTTTGCCCCATGGTCTTGGCGGTGGCGCCGAGCTCGTTGTCGATCATCAGCAGTCCTTGGCCCTGGTCGCCGAACAGGCGCAGGCGACCGATGATGTCGTTCACCGTAGCCTCCTCCTCGATCTGCTCGGTGACGAACCAATGCAGGAAAATGTTGGTGGCATGGTCCTTCTCCGACAGCGCCAAGTCCACCAAATCGTTGATGGCTGCCGTCACCGAGCGCTCGTGGGCAAGGGTCTCCTCGAACACGGCCATGACCCCCTCCGGCGCGGCTGGCGGAGCGGCCACCGCGGTGAGCTCGACGGCAGCGTCCTGGTCCAGCAGGTAACGGTACATCTTCAGCGCGTGCACCATCTCCTCACCATGCTTGGCCATGAACCAGGCGGCGGTGCCCTTGAGGTTGATGCGCTCGGCATGGGCGGACAAGGACAGGTACAGGTAGGCGGAGTACAGCTCGCGGTTGATCTGCTCGTTCATCCGCGTGCACATGGCTTCGGAAATCATGGCAACAGCTCCGGGTTGGCACTGGACTGCGGTCGGCGACGCCGTGGCGTCTCACAGGGCTGCAAAGTTGACAATGGCGGGACAGTTTTCAAGCCGAGCGCCATCGCGGTACACGTCGACACCGCCTTGGTCGCTATACTTCGCGCCGCCGACATGGGTATCACCAGGCAAGCATCAGATGATCGAGATCGAATACATCGTCAAAGACCGCAACGGAGTCGAGAGATTGCGCACCGCCGACAAGAAGGCCGCCGATGCCTACGACAGGGTGCTGGAAAACGCCGACCGCCTCGCGCAGCTACTGCGCAACGACGCCGTCCTGCCGACGCTCGGTGACGGTCAGCTCGAAGAGCTGACCATCTACCTGGCGCGCAACGCCAAGACCGTCGAGCGCATCCTGAAGGGCAAGGAGCCGGCGCCGCCTCCCGAGACCGACACGGCCGAGAAGACGACGCCCGCCGATGTGACCCCGCTGAAGGCGGCCGGCTGACGCGATAAGCCCAGAGACCGTGGTCGGTAAGCCGTTGATTTTCGAGTTACGCTATCGCTAGCCCGATCTGCACCGAATACTTTCACGGTCTCTGCGCTCATCTACCCTGGACGCCACGAGCGGCAAGTGGACGCGACGGCCATGTCAGAGATTAACGGGCCTGGCGCACCCGCGCCAAGACTGCGGGTCGCCATCGCCGGCGCCAGCGGCTTCATCGGCACCGCGCTGGCGCCGCTGTTGGCCGCCCGGCACGAGGTACTGGCGCTGACGCGCTCACCGGCGCGGGCGGCGGCGCCGTGCTCCGTACCCGGACTCACCTGGCGGCATTGCGACCTCTTCTCGACCCCAGACCTGCAAGCTTCCCTGGCGGGCATCGACGTGGCGGTATACCTGGTGCACTCCCTGGCGCCGTCGTCACGGCTCACGCAGGCCAGCCCCCGCGACATGGACTTAGTGCTGGCGGACAACTTCGCTCGTGCCGCGGCGGCCAACGGGCTCAGGCAGATCGTGTTCGTCAGCGGCGTGATGCCGCGCAGCTTCCGCTTCTCCCCGCTGCTGTGGAGCCGGCGCGAGGTGGAGATGGTGCTGGGCTCACACGGCACCCCGGTGACGGCACTGCGCGCGAGCCTGGTGGTCGGGCCCGGCGGCACCGGCCCCAAGCTGCTGCTGGACCTGGTGCGCCGACTGCCGGTGCTCGCGCTGCCGCCGTCGGCGCGCTCGCTCACCCGGCCCATTGCCCTCGGCGACCTGATACGCGCCATCCTGCGCTGTCTCGGGCGGCCGGAGCGCTACACCGGCGCCTTCGACATCGGTGGCGCGGAAGAACTGAGCTACGAGGACATGCTGCGCCAGACTGCGCGGGTGCTCGGACTCAGGCGCGTCTTCCTGCGCGTGCCGCTGCTGCCGAACACCCTGGCCGCGCTGACGGCACGGGTCGTCAGCGATGCGCCAGCACCGATGGTGGGTGCCATCGTGGAAAGCCTGCCGCAAGACACCGTCATGCGGGACAATCCGCTGCAACAGGCCATTGCGCCGGATGCCATTGGCTTCGCCGATGCCCTGGGCGCGAGCCTCGACCCGGCCACCGGTCGCCTGAAACGCAACCCACGCGAGCACATCCGCGACCGGGACACGGACCTGATGCGCGAGCAATCCCTCGTGCGCTCCATTCAGCGCGTCATCCTGCCGCCGGGCGAGGACGCCGCCTGGGTGGCCGGCAACTATTTCCGCTGGCTCGGCCAATGCTGCTGGCCGCTGGTACGAACCCGCATCGACGATGCCCACAACGTGGAGGTCTGGGTGCGCACGCTGCCGCTGAAGCTGCTGGCGCTGACCCATGAGCCAACGGTGAGCACGCCGGACCGGCAAGTCTACGCCATCAGCGGCGGGCTGCTCGCCAGGCGCAGCGGCGCCGGCCGTCCGCGCTTCGAGTTCCAGACCCTGTTGGACGGCCGCTACACCATGACCGCCATCCACGACTACGCGCCCGCCCTGCCCTGGTATGTCTACATCCTCACCCAGGCCGTCGGTCACATCCTGGTGATGCGCCGCTATCAGCGGCGGCTGGCGCGGCTTGCCCGGTGACCGCACACGAGGGCGAATGCTGAGTAGTTCTGAGTCCTGCGCAAGGCGCGGCTTGCACCACACGAGCCGCCTGGAAGCCGGCGCTCCCGAATCAGGCGCCGATCTTCTTGAGCCGCACGCCGGCGCGCAGCCGCTCCTCCAGGTCTTCCAGAGACACGCGCTTGGTCTCCGGCGCGAACAGAAAGACGAGCCCCAGGCCCACGACGCAGCAAGCGGCGAAGCCATAGAAGAGGATGGCGCCGCCGATCTGGTGCAGGATGATCTCGCTGTACTGGACGACGATTGCGGTGAAGATCCAGTTGGCGATGGTGGTGACGGTGACGCCCAGCTCGCGGCCCTCCAGTGGAAAGATCTCGGCGCACATGATCCAGACCACGGGGCCAAGGGAGATGGCGAAGGCGCAGATGTAAGTAAGGATGGCGCCCACCATCATCACCTGGCCGAGGTCGCCGAGGTCGCCGCCGGCGGCCTCGTAGCGGAACACCGTGGCTACCGCGAACAGCATCAGGGCCATGACGATGAGGCCGAAATATAGGATCGGCTTGCGTCCCCAACGGTCCACGAAGGCTACCGCCAAGATGGTGGTCAGCATATTGACGAAACCGACGATGACCGTGGCCACCGCCGCATTAGCGATGCCCGCCTTGCCGAAGATCTCGGTGGAGTAGTAGATCACCGAGTTGATGCCGGAGAGCTGCTGCAGCGCCTGCAGCGAGACCCCAAGCAGCAGCACCTTCCAGAAGAAGCCCTTGCCGAAGAGGTGCAGCGCCTTGCGGTCCGCCTGCGCCAGGCTCGCCTGCATCTCGTTGAGCTCGGCGTTGATCTCCTCGTGGCTGGCCCGGGTGCTGTGCAGCACCTCCCGCGCCTGCTCCGGGCGGCGCTTCAGCATCAGCCAGCGCGGACTGCGCGGCAGCGAGAGCCCAGCGAGCAGCATGACGATGGCGGGGATGGAGATGATGCCCAGCATCAGCCGCCAGGATTGATGCTGGCCGCCGAGGGCGAACTGGATGCTGGCGTTGGACACGAACACCAGGAAGATGCCGATGGTGATCATCAGCTGATACATGGCGATGACGCCGCCGCGCATGTGCGTCGGCGCGATCTCGGACAGGTACAGCGGCACCACGAAGGCGGCGGTGCCAACGGCCAGCCCCAGCAGGATGCGGCTGCCGAGCAGCACCTCGTAGCTCTGCGCGAAGGCGCCGACAATGGTACAGGTGGCAAAGGCGAGCGCCGCGAGCAGGATGGTGTTCTTGCGCCCGAAGCCGCGCGCCACCCAGCCGGCGATAAAGGCCCCCACCGCCGCCGCCCAGGCGAGCACGCCGGAGAAGAAGGCCGCCTGGTCCGTGCTCAGCCCGAGGTCCACGCGAATCAGCGGCAGCGAGCCGTTGATGAAGCCCTGGTCAAGGCCGAACAGCAGCCCGCCCAGGGCACCGATGAAGGCGACGATGGCCACCTTGCGCACGATGTGGGGCGCGTCTTCGTAGTGCTCGGAAAAGTCTCGATTGCTGGTCATTGTTATGTCCTCCCCGGCGGGTGTTGCCCGGCCTTGCCGGCTGGCGGTGCCGCTGCCGGCACGACGCCAAAGCCACAGGCCGAAAATCAGAGCTTAGCTGAAGACCTTGCGGCCGGAGCGGCGGCTCACCCCCTTCACCCCCCGACTTGGCGCCAGGTCTCGGGCCCCGGGAAGTTCGCGCCACCTTTCTGCACCCGGCGAACGAGCAGATACGCGTTACAGCGTCGATCATGAACTCGTCCGCCGCCGTGGGAGCACCGTCCTCGGCGCGATGTGCGTCCAATCGCAGCGGGGCGTCGCTCCCATGGGGTCATGACTCTGGACAGACTTACTCAACGTAGCGAACGTTGTATCAGTCGCATGCGTACCTGCGGCGTCCTGAAGAGGCACTACGAAACACGCGAAAAGCGCAGCGGGGCGCTCCAGCGCGTTGTCACGCCGTGAGCAGCCGTGCCACCGGGCAGCGCGGGCACGGTTGCCGATCAGGTTCCCGCGGCGCAGCAGTTTGCGGCCGCCAGTTTCCAGGGCCGTCGCCAGCGGCCAAAGCGCAGCAGCACGGCATCTCCCGATTCGCAAGGCTCGACCCCGCAGGAGCCGCACCACCGCCGCTGCGCCGCCCGATCAGAAAGGCATCGGCCACGCTTAGCACAGCCCCCGTGTCTACGCGGACCGGCACTTCGTGGGCGACCATGGCGTTAGTCACCTCCACCAGCTCACCGATGTCGCCGTGCGGAAAGACGACAACCAGACACCTCCAACCCGCTGATGTTCCTATTTGCTCAACATCACCGATCGTCGCGCACCCTTATCATTGTCGCGGTGTTGCCCCATTCACGCAGAGAGCCTGGGTCGTCGTACAACCGCAGGAGCATTTCGTGCGGGCAGACGTCATGCTGATCGGGGCGTGAACCAGCGGGGCTCCAGGTAGGCGCACACCGAACGACACAGGGGGCTCCTCCCCAGGGCAATCGCATCAGATTGTTACGATATACTTTTAGACTCGGCCTGAAAAAAGCGCCACACTTCACTGAAGGCAAAGATATTGTGGAGTTCTGCGCGTGTCCGTCGAAACAACCCCGATTCCTGGCGAGCAATCGCTTGTCGCGGCCTTTGCCACGCTGGAGGACCCGCGCTGTCCGGTCAACCGGCG
>NZ_JAJDNQ010000127.1 GCF_022340605.1 Thiohalocapsa sp.
TGGGGGTCATGGGGCTTACGTCTCCTCTGTCGATTGGTTGCCGGCCGCGGACTATGCCGCGCCGATGTCGGGTTGGCAAATCGGTTACGCCCGAACCGACGGCCGGGCGGTCGTGGCGGCCGCGGCCAGGAGAACAGCCACCAGGACGGGCGCGAAGGGCTGATCGAGCAGCAGTGCCATGCCGAAGGCGAAAACGAAACCTCCGACACCGAGGCCCACGGACAGGAGGAGCGTCCAGCGCCATCCGGGCGCGATGCGGAACGCGATCCAGGCCGGGGCCAGGACCAGCGCGAACGCTGCCATGAGCCCGACGCTCGCCGTGGCGGTGGCCATGCCGGCGGCGGTGAGCAGGTCGAAGCCCAGGTGCCAGCGCCGCGCGGGCAGCCGGTTGGCGATCTCGTGCTGTGGGAAGAGCCGGGCGCGCAGCAGCCGGGGCATGAGCCAGGGCAAGGAGACGGCGGCTGCGAGCCCGAGCCCCACCGCGGCGGCCAGTTCCACCGGGCCCGCGAAGTAGAGCTGTCCCTCGATCAGCGCATGGCCCAACTGCTCGCCCAGGGCGGTGTTGGCGGCGATCAGCAGCAGCGCGGACCAGCCGCCCAGGATCATGAAGCCGTAGACGGCGTTGCCGCGGGCGCCGATGCCGCCCTTGGCGATGGCGCCGCCGGCGGCCGCGAGGAGCCCGCCCAGCACCGCCGGCAGCCCGGCGGCGGCGCCGAGCAGCGCGCCGGCCGCGGCCAGGTGCGCGAGGCCGAGCGCGGCGAGCCATTCGTCGCGCAGCAACAGCAGGGCACCGAGCAGCGGCAGCACGCCCGACAACAGCAGCCCGGTGGTGAAGGGCAGGCGGAACATGGGGTCCAACAGTGTGCTGGTGTCCATCGGCTAGCCGTCCAGCGCCAATACCCGGGTGCAGTGGGCGTCTAGAAAAGGTCTCTCGTGGCTCACCAGCAGCACGGCGCGGTCGGCGCGGCGCGCCGCAAGCATCTCGCCCAAGAGCGCCGCGTGGGTCGGGTCCAGGTTGTTCGTGGGCTCGTCCAGCAGCACCAGCCGCGCGCCGCCGGCGAGCGCCGCCCAGACGCAAAGGAGCTGGTACTGGCCGCCGCTGATGCGGTCCAGCCGGCGGCCCAGCACCCGGGCGAGGGTCGGCGGGAGCCCGTCGGCTGCCGCGGCCACGCCGGCAATGTGCAGCAGCTCCCGGCCGGTCACCGGCAGCGGCGCGAAGCGCACCGGCGCCTGCGGCTGAACGGCGAGCCCGATCCCCGGCGCGCGCTCGATCGCCCCGCCGAAGCGGCGTGCCTGGCCGGCGACGGCCGCGAGCAGGGTCGACTTGCCGCTGCCGTTGGCGCCCCACAGGCCGAGCACGTCGCCCCGGTGCAGTGCAAAGGAGACGGGCCCCACCACCGGCCGCGACCAGCCGGCGATGAGGCCATGCGCCGCCAGCAGCGCGGCCGTTGAAGGCGCCGGGCGCGACTCGCCCGTTGCCAGCTCAGCCGGCGGTCGCAATCGTGCTCACCCAGCGGTCGATGTGCCGTAGATAGCCATCTCCGTCGGCGTCCACCGGCGGCTCGAGCGGCAGGGTCTGCACCGGCCAGCCCAGCTCCCGGCCGAGCTTGCGCGGCCCCTTGGGCGCCTGGTACGGCGCGTGGATGATGATCCCGTCGCGGCCCCGCAGCTTGCCTGCCAGCGCGCGCAGGTCGCGGCCGCTCGGCGGCACCCCCGGCACCGGCTCGATGGTGCCGAGCAGTGGCACGCCGAAGCGCTCCAGCAGGTACACGGCATCGCGGTGGTAGAGCACCACCCCCGGCGCGTCCTGGAGCCGTGCCTGCCACGCCGGCACCCGCTCCGACACGGCCTCGGCGAAGCGCGCGGCGTTGCGCCGATAGGCCGCGGCGTTGGCCGCATCCAGCTGGGCCATGCGTTCACCCAACGCCTCGGCCACCTGGGCCATGCGCACCGGGTCCAGGTCCACGTGCGGGTTCCCTGCCGGGTGCATGTCGCCCATCGCCCTGTCCGCCGGGCCGCCGACGTCCAGCAGCGGCACCTGAGCGGCGGCCTCGAAGTAGCCCTCGCGCCCCGGGAGAATAGCGGGGTTCGCGGCACCCGAGCTCGCCGCCGGCAGCCAGCCCACCTCCAGCTCGGCGCCGACGGCGACCAAGAGGTCAGCGCCCCGCAGCGCGCGGATCATGCTGGGCTTGGCCTGCAGCATGTGCAGGTCCTGCTGCGGCCCGGCGAGCACGGTCAGCCCCGCGCCGGGTGCAACGGCGCGCACCAGCGCCCCCATGCTCGGGCTCGTCGCCACCACGTCCAGCGCCAGCACCGGCCCCGCCAGCAACGCCAGCCCGGCCAGCACCCCCATCAGCACTCGTCTCATCTTTCACCTCCGTCACTCGAAACCACGATCAGCCCAGGCCCTGGTGCCAATGGACCGCACCCCCGCACGCCACACGCCGCACGCCGCACTTCTTCAGAATTCATGCGCCCCATGACTCCCCAAGCTCATCAAGAATTGGAGGTAGAAGGCGTTGAAGTACTCGCGCTTGTCCTCGGCCACCAGGATGTCGTTGTAGGCGTACTGGGCCCGCAGCTGCGAGAACTCGGACAGGCTCCAGGTGACGTCCGCGGTCCAGCGCTCGGAGCTGCCGAAGCCCTCGTCGACCCCGCCGCTGACCTTGTTCGTCAGCCCGAGCACGTCGTAGCGCACGCCTGCCTTCCACTTCGGCAGAAATCCGTAGGTGACCTGGGCATAGAGACCGTCGGTGGTGACGTTGCGGGCGCTGCCGATCTGCTCCGGGTGGGCGCTGGAGCGCACTTTCATGTAGTCGATGTTGCGCAGGTATTCACTCTGGAAGGTGAAGTCGCCCTGTCCATGGGCCCCCGGGGCATCGTACTTGTAGACGAGGTCGATACCCCAGAGGTCGGCGCTGCCGGCCAGGCCCGTCTCATGCAGCTCTTCGGTCACGCCGTCGCCATAGGCGTGCATGTGGTCGTTGTCTCCGTCCGTAGGCGCCTGGTCCCCTTCGGCGTCGTGCTCGTGCTCGATCTCTCCCGTGTGGGTGTGCACCTCCACCGCTTGCTGCTGATCGGCATGGGCATAGGACACGCCGAACTGGAGCGCATGGTTCTGCCCCAGCTCCGGCGCGATCTTGGTGAATGCGGTGAAGAGCCGCGGCCCTTCCTGGGTCTTGCCGAGGTTGAGCTCAACTTGCTCCGCCTCGCTGACCGTGGCGCCGAAGACCTCCTGGTTGCCCTGCAAGGCCTCGCCACCGATCAGCGCATAGAACGGCAAGTCCGGCACCCAGGTCAGCTGCAGGCCGGTGTCCTGGAGCCCGTGGAAGCCGAGCAGGTTCAGGTACGGCAGGTTCTGGTCCACGAAGTCCCACTGGTGCGGGTGCTGGCGGTTGATGTAGCCGAAGTCGCTCAGGAACTTGCCGCCCTTCACCTTGAAACCCCAGGGTAGGGCGCGGGTCTGGAAGTAGGCCTCCTCCAGCTCGACGTTGCCGTCGCCGTCGATGGAGATGTACGTCGCCGCGTCGAAGTACGGGTCCACGGTGGCCGTGAAGGACAGCTCCGCCTCGCGGAAGTTGAAGCCGGGCTCGGCGTAGTTGTGCACGTGGCCGCCATCGCCGTGGTCGTGCCCGTCGCCCGCCTCGCCATGTTCGTGGGCAAGGCTGCGTCCGGGCCAGAATGCCACGCCCACCAGCGCGGCGCCGTCTCCTTCTTTGGCGTCGTCTTGGTAGTAGTTGCCGTCGAGGATCACCGCGATCTGCGGGTTGAAGGCCCTGCCGGAGGTGATGGCGTCGAAG
>NZ_JAJDNQ010000133.1 GCF_022340605.1 Thiohalocapsa sp.
ACGACCACGACCACGACCACGAGGGAGGCCGGTCTCGGAATTTCCGCAGCGAAGCACTAGCCGCCGAGCAAGTCGGTGATGTCCACCCACGGCTCGGTGCCCTCGATGGACGCGGCGAGCGTGCCGGGCGAGACCGATTGCAAGGGAAGATCGGGCGGGGAACGGTGGGCGGCGGCAGGGTGCCGCCGCCCGGCGGGTGGCATCGGGGCGCGGCTCAGCCGAGCTCGTCGGCGCCGATCTGCTTCATTAGATTGAAGCTCTTGACGAAGGGGCCGGCCATGCGCGGGTCCTTTATCATGGCGGCGTAGTCGCCGTGCTTGAACTTGAGCTTGCCGGTGGCGTAGGCGGTGCCCATGCCCATCATGCCGATGCCCTTCTTGACCCACTTGAGCCAGTCGTCCATGTCGGCGCGCATGTCCCAGTCGGGGGATTCGCCGCTCCAGTCGCCGGCGCGTGTGCAGATGCCCTTTTCGACCACGAAGACGCCGCGGGGGTCGTCCTCGTTCTTGAAGCCGCAGGTGATAATGGAGTCGAAGCCGATCTCGGCCAGCTTGCCGCTGACGTCGGGTTCGTTGTTCCAGGCGTCCTTGAGCTCATTCATCCACTCGTCGGAAAAGAGTTTGGCCATGGTGTCGCTGTCCTCCTTCTTGTGTGTAGGCGGGATGGCGGGTGTCCGCCGGCACCGGGCGGACGCGGGTCGCGAGACCGGGTCGCGAGACGCGCCCGATTTTATCAGCATCGCTCCCGCGCGCGGTTGCTTGACCGTAATCTCGATGTGGCTTTGCGCGGCCCCGCGACGCCGCTCAGCCGAAATCCAGCGCCAGTCCGCCGGGGACGAGCCTTGTGGCCTCTTCCTCCAGTTCCAAACGGGTCAGGGGGTGTTGATCGAGCCAGCCGTCCGGGAAGCGTAGTACCAGCGTGTCCTCGTTCGCGGTGAGTGTTGGCTCCGGCATGCTGTCGGGGCTGCGGCCGCGATGCATCAGCACTGCCAGACGCAGCAGCACGCAGAGCCGCTGCGCGCAGCGGCGCACGCCGCTCGGCAGCGCGAGAAACGCGTCCAGCGGGAATTTGCGCCTGTGGCCCAGCACCAGCGCGGCCAGCACCTGCTGTTCCTGGCGGGTGAAGCCGGACAGGTCGGCGTTGCCGATGAGGTAGGCGCCGTGCTTCTGGTACTGGCTGTGGGCGACGGCGAGGCCGATCTCGTGCAGCTCCGCGGCCCAGCCGAGGATGGGCGCGTAGTTGGGGTGACTGAGCTGCCAGGGCTCGCGGACTTGCTCCAGCAGGTGCAGCGCCGTCTCGCGCACCCGCGCGGCGTGGGCCTGGTCGACGTCGAAGCGGCGGGTCATGGTGGCGACGGTACGCTCGCGCACGTCCTCGTGCTCCAGCCGGCCCACCATCTCGTAGATGAGCCCCTCGCGCAGCGCTTGGTCGGACACGCGCATGTGGGCGATGGCCAGGCTCGTGAACAGCGAGCGCAGCACCGCGACACCGCCGGCGAACACCGGCCGGCGCTCCTCGCTCAGGCCCTTGAAGCCGAGCGCCGAGACCTTGCCGGCCTCGATCATGGCCTCACGCAGCCGCTCCAGGGACTCCGCGGTGATGCCGTCCTCGCTCCAGCCCTCGCCCATCACCACCGCGGCGATGGACTTGATGGTGCCGGAGCTGCCGGTGGCCGTAGCCCAGCCGGACTGGCGGAACAGCTCGCGCACCGGGCGCACTTCCAGCGCGCCGTACAGCTCGGCCTTGTCCATCTGCTTCGCGGTGATCTTGTCGTTGCCGAAGAAGCGCTGCGACATGCTCACGCAGCCCATGTGCAGGCTCTCGCGCAGCGTTGGCTGGAAGCCTTCGCCGACGATGACCTCCGTGCTGCCGCCGCCGATGTCGATGACCAATCGCTTCTCGTCGCCGATGGCGAGCCCATGGGAGACGCCGAGGTAGATCAGGCGCGCCTCCTCGCGCCCGGCGATCACTTCGATGGGATGCCCCAGCGCCCGCTCCGCCCGCGGCAGGAAGTGCGCCTCCGGGCGCACCTGCCGGAGCGTGTTGGTGCCCACTGCACGCACCCGCTCCGGCGGCATGTCCTTGAGCCGCTGGCCCATGCGCTCCAGGCAGGCCAGCGCGCGCTCTGCCACGTCCTCGCGCAGGTGCTTGTCGATGGTGAGGCCTTCGCCCAGGCGCACCATCTCTTTGTAGCGGTCCATCACCTGTAGCGTGCCGCCGTCCATGCGCGCCACCAGCAGGTGGAAGGAGTTGGAGCCCAGGTCCACGGCGGCCAGGGTGTCGCCGTTGACGATGGCGGCCGCGACGGCGGGCGCCAGCTCTGGGGAGGGGGCCGTTGCGGCGGGTGTCGCCATCGCCTGCTGATGTCGCTGCGTCAAGGAGGCCGGCTGCGGCCCGGGATAGGGGCGGCAGTATAGCCGCCCGCCGGCGTCGCGGCAGGGATCGAAATCAATGCACAAAATCGCGCCGACGCCGGGACGAAGCCTCGAGCACAATTCCGTCCAGAGCCATCGCCCCGTGGGAGTGGCGTCCCCGCCGCGACTGGACGCCCGTCGCGCCGGGGACGGCGCTCCCACGGCGGCGGACGGGCTCAGGATCGACGTCCGGGGCGGATTGACCGGCGTCGGCTTCGAGCTTGTAGACCAGCGCCGTGTAGGTTGGGCTGAGGAACGAAGCCCGACGCGGCGCCCGATGCAAACGCCTGCTCGTCGGGCCTCCTGCGTCGGCCCGACCGACGGCTGTCGCGTGACCCGAAGCCGCAACGGGCTTTCTTCGCAGCTTCAGCGCTGGTCTGACCGCGACGGCAGGGCTCGCATCGCCGCCTTCCACGGCGGCTGCTGCCATTCGGGATGCCCCTTCCAGGCGTCCTTGAGGGCGGCGATCCAGCGCCGGTAGGCCGACAGCGACGGCACATACGGCGAGTGGGCCAGCTCGAAGTGGATGCCGGTGATGGGGTCGTTGAAGAACACCGCGTAGTAGCCCGGCGTGTACACCGGATATTCCTGCGGTGGCTCGGTCACCTCGACGCCGTTGGGCAACAGGAAGTCCCGGTGGAACGCATCGACCTCGCGGCGGTTCCGGGCCCAAAGCGCCACGTGGTGAATGCCGGTGGCGTGCGCATCCGGATCGAGCTTGCCGCCGGTCTGCGCGGGTTGAATGCCGATATAGCTGTGCGGAAACGGAAACCGTGCCATGTAATAGGTGGAGCGATAGCCGATGTCCAGCGTCCAGAAGCTCTTGTAGCCGAGCCAGCCGAACATCTTGTCGAAAAAGGCAATCGATGCGTCGTAATCGAGAACCGAAAACTCCACGTGATGAACGCCTTTCCATCTCATGTCGGGTTACCCAGGGTTTCTGTTGCTGCTGCGGGCCCCTGCGGAGTGACGCCGCCGGCGGGTGCGAGCGGCCCGGCCGAGGGCGATCACAACTCCGGCCAGGGGGCGCCGGCTCCCACGCCCCAGCGACCGGGCAAGAATGGGGCGTAGAGTGGGCAAAGCGGCAGCGTGCCCACCATGGGTCGTCCGCAACCTGCTGCAACATGGGCACGCTTCGCTTTGCTCATCCTACCCTGGAGCCACGGATCGGGCGTTTCTGAGAATACTTGCCCAGTCTCTCCAGCATCGTGGGTCGGGTTAGCGATAGCGTAAGCCGACAAGCAACGCGTTACCGATGCCCAACGTCGGGTTACGCTGCGCTAACCCGACCTACGACTCAGCGGTAGTTTTTCAACCGTCACCGGCAACAGCTACGACGAAAGCGCGATCTTCGATGTCGTGACCACGTCCACCGGCATCGGCCTGCGGGTGGTCCACCCGAGCGTCGTGCCCGTGCCAGGCGTCGCCTGGCTGCTGACCACCGGCCTGATCGGCGTCGCCATCGCGCGACGGCCGTCGCGGCGATGAGCATGCCCTGAGCCAGCGGCCAGCCCCTGTGGGAGCGCCGCCCCCGGCGCGATGAGCGCCCAGTCGCGGCGGGGACGCCGCTGCTACAGCCGGCCGGCTGCTGCGCGAATCGTGATCCATGCCCTCTTTCAGTGCTGTGTCGCTCCCCGACGACCTACTCTTTGCGCGGCCGCACCGATAAGCCCCACCGCCAAAAGCAGGATTGTCTCCGGCTCCGGCGTGTTCGCGACAACGTCTCGTGGTGTAGGGGTTGAGCTCTCCCGCAACAGCACGGCAACGTCGTAGTTGCGATCCGCGCGATGGAAATCGTATGTACTGTCGAGTACCCCGTTTAGCCCGAACGTATCGATCGATGTCGTGAAGGTGGGCGTGGAATCGTCGAAGCGCCCGGAGTAGATGCCATCGAAAATGGTCGTGCCTCCGGATCGAATCAGATAGTGAAACTCGGCATCCTGCTCGAGCCCCAAATACGACACCGCGCGACTATATGATGAGCCAAACGGGGCGCTGACGGTACCCGTGTTGGCGAGGATCGAGAAGCTGGCGAGCGGATCGGCGTCAAGGCTCACGATGCCAAGTGTCCACCCACCCCCGTCGGTGGTCATGTCGGCGCAGGCCACAAAAGGAAAGCCGAGCCCCATTTGCTCGTCCATCCAATACATCCCGTCCGAAAACGCCAGCGCATTCTCCAGCAGTTGCTTGGCGGAGTAGGCTGCAAGGTTCTCCGTGCTTCCATCCACAAGCGTGGCAGAAGCGGAGGTGCCGCCGAGGCTAAGGATCAGTGTCAGAGACAGTATGGGCAAATTCCTCTTCATTTGATTTATCTCCGCGTCGTCAAGTTTGTGACAGGTGAGGCGGCACGAGCCTAATGGCTCGCGGGATGCCACTCGGCGCAGTTCGCCTCGACTCAACCTTGGCAGCTGGATGCGCGCCCGGCGCTGGTTGAAAATGAAAGCGCCGGAGGCCCGGAGCTACCTGTGCAGGTTCCTCTTAGGGTCGCGTCTGCGGGCGGGGCTCGCAATCAAGCGTGCGTGATTGCACGAGCCGCCCCCTGATCCCGTTCAGGGCGATGAGTCCAGGCATTAGCAGCAACAACACGCTTGGCGCCGGCGCTTCCTGCCTTACCTCATATGTGAATGTGTCAAGCAGGATTTGTGCATCAGTGCCAGAGTATTCTGGGACATTGCCATACCCACTGATCATAATCTGAGTTACGGTTGTCGATGCGTCGAACGTCAATTCATAAAGGTGCCAGTCGGTGAAGCCGAGTACGTATTGTTCAAATTCCCAGAATTCCCAGGTGCTACCGTCACTCCATCCGACCCGTACCGATGGGCCGTTTGCCAAAAACGAAAACGAGTCGACTGGTGATGTAAAGTCGATCTTAAAGTCGGCATAGTGAGTGCTCCAAGGGGAATTCGGCAGCCAAAGCCATTGTATGTTGGACGCCATATAGGAGGCGGAATTATGGCCGAAAACATAGTTACCTGTGCCGTCGGCACGGGAATAGACCCCGCGGTCGTCGTTACTCGTATACGGATACTCTGAAGTTTCCCAGATTCTTGATACGTTTTCGAACGAGAGATCGGTTAGCCTTTGGCCCGCAAAGTCGTCAGGTTCTATAACGGCAGCATGAGCTACCGTGGGCAGGGAAAGTGCGAGCGACAAGATCGTCGGAACAGAAACGAGGTGTCTCATGGGGCTGGCTCCGCTGTGCTGCCGTGGGTGGGGGTACTTGTCCGGTGTGGCGGATAGGTTATGCTCTTGGCGTGGCGCTCTCCGGTTACCCGAAGTCGCCGTCGCAGGTCCGGGCGGGAGGTCTTCGTGCATTCACTTTTTCGGTTGCATTCACTTTCGCAGGTGTGAAAAGGTCATCATGCCAATAGCAGTGCGCGTTACGGGAATCGGTGCTCGGTAATGCGGAGCCATGCGGTGCGGCGTCGGTTGCGAAAGCCACGCGGTCTTGCTCTTTACCTATGCGGCATTGATTTTGTATCAAGGGAGGCAAAAGGCACGGCCGAGCCCCATTTCTCCAACTTCCGCATTGTGCAGGAACGAAAGTGACGGGGCCGAGAACTGCCTCTGTGAGTGTCGCTCGGAAGTCGCGTCATTACGCGGGCCTTGCCAATCGCGCATACGCGGTTGCAAGACCAGGCCCATGATTGCGCATTAACAAGCAAAAAGTGGGCCCGCCTCATTGATCCTCGTCCATAAAGTTTATTGCTCATTTGTCTCGGCCGACGCCTTTGCCCAGCAGTTGAGTAGGCTTGGGCCTGTGTATGAGGTGCCATCTGATCGGCGGCCTAGCGCCATATCGCGTGGCTTCCATTCGGGTTCCTATCGTTCTTGCGAATAGAGCGAAGGAGCCCGAAGGGGACAGGGCAGCGAGGCTCTGTCCGGTGATCGGGCGGGCGGTGATGCCGGCAGAAGTGTGGTTGAGCCGGCGGGCGTTGGCGGACGCTTGGCGTTCGTAAGCCGGGGGTGAAGGGGCGCCGTGGCAGGTCTGCTCGGGGAGAGCGGCTGCTCTGAGCAGCTGGCGGATGTTGGGTGGCGGCGATCACGGCGTTCGTCCCTTGGTACGCCCGTGAGAGGCGCTTGACGTGTCGGCAGTGTCGCCATTTCGGGTATGCGCCGCAATATCGGTGTCTGATCTGGCGCAATCGGGGATAGTGCTTTTCGAGTACTGGTAAAAAGTCTGGGCGGTTGACTCGGTGACGGTGCCGACTGAGGTTGGCGCCGGCGCGCCGAGTTGCGCTCGGCGCGCCGCCGGCGGGGCTCGATGCCGCGTCGGCGGCGTTGGGGGGCGCAAACGATGCTGCTTGTCCGCGCGCCGAGTGCAACTCGGCGGCCCCAGGGGGCGACTGCGAGTCGACGTAGCGGGGCTTGGGCTGAAGCCGGCGCGTCGGGTGCTGGTCGCCGGCTAGAGCCAGCCTTTACGGTGCAGCAGCCAGAGCTGGGCCAGGGTGATGCCGGCGAGGAAGAGGCACAGCAGCAGGAAGGCAATCGGGTTGTTGGCGTCGGGGATACCGGCCACGTTGACGCCGAGCAGGCCGGTGATGAAGCTGAGCGGCAGGAAGATGGCGGTGATGATGGTGAGGGAGTAGACGCGCCGCTCCGTGGTCTCGGAGGAGCGTTGCAGGATCTCGTCCTGGGTGATTTCGGTGATCTCGCCCGCGGCGCTGAGGCCGTCGATGGCGTGCAGGCAGCGGTCGGCCACCTCGCGCACGGCGCGGCGCGGCTCATCGCGGAGCCAGTGCGGACCGCCACCGGCGAGGTCTGCCAGCGCGCGGCGCTGCGGTTGCAAATGGAAGCGCATGCGTATCATGCGCCGGCGCAGGGTGGCGAGCTCCGCGACCAGGTCTTCGGTGTGGCGGGCGCGGTTGGCGGCGCGGCCGATGCGCCGCGTGGCCTCTTCCAGTTCCTCCAGCACGTCGTCGGTGTGGGTCATCAGGAGGTCGGCGAGGTCGGCGATGATCTCGCCGATGTCGCAGGGGCCGGTGCCGTGCGCGAGGGCGCGATGCAGGTCCTGGACGGCGAGCAGGCGTTCCTGCTGGCCGCTGATGAGCAAGCGCCCGTCGGTCCACAGCCGCGCTGCCACCATGTCGCCCGGCCTCGCGGTGGAGCTCTGCTCGATACCCTTCAGCAACAGCAGCAAGGTGTCGGCGCGGCGCACCAGCCGGGGGCCCGCGTTGGTGGCAGTGAGCGCGTCCACGGTCAGCTCGTCCAGGCCGCTGTCTTCGCGCAGCCAGCGCAGCGCGTTGGGATGGCGCAGGATGAGATGGACCCAGATCTGTTCCGGGGCCGCGGGATCGCGCTCGGCGAGCTCGCGCCAGCTGATGGGCGTGCCGCCGCCGCGGCCGTCGAGCCGATAGGCGAAGGCGAGTCCAAACCACTGGTGCAGGCGGTCGAGTGTCGGCATGGCAGTGTTGCTTGTTCGGTCTGGCTGCCGTGTGGCGCTCGTTCAGGTGCCCGCCGCTGGTGCCGCGCCGCCGCCATCCTGCGCGGTATCGTCGCCAGGTCCCGGCGCGGGACGCGTGCCGCGGCTCATGTGCACTTCCAGCGGCTCCGAGGAGCGCAGGTGGATGTCGCGCTGCGGGAACGCGATGCCGATGCCGGCGGTGCGGAACTTATCGTCGATGGCCTGATGCAGCGCGCTGATGGTGTCGATGCGGAAGTCCATGCTCTGGAGATAGCAGCGCAGTATCAGGTTGAGCGCGTCGTTGCCGAATCCTTCGAACGAGATTACCGGGGGCGGGTCGTCCAGCACGTGCTCGTTCTCGCGGGCGACGTCGGCCAGCAGGCGCATTGCCTTGCGGGTGTCGCTGCCATATTCGACGCCCACCGGGATGACGACGCGGTTGATTTGGTCGGACAGGGTCCAGTTGAGCAGCCGCCCGGTGATGAATTCCTTGTTCGGCACCAGCAGCTCCTGGCGGTCCCAGTTGCGCACCGTGGTGGCGCGGATCTGGATGCGGGTCACGACGCCGGTGGTGTCGCCGATGGTGACGATGTCACCGACCCGCACCGGCCGCTCGAACAGGATGATGAGGCCGCTGATGAAGTTGGCGACGATCTCCTGCAGGCCGAAGCCGATGCCAACACCGAGCGCCGCCACCAGCCATTGTACCTGTGCCCAGGATAGCCCCAAGGTGCCGAAGACCATCAGCGTGCCGATGGCGATGATGGTATAGCGGGTGAGGGTGATGATGGTGTAGCGGCTGCCGGCGGTGATGTCGCTGTTCTGAAGCAGCAGGATCTCCAGCAGCGCCGGCAGGTTGCGGGCCGCAACGATGGACGCGGCGATGATTACCAGCACGAGTCCGATGTCCGCGAGGGTGACGGGAATGGACTTCTCGACGCCGCTGACGGTGCCTTTGTAGCTCCACAGCGTCACCCGGTCGAAGATGTTGAGCGCCGGCAGCACGTCGGACCAGATGATCCAGAGGCCGACGACGGCGGCGGCGAAGACGGCCAAGTTCAGGAGCCGGCGGGTCTGCGCGTCGAGGGCGTCCAGGTCCACCGCGTCCTCCGGCACGACAAGGGTTTCCGCGCCGGTGGCCTCGGCGGCCTTGGCGGCCTCGCGCTGGGCGCGGCGGTCGAGGGCCGCCTGCAGCGCCAGCCGGCGTCGTGTCACCAGTAGCCAGCGGGCGATGAGCTGATGCGCGACCAGCAGCCCGAGCGCGAGCCAGAGCTCGTCCACCAAGGACTTGAGCAGCGTGCCGGAGGTGTACAGGAAGCCCGCCAGGGCCAGGCCCGCGAGTCCCACGGGCACCGCCACCATCGCTGGGTACCAGATGAGACGCAGACGGTTCAGCCAGCCGTCCGCGTGCTCTTCGAGCGTGTGCCGGAGCGCGCCGCGCCCCGGGTGCAGGACCAGCGCCATTAGTATCGCGAAGCCGAGCTCGAACAGGGCCAGTGACAGGCGCCCCAGGGTGCCGGTGAAGTCCGGGTTGCGATAGCCATGCACCAGGGCGGCCACCAGTCCCACCGGCAGCAGCAGCGTGATCGCCCAATAGGCGCTGCGGCGCACCAGCAGCACGGTGTCGGTGCGCCAGCGGAAGTGGCGGTCGGCGATGCCGCCGCGCATGCACAGCATACGCAACGCCAACAGGTAATAGAGCGCCGGGACGATGGCGATCAGCGCATCGCCCAGGGACTTGGTGAAGACATTCGCCTCCAGCGAGCCGCTCAGCACGTACCCCAGCGTCAGCGCCAGCAGCGGCCAGGGCAAGCAGGCGAGCAGTGTCAGCCCCAGCGCGACGAGGGTGTAGCGGAAGCGGTCGGTGCTGATGCGCCGCAATGGCTCGGCGCTGGCGCGGATGGCGCGCCTGAGCGGGGCGCCGCGCCAGAGCAGGATCAGCACCGCCGCCAGCCCGAGCCACAGCTCCAGGGAGCGCGTGGTTTCCACGGCGAGCGTACTGACCACGGCCACCCAGTTGTCGGGCCGCACCAGCATGTAGAGCGCGGAAGGCAGCGCGGCGAAGGACTGCTTGGCGATGGGGCCGATGCTGCGCACCCAGAGCAGGCGCTCGGACAGGTAGCGGTCGTAGTGTTGCGTCACCTCGCGCAGGCGCTGGGCGGCGAAGTCCACCTCGCCGAGGGCGCTGCGGTAGCTGTCTTCCATGTCGAGGGCGGTGCGCAGGAGGCCGCGCCGGGTTTCCGCCTGGGCGCGCAGCTCCTCCTCTAGTTGTGGGCGGGATTCCGCGGACAGTGCGTCCGGCGGCAGCCCGGCGAGCCGCTTCTGCACCCAGGCATCCAGGTCGTCGAGGCGGCGCAGCTCCTCGCGCCAGCGGATGGAGTTGAGGGTGCTGTCGGCGATGCTGTCGGCGCGCTCGGCGGCCTGCTTGCGCAGGCGGCGCAGGTCCGGCAACTGCGAGCGCTGGTCGATCAGCACCTGACCCTGGGCGCGGTTGAGGCCGGCCGCCTCCAGGCGCTCGCGGGCGTTGGCGAACTCCTCCTCGATGCGCGCGGTTTCCTGCTCGATGTCCGTGCGTTGTTCGTCCAGCTTGGCCAGCGCCGCGGTGGCGTCGCTGATGGCCTGGCCGAGCTCGGCGTTGCGCTCCACCCATTCCTGCACCAATGGATGGGAGTCGGCCGCGGCGGCGCGATCGGCATCCAGGCTCTGTTGCACGGCGTCGGCGGCGGCCTTGCGCAGGGCGTCCGCGCGCGCTTCCAGTGCCTTGCGGCGGGCCTTGGCCTGGTCCAGCGCGAGCTGCTCCTGATCGCGCTCGGCCAGGGTCAGTTGGCGGCGGGCGTCGGCGCTCAGGATTTCCTGCTCCAACATCTGCCGTTCGGCCTGCAACCGTGCGCGGCGTGCCTGGCGTGTCCAGTCGCTTACCTCGCGGGCACGCGCAGACAGGGTCTCCGTGGCACCGGGCGGGCTCTGCAGCGCGGTGAGCTCGGTGTCGATGGCGGCCATGCGCTCGCGGATCTTCGCCGGTTGCTGGTCGTCGCCATTGAGCGCATCCGAGAGCTTGGCGATGCGCGCCTCGATGTTTGATATCTCCGCCTGCTCGGCGGTGATGCGCGACTCCACGGTCGCGAGGTCGGCGCTTTTCGGAAGTTCGAGCTGCGGCTGCTCAGGGGCCTCACCCGCCTGCTCCAGCTTGGCGCGGATAGCCTCCGTCTGCTTCGGCGCCTGCTCCAGGGTGGCGGCATAGTCTGCGGCGGCGGCCTCGAAGCGATTGGCGTCCGCGAGATCCTTGAGCACGGCGTTGAGATCGCCGGTGAGCTTGCCGCGCTCGGACTCGGACAGGTCCGTGGCCTTGTCCAGGTCCTTGATGCGTTGCTCCACCAGCGCCTGCGTCGGCCTGTTGCCGCTGGCGTTGGTGCCGGAGCCGGTCGTGGTGTCCTGCCCCGCGGCCTGGCCCATGAGCAACAAGGCGAGCGCGGCGAAGAGGTATCGCGACAGGACGCGCTTGCGCCCGGCCGGCCGGGGGGAGTGGGTCGAAGCTTGGGTCACGATGCAGCAGGTTGGCAGACGATGTACTTCTGAAGAGTTTCCTGAACCGGCACAACGCGCTCGGCGCGCGGGCGCACGCTATCGAGATCGAGCGAGCATTGTCCGCAACGCCGAAATCGAGCGGATCGTAGGTCGGGTTAGCAATAGCGTAACCCGACCATCAACGGCTTACGGACGCTCGCCGTCGGGTTACGCTGCAGCACGAACCCGACCTGCACCGAATACTGCCCAACCCCTATCTGGCAGGCGCGCGGTGATCAAGGGCGTGGCCGCCGCTCGGCGGCCTTGTCCGGGTTGCGCAGGAGCACGTAGACGGCGCCGCTGCCGCCGTCACGGCGCGTCGCGGAGCAGAAGGCCAGCACGTCCTCGCGCAGCCGCAGCCAGTAGTTCACCTTACACTTGAGCACCGGCTGGCGGCTGTCGGAGCCGCGGCCCTTGCCGTGGATGATGCGCGCGCAGCGCACGCGCCGGTGGCGGCAGTCGGCGAAAAACTCCTTGAGGACGGCGCGGGCGTGCTCGGCGCGCAGCCCGTGCAGGTCCACCTCAAGCTCCGGCTCGATGTTTCCGCGCTGCAGCTCCGCGACCACGCGCCTCTGTATGCCCGGGCGTGCGTAGAGCAGGTAGTCATGAGTCTCGACCTGGCTTTCGGCAAGCAACGTGGCGTCGTCGGGCTCGTCTTCGACCGGTCGTGGGCGCGGCACCGGCGGCGGGCGCTTGCGGTAGGGCTCGGCCTGATTGGCCGGCAACGGCTCTGCGTCGCTGACCGCGGTACGAAATAGTTCCGAATCAGAGTCGTGGAGCTGTTTGTTCATCTGGATTATGATTGTCGGTGGGACTCGGTCAAGCGTACCGCCACTCGACCGGGCCGTCCTGGTCGCGATGGTTCCGGTTATGATGCCGGCGTCCGCTTCGGCTATCCCGCCGAGCGATCCTGCCTCAGGATGTCGGGCCGTCGCGCGCGGGGCCAACCGGCCCTGAGAACGTGTCCGAATTGTCGCACGCCGAGGCGACATTGCGCCGGCCGCGGGCGCCGCGCACGGAAAACGCCGATCAATAGGCGAGCATGAACATACTGATCAGCAACGACGACGGCTATCGCTCACCGGGGCTGCACGTGCTTGCGCAGGCGCTGGCGCCGCTGGGCAGGGTCACGGTGGTGGCGCCGGACCGTGACCGCAGCGGTGCCAGCAACTCGCTGACCTTGGACGTGCCGATCCGCGCCGAGCGGCTCGACAATGGCATCATCCGGGTCAACGGTACGCCCACGGACTGCGTCCACCTAGCCATCACCGGGCTGCTCGACGCGGAGCCGGACTTAGTGGTGGCCGGCATCAACCATGGGCCGAACCTGGGCGACGACGTTATCTACTCCGGCACGGTGGCCGCCGCTACCGAGGGCCGTTTTCTGGGCCTGCCCGCCATCGCGGTGTCCATCGCATCCCATCAGCCGGAGCACCTGGAGACCGCTGGCGCGGTGGCCGTACGGCTGGTGGCCGGGCTGCGCGATGCGCGGCTCAGCCCGAGCACCATCCTCAACGTGAATGTGCCCGATGCGCCGTTGGACGCGCTGCGCGGCATGGTGGCGACCCGCCTCGGCCATCGCCACAAGGCGGAGGCCGTCTCGCGCATCGAAGACCCGCGCGGGCGTCCCATGTACTGGATCGGGCCGGCGGGGCCGGAGCAGGACGCCGGCGAGGGCACGGACTTCCATGCACTGCGCGTGGGTTGCGTGTCGGTGACGCCGATCCAGATCGACCTGACCCGGCATGGGGCGCTGCGCTCCCTGGGCCAATGGCTGGATACGCTGCATTGAGCGCCGCGGCCGCCGCCGATGCCGCTGCCGGCCGCGGCACCGGGCATGCGCGCGCGCGCATGCGGTTGGCCACGCGCCTCGCGACCGCCGGCATCGGCGACGAGCGCGTCATCGGCGCCGTGACGCAGGTGCCGCGGCATCTGTTCGTGGACGAGGCACTGGCGACACACGCCTACGATGACGCGGCCCTGCCCATCGGCCACGGCCAGACCATCTCCCAGCCTTACACCGTTGCGCGCATGACCGAGGCCCTGCTGGCGCCGGGCTGCTGCTCGACGGTGCTGGAGATCGGCACCGGCTCCGGCTACCAGACCGCCGTGCTGGCGGCACTGGTGCGCCGCGTCTACAGCATCGAGCGGGTCGCCGCGCTGTGGCAGCGCGCCGATGCGCGGCTCAAGGCGCTGCGCTGCCGCAATGTGCGGCTGCGCTACGGTGACGGGTCGCTCGGCTGGCGGGAATACGCGCCCTTCGACGGCATCCTGATCACCGCAGCCGCTCACGGCGTGCCGCGGCAGTTGGCGGCGCAGCTCGCCCCCGGCGGGCGCATGGTGCTGCCCCTCAACGGCATGGACGGTCAGTTGCTGGTGCGCCTCACGCGTACCAAGCTGGGCTTTCGGCACGAGGTGCTGGAGCCCGTTACCTTCGTGCCACTGCTGGGGGGTGTTGCCTGATGAGGTTGTTCTCGCCGCTGTACGACCGCGTGATGCGCTGGTCCCGGCATCGCCACGCGCCCTGGTACCTGGCAGGGCTGAGCTTCGCGGAGTCGTCGTTCTTTCCGATTCCGCCGGATGTGATGCTTGCCCCCATGAGCATGGCGCAGCCGGCGCGGGCCTGGCGCTTCGCGGCGCTCACCACGGCGGCGTCGGTGCTGGGTGGTCTGTTGGGCTATCTGATCGGGCAGTTCGCGTACGAGCTGATCGCGCCGTTCGTCGGGCAAGGCGGCCATTACCACGAGGCATTTTCGCGCGCGGAGGCCTGGTTCGACCGCTGGGGCGTCTGGGCGGTGTTCCTGGCGGGGTTCTCGCCCATCCCCTACAAGGTCTTCACCATCACCGCCGGAGTGCTGTCCATGGCCCTGCTGCCCTTCGTGCTCGCGTCGGCGGTCGGGCGTGGCACGCGCTTCTTCCTGGTGGCCGCGCTGATGGCCTGGGGCGGTCCGCCGATGGAGCAACGCCTGCGGCAGTGGGTGGACGCCCTCGGCTGGCTCGTGCTGGGGCTGGTGGTGCTGGTGCTGGTGCTGCGGTGACATGGTGGTAGGCTGGATGCGGTCATCGCTGTCCATCGTGCGCGGCACGCGGCCGCGGGGCCTGCGGCTGGCGGCAATGCTGCTGTTCGCGGCGCTGCTGGCGGGCTGCGGCGCAGGTGGTCTGGCACCGGTGGACAGCCGCGGCGGCTATGGCCCGGCGCCCCCCGGCTACTACCGCATCCGTCGCGGCGACACCCTGAGCGAGATCGCCGAGCGCAAGCGCATCCGCATGCGCACGCTGGCGGCTTGGAACAACCTGCGGCCGCCCTATGGGCTCTACGCGGGCGAGCTGCTGCGGGTGAAGCCGCCGGATGGCAGGTCGGTGCCCGGCAGCGCGGGGCGCACGGCCTCATCTCGCAGCCATGCGCACGCCATCAGGACCTCGGCGCGGCCGAGCGCCGAGGTGGCCGGTGCCGACGCGGCGAGCTCGGGCATCACCTGGGCCTGGCCCGTACGCGGGCCGGTGAAGCAGGGCTTTCGCAGCGGCGACCGCACCCGGCAGGGCGTGCGCATCGCCGTCGCCGACGGCACGCCGGTGGACGCCGCGGCGGACGGCACGGTGGTCTACAGCGGCAGTGGACTCAAGGGTTACGGCAACCTTATCATCATCAAGCATAACGCCCGCTATCTGAGCGCATACGGTTTCAACCGCGAGCTACTGGCTCGCGAAGGCGATCGTGTCAAGCGTGGCCAGCAGGTTGCCGTCGCCGGTCATGCGGCCAACGGCGAGGGCTTGCTGCACTTCGAGATCCGCCGCAACGGGGTTGCTGTCGATCCGCTTCGCTTCCTCCCGGCGACGCGCTGAGCAGGGCACACCAAGATGAGCCGGCGCCGGCTGGTCCGCGGGGCCGGGCCGCGCGGGTAGAAGCCTCAGAGGGGGTCGCATGTCCACGCAAGAGCGCGACGACGAACCGGACACGGAGGCGGTGCCGGACGATGAGGACATGCTCCTTGCCGACGAGGACATGGACTCGCCGCCGGTGGATGACGAGGGCGATGCCGAGCTCAATTCCGGCGAAGAGGGATCAGACGACGACGGCGACGAGCGAAGCGCCACCCCCCACCGCTTCTCCGCCGGCGACGGCGACTTCGACGCCACGCGGCTCTATCTGAACGAGATCGGCGAGTCCAAGCTCCTTACGGCCGAGGAGGAGGTCTACTACGCGCGCCTCGCCCAGCAGGGCAACGAGGAAGCGCGCACCCGCATGATCGTCAGCAACCTGCGCCTGGTGGTGAAGATCGCACGCCGCTACCTGAACCGCGGGCTGCCGTTGCTGGATCTGATCGAAGAGGGCAATCTCGGCCTGATCCGCGCCGTCGAGAAGTTCGACCCGGAGCGCGGCTTCCGTTTCTCCACCTATGCCACCTGGTGGATTCGTCAGACCATGGAGCGGGCGATCATGAACCAGACGCGCACGGTGCGTCTGCCCATCCATGTGGTCAAGGAGATCAACGTCTACCTCAAGGCCACGCGCATGCTGGCGCAGCAACTCGACCACGAGCCCAGCACCGAAGAGGTGGCGGAGCTGCTTGACAAGCCCATCGGCGAGGTCAAGCGGATGCTGGGTCTGAACGAGCGCATCGCGTCGGTGGACACGCCCTATGGCAAGGACGCGGACAAGCCGCTGGTGGACATGCTCCCGGACGACAGCGCCCAGGACCCGAGCGACGACATCCAGGACGCGGACATCCACACTAACCTGGATCACTGGCTGAACAAGCTCAACGACAAGCAGCGCGAGGTGGTGGAGCGCCGCTTCGGGCTACACGGCTACGAGCACTCGACGCTGGAGCGTGTCGCCAACGAGCTCGGCGTCACCCGCGAGCGCGTGCGCCAGATCCAGATGGACGCGCTGCGACGGCTGCGCGACATCCTGGAGAAGGAAGGCTTCTCCGTGGACGCGTTCTTCAAATAGCTCCCCTTGCGACCGCGTCGGCGGCGATCATAACCCCGACCAGGAGGCGGCGCTGACTCCCACGCTTCAGAGGCACTGCCATTGACTTAAGGAAAAACATGCCTTTGTGCGGCATACTTAGTGCATTTTCTAGGTTGAGATTCCGATGGTACTAGAAAAGCCGCACAAGCCGTGGAAACGACCCGGAGGCTGCTGGGCGATCAGGCGTTCAGCGCTCGGCACCGCGCCTCGCCGCAGGCGTTCACGCGGGTGCGCGCGCTGCCCTTTGCGCTGGTGGTGGCCTTGATCATGCGTAAAGGCGTCAAATCCTTGCAGAACTGGGTCAACGAGGCCGTCGGTGAATTGGGCGGCTCGGCGGTGAGCGCGAGCGCGTTCTCCAAAGCGCGCTACCGCCTGAGGCACACCGCCTTCATCGAGCTGAACCGCAAGGCGGTGGTCGAGTCGCTCTACGGCGACGGCGAGTATCGGCGCTACCGCGGCTGGCGCCTGCTGGGGATCGACGGCTCGAAGGTGCTGCTGCCCGACAGCGAGACGGTGCGTGAGGAATTCGGCACCATCGCCTTCTCCAACGGCAAGAATGGCGCGCTCGCGGGGGAGCGGGCCTGCGCGATGGCCTCGGTGCTCTACGATCTGTGCAACGACGTGGCGCTCGATGCACGCTTGGCGCATGCCAAGGCCTACGAGGTCGATCTCGCCGTGGCGCATCTGGCCCATGCCGGCCCGGGCGACCTGGTGCTGGCCGACCGCAACTACCCGTCCTGCCGCATGCTCGCCGAGC
>NZ_JAJDNQ010000014.1 GCF_022340605.1 Thiohalocapsa sp.
GTGGATGACGTCGAAGCCCATGTCGCCGGGGCGGACCTTGCCCAGGATGGCGTTCAGGTTGGCGCCGTCGTAGTAGAGCAGCCCGCCGGCGGCGTGCACCGTCTCGGCGATGGCCTGGATGTTGCGGTCGAAGACGCCCACGGTGCTCGGGTTGGTGAGCATGATGCCGGCGGTCTGGGGGCCGACGGCGCCCCGCAGCGCGGCGATGTCCACGTCGCCGTTGGCGCCCGTGGGGATCTCGCGCACCTGGAAGCCCGCCATGATGGCCGACGCCGGGTTGGTGCCGTGGGCCGCGTCCGGCACCAGGATCTCGCGCCGATCGTGGTTGCCACGGGCGTCGTGGTAGGCGCGGATCATCATTACGCCAGCCAACTCGCCCTGCGCGCCGGCCGCCGGCGCCAGCGACACCGCGTGCATGCCGGTGACGCTCTTCAGCATGTCCTGCAGCTCGTACAGGCAGGCCATGATGCCCTGGCTGTGGCTCTCCGGCGCCGCCGGGTGGCGGGACAGGAAGCCGGGCAGCGACGCCAGGCTGTTGCAGGCCCGCGGGTTGTACTTCATCGTGCACGAGCCGAGCGGGTAGAACTCCGTGTCGATGGAGAAGTTCTGCTGCGAGAGGCGCGTGTAGTGGCGCACCGCCTGAAGCTCCGAGACCTCCGGCAGCGCGGCGCGGGACTTGCGGCGCAGTCCGGTCGGCAGGTCCGACACATCGGCCATTTCCAGCGGCGCCTGGGCGGCGGCCGTGCGGCCGGTGCGGGATTGTTCCTGGATCAGCATGCAAGGCTCCGTAAGGACTCAAAACAGGCTCAGCGCAGACGCTGATGTTATCGGCAAGCTCGGCATGAGGCCGAACAGGCCCCAACAGAGATGAGCACCGAGGGCGAACAGCCGCGAGTGGGGCGTGCTCGGATCTGAGCCCGGCCCTTGGTCGTCAGCCCTCGGCCGTTCTTTGTTAAAGCGCCTTCAGCGCCGCGTCGTAATCCGGCTCCTGGCCGATCTCGGGCACCAACTGCGTGTAGATCACCTTGCCGTCCGCATCCAGCACGACGATGGCGCGGGCGGTGATGCCGGCGAGCGGGCCGTCTTCGATGAGCACGCCGTAGTCTTTGCCGAAATTCTTCGAGCGCATCATGGACAGCGGATGCACGTTCTCGAGGCCTTCGGTGGTGCAGAAGCGGCCCATGGCGAAGGGCAGGTCGGCGGAGACCACCAGGCAGACGGCGTCGTCACGGCCGGCGAAGGACTCGTTGAATTTGCGCGTGGACGTGGCGCACACGGGGGTGTCGAGGCTCGGCACGATGTTGATCAGGACCTTCTTGCCGGCGAAGTCGCCGAGCGACTTGTCGCCGAGGTCCTTGTCGACGAGCTTGAAGTCGGGCGCCGCGCTGCCGACGCCCGGCAGCTCGCCGGCCAGGTTGACAGGATTGCCTTCGAGTGCAGTCTGGGCCATTGGGGTTCTCCGCTTGTTGTTTGGTTGGTTGGCAGTAGGATCAGTCGAGGTGGGCCTGGCCGCGGGCGTCGATGACTCGGGCCAGCTCGTCCCGGAAAGCGATCATCTCCTCCTCGTTGCGCAGCTCCGTCGCGCACACCAAGAGCGCCGGGTCCAGCGCCGGGTACTCGGCGCCGAGGTCGAAGCCGCCGAGGATGTTGTGTGCCGCCAGCGCGCGCAGCACGTCCGCGGTGGGTGCCGGGAGCCTCAGCGCCTGCTCGTGGAAGATGGGGCCGTCGAACAGCGGCTCGACCCCCGGGATCTCGCAGAGCATCCCGGCGAGCGTGCGGGTATTGGCGTGACAGGCGGCGGCGACGCGCTCGAGGCCCTCGGCGCCGAGGATGGCCATGTGGATGGTGGCGGCGGTCACCAGCAGGCCCTGGTTGGTGCAGATGTTCGAGGTCGCCTTGGAGCGGCGGATATGCTGCTCGCGCGCCTGTAGCGTGAGCGTGTAGCCCACCTTGCCGTCGGCGTCCAGGGTCTTGCCGGCGATGCGGCCGGGTAGCTGTCGCACGTAGTCCTGCTTGCAGGTGAGGAAGCCGAGATACGGGCCGCCCGAGGCCAGCGGCATACCCAGCGGCTGGCCCTCGCCGCAGGCGATGTCCGCACCGGTGCCGCCCCAGTCCCCCGGCGGGGAGAGCAGTGCCAGCGCCACCGGATTGACGGCGCCGATGACCAGCATGTTGCGCGCGTGTGCCCAGTCAGTGACGGCGTCCACGTCTTCCAGCACGCCGAAGAAGTTGGGCTGTGGCAGCACCAAGGCGGCGCAATCGCTGTCAGCGGCCGCCGCCTCGAAGGCGTCCACCAGAGTCTTCCCGCTGGCGCGCTCGAAATCCACCTCGACAAGTTCGATGCCCTGGTTGCCCACCAGCCCGCGCGCGGTGCGCCGGTAGGACGGGTGCAGGCTCGTCGGCACCAACACGCGCTTGCTCTTCGACTTGCGATTGGCGCGAACCGCCATGAGGATGGCTTCCGCCAGCGCGGAGGCGCCGTCGTAGAGGGAGGCGTTAGAGACATCCATGGCCGTCAGCGCGGCCATCATGGATTGAAACTCATAGAGCACTTGCAGCGTGCCCTGGCTCGCCTCCGCCTGGTAGGGCGTATAGGCGCTGTAGAACTCGCCGCGGGTGGTGATTTGCCAGACGGCGGCGGGAATATGGTGCTCGTAGGCGCCGGCACCGATGAAGCAGAGTGGCTGGCCGTCGGCGCGGGCGCGGCGCTGCATCAGGCGCGCGACGTCCATCTCGGACAGGCCGGCGGGGATGCCGTCGAGCCCCTTGGCGCGCAGCTCGGGCGGGATTTCGTCGAACAAGTCCTCGATGCTGTCGACGCCGATAGCGGCGAGCATCTCGGCCACGTCGGCCTGGGTGTGGGGAATGAACGGCATCTTGGGGCGTCGCGTTGGGCTCTGGGATTGGCGCGTTCGGCCGGGGGTGCCCGGCTGGATGCGCTCGGTTGGGGGCCGGCTCTGAGACTGTGAAAGTATTCGGTGTAGGTCGGGTTACGCTGCGCTAACCCGGCCTACGATTCGCTCGTTATCGCAGTTGCGAGCAATACCTTCACGGTCTCTTTGCGCCGTGCGCGTGTGGGGCACGGCGCGAGGGCGGATCGAAGAGGGCCGGTGTGCCCTTTACTCCTCGTCCTCCAGCACCTGTTGATAGGCATCGGCGTCGAGCAGACCCGCCGCCGCGTCGTCGCCGGCGAGCTTGAGCTGGAAGATCCAGCCTTCGCCGTAGGGGTCCGAGTTGATGGTCTCAGGTGCGCCGTCCAGGGCCTCGTTGACCTCCACGACCTCGCCCGCCAGCGGTGAGTAGATGTCGGACGCGGCCTTCACCGATTCAACGACGGCGCAGGCACCCTTGGCGGCGAGTTGCTTGCCCACCTCCGGCAGCTCGACGAACACCAGGTCACCGAGGGCATCCTGGGCGTGGTCGGTGATGCCGACAGTGACGGTGCCGTCGCCGTTGTCGCGCACCCACTCGTGGCTGTCGGTGTATTTCAGGTCCGCTGGAACGTCGCTCATGCTGGGACTCCTAGGAGATTTGCTGATGTTGGGGCTCGTTGATCGGGGCGGCCGCCAGCGCCGGCGGCCGCCCCGGACTCAAGGTCCGTTGGCGAGTCAAAGGTCGATCTTGGGCTGGCCGTTGCGCACGAATGGGGGTTTGACGATCCGTACCGGAACGGCCTTGCCGCGGATGTCGACGGCCACTTCGTTGCTGTTGGCGACGCCGGGCGCCACGCGCGCCAGCGCGATGGAGCGCTCCAGCGTCGGCGAGAAGCCGCCGGAGGTGATCTCTCCGACCGGCTCGCCGCCCACCAGCACCTGCTGATGCGCCCGCAGCACGCCGCGACCCGTGAGCAGCAGCCCGACGAAGCGCGGCAGGTCGGGTGCTTCGCGCCGGGCTTCGAGCGCCTTGCGGCCCATGAAGTTGCGCTCCGGCGGTGTCCAGGCGATGGTCCAGCCCAGACCGGCGGCGAGTGGATCGGTGTCCTCGTCCATGTCCTGGCCGTAGAGGTTCATGCCGGCCTCCAGCCGCAGCGTGTCGCGGGCGCCGAGGCCGCAGGGTGCAACGCCCGCGTCGAGCAGCCCCTGCCAGAGCGCGTCGACCTCCGCGGCCGGCAGGATGATCTCGAAGCCGTCCTCGCCGGTGTAGCCGGTGCGGCCCACCAGCCAGCCGTCTCCCGCCAAGGCATGGAAGGGCTTCAGCGCCATGGCGGCGGCGCGGATGGAGGCGGGCAGTAGTGCCTCGGCCTTGCCGCGGGCACTTGGACCCTGCACGGCCAGCATGGCGAGGTCGTCGCGGCGGGTGATGTTGACGTCGAAGCCAGCGGCGCGCGCCTGCATCCAGGCCAGGTCTTTGTCGGCAGTGGCGGCGTTCACCACCGGGCGGTAGCGGCCGGGTTCCAGG
Organism: Thiohalocapsa sp.; assembly: GCF_022340605.1. Taxonomy (GTDB): domain Bacteria; phylum Pseudomonadota; class Gammaproteobacteria; order Chromatiales; family Chromatiaceae; genus Thiohalocapsa. Next base: position 4,399 of record NZ_JAJDNQ010000014.1, read on the forward strand.
TAGTAGCAGATGAGGTCGTCGACGACGCCGGCGTGCTGGTTGAGCATGCAGCTATAGAGCGCGCGGCCGGGCTCCACGAGCTTGTTGACGTCGTTGGCCAGCAGGTACTGCAGGTAGGGCTTGGCGGCCGGACCGATTACGTCCACCGGCTGCATGTGCGAGACGTCGAAGACGCCGGCGTCACGGCGCACCGCATGGTGCTCGTCGAGCTGGGAGCCGTAGTGCAGCGGCATGTCCCAGCCGCCGAAGGGGACGATCTTGGCGCCTAGGGCGACGTGTGCATCGTAGAGAGGTGTTCTGAAACCCATGCGGGCCTCCCGGTGGTTGGACACGGGGCGGCGCACGGGCTGCATGGCCCGCGCGCCGCCCCTCTGTCCTGAACCTGAGAGTTTGCAGCGGACATGACCGATCGTCGTCTGCCCAAGTCCGCTGCTGCCCCGTCGGTGGGCCCGCGCGCGCCTTGAGCGCGCGGGACCGCTCTCCAGAGTCGGTACATGGTGCCGCGGTCCTTTTGCCTGAGCGATTCCGGGCGGTGTTGCGCCTTCGGCGCCGGACGCTGCCCCGGGGTTCTGGTACCCGAGCGGCGTGCCGGTCTCTCCCGCGGCTCCGAAACCGAGCCCGGACTATAAACTTCGCGTCGCGCTGTGCCAAGTGATGCGCTGTGGGAGCGCTGTCCCTGATGCGATGCGACATGTGCGCTGCCGATCGCGGCGCGGACGCCGCTCCCACGGGGCGGTGCCGGTTGCGCTGTGGGAGCGCCGTCTCCGGCGCGATGCTGCGTCAGCGACAGCACCGGGTGGATGGTCCGGGGTCTCTTCTGGGGTCCCTGCAACCGCGGATTGGGTGTCGCCGGCGCCACCGGCGGCGGCTGACCCGCGCCTGTTTGTCGCCGCGGCGTCGGCGGTGGCCGGGCTGGCCGCGTCGGCTTCATCGTCGGCGCCTCGGGCCTCGGCGCGCAGCACGGCGAGCAATTCTGCGCGGGCCTCCTCCAGGATGCAGTCCCCCTGCGCCCCGCTTTCGGTGACCATAAGGGAAAAACTTAAAAAACATGGGTATTATTGCCCGTTGCGTGGTCAGTCTAGATATGAGAATCAGCCGGTCTTTTTCCCAGAGACCCATGCGGCCAGGGAGTATAAGACCAAGCATGCGGCGCTGCCTGGATGCCTCGAGTCGAGGATGGCGAGGAAGTCTGTGCGGGTCGGCTGCAGCGGGCGCGGCGGCCTGGAACGGCGGTTGGTGCTGGATCGAATCCGGGGTAGGAGGCCCATTGTACTTGCGTGCACGAACACCGCTCCGGCGGGCTCCCGGAGCGCACACTCAATTCCAACGTGAGGCTATAGGTAATTGCAAAATCTAAAATTTTACAAAACTTTACATGTACACATATCGCCAATTGTCGTTGAAAGCTCGCCGTCCATCGATCAGACTATAACCCGTATAAGACAAAAGTCTTTGTAAGGTGGTAGGACACGCCGATGACGCACACACGCAGGCTGATCCTCTTCCCCATCGTGCACACGCCCGAAGACTTGGGCGGGCTCGCGTCTGCGGTAGCGCAGGCGCGACCGACCGCCATGGACAGGCAGCGCCACAACCAAGCCCTGGCGGAGGTTTGGGGCCGCATCGAGCAGGCCGCCGCTGCCCTCCCGGTGATGACGACGGGCTGGCGTGTCTATCAGGACGGGCTGCCTGTCTGCGGGCAGGAAGCGGCCATCGTCGATGACCTGGCTGCCAGCGGCAGTCGCAACCACCGGCTGGTCAAGCGGCTGGTGAACCGGGGTGCTGCGCTCATGGGCACGGAGTCGGCGGAGCTGCTAGTGGAGGAGTACCAGTTGCAAAAGCAATTGTTGGAGCAGGTCGGCGAAGATGCCTCCGGCATCGCGGAGGAGACCCGGCGCCTGGCCGCGGAGATCCTGCTGCGCCGGGACCACTTTATCGCCCAACGCATTGATCAGACCCTCGCGCCCGGCGAGACGGGCATTCTGTTCCTGGGGCTGGTACACGACCTGGAGTCGCATCTGGCGGCGGACATCCAGGTGGAGTATCCCGCCGGCCGGGCGCAGAGGACCGGGGTCTGATGCGATGGAAGCCAAACAACCCCAAGCCCTGATCGTCGACGACGACCGGGACATCTGCCGCTTGCTCGGACGGCTGCTCGAGAGGGAGGGCATCGCGGTCGAGATCGCCCACGACGGCAACGCGGCACTCGACCTGGTGAACCGTTTGAATCCCGATGTCCTGTTGCTGGACGTCAAGATGCCCGAGAGCGACGGCATGGAGGTCCTGCGGCGCATCCGCAAGAGCCATCCGCAGTTGCCAGTGGTGATGATGACCGCTTTTGCCGGTGTCGCCCAGGCGGTCGAGGCAATGAAGGTCGGCGCCGTCGACTACCTCCCCAAACCGTTCGACAACAACAAGGTACTGCCGCTGGTCCGCGATGCGGTGGCGCGGCAGGCGCACAGGAGTCTGGCACCCCAGGCGTGCGGCTGCCATGACGGCGAGGGCTTGCGCAAGTCGCTCAGCCGTGTGATGGGGCCGAGCGCCGCAGTGACCGGCCTTGCCGACGAGCTGGCGCCGGTGGTGGCGACCGACTTCTCCGTGGTGGTCCAGGGCGAGACCGGCACCGGCAAGGAGCTCATTGCCCGCACCATCCACCGATTCAGCCACCGCGCCCGCGGCCCGTTCGTCGCCGTGGACTGCGGCGCCATTGCCGAGAATCTGCTGGAAAACGAGCTGTTCGGCCACGAGCGTGGCGCCTACACCGGTGCCGACCGCCGCGAGATCGGCAAGTTCGAGGCCGCTGCCGGCGGAACCCTGTTCCTGGACGAGATCGGCAACATGCCACTCAAGGCCCAGGCGGCGCTGCTGCGGGCGCTGCAGGAGCGCACCATCTACCGGGTCGGCGGCACGACGCCCATCCCGGTGGATGCGCGCGTGGTGGCGGCGAGCAACGAGCACTTCCTGCGCGCCGTGGAGCAAGGCGAGTTCCGTGACGACCTCTGGTATCGCCTGAACGAGTTCCATGTGCAGTTGCCGCCCCTGCGCGAGCGTCCAGACGACATCCTGCACTTGGCGGAGGTATTCCGCCACCAGCTCGCCGAAGAGCTGGGCCACCCGGTGCCGAAGTTCTCCGATGCGGCGGAGCAACGCCTGGTGGCGTTCGACTGGCCCGGCAACGTGCGCGAGCTGCGCAGCGTGGTGCGCCGCACCTGTCTCCTCGAAAAGCCGGAGATCGAGGCCGATGACATCCGTCTGCGCAGCCGGCCGCGCGCTGATGGCGACACCCCCAATGAGGCACGGGATTTGCATTTAGGTGAGTTGTCGTTGAGCCAGATTGTCAGTGACAACATTGCGCGCGTAGAGCGTCGGCTGTTGGTCAAGGCGTTGCGACACGCCCATGGCAATAAGGCAGAGGCGGCCCGGCTGCTGAAGGTGGACTACAAGACCATCTACAACAAGCTGAAACGTTTTGAAATCACACGCGAGGAGATTGGCTATGGTGGAGAAAAAGTCTGACGGCGGTGGCATCGAGGGCATGCTGCGCGGACTCGGTGACCTGTTCGATAAGCTCGGCGAGCTGGCGGAGACGGGCGAGCAGCTGAAGCAATCCGGCGTGCTCGAAACGAACACGTCTCGTGGTCGAGAGGTGAAGGGCGTCTACGGCTTCACCGTCAAGTTCGGCCTTGGCGAGGGCGGCGAGGGCGGCGAGGGCGCGTCTCGGCCCAAGGTCGAGCCTTTCGGCAACATCCGCCGCGACGAGACAACCGGGGCCTCGACGGTGCATGAGGTGACCGAGCCCATGGTGGACGTTTTCGAGGAGGGCGGCCACGTGCAGGTGGTGGCCGAGATGCCGGGCGTTGGCGAGGACGATGTGGAATTGGAGCTCCATGGTGACGTGCTGTCCATCCAGGCCGTTCACGGCGAGAAGAAATACCGCAAAGAGGTGCTCTTGCCGAAGAGCTTCGATGCCGACGCGATGAGCCATAGCTGTCGCAACGGCATCCTCGAGGTCAGGTTGGGCTGAGGGGGCGGAGCGATGGCAGAACCGATCAAGCTCAAGGTGGCGGAGGCCCTGTCGAAGGATGCCGGCCGCGGTTACGCGCGGCTCGATCCGGCGGACATCGAGCGCCTGGGCCTCCAACTCGGCGACCTGGTGGAGGTGCGCGGCAAGCGCGCCAGCGTGGCCAAGGTCATGCCCGCGTACCAGGACATGCGTGGGCACAATTGCGTGCAACTCGACGGCATCACCCGCAAAAATGCGGGCATCGCCGTTGACGAAAAGGCAGAGGTGTCGCCGTGCCCGTACAACCCGGCGGCGCGCATCGTGCTGACGCCTACCACGGTCACGCCCGGCAAGCGCGATATGGCCTACATCGGCAGCCTGCTGGACGGCGTGCCGGTGGTGAAGGGCGACCTGGTGCGCGCGTCGCTGTTCGGCAGCCGTAGCGCCGATTTCCGCGTGGAGGACTCGAGCCCGCCCGGAGCCGTGGTCATCAACCCCACCACGGCGCTCGTCATCGGCAAGCGCCAGGAGGGCGCCGGCGGGGCGCAGCAGCGCGGCACGCTGACGTACGAGGATGTCGGCGGTCTGGGCCACCAGGTGCAGCGCATCCGCGAGATGATCGAGCTGCCGCTGCGGCATCCCCAGGTGTTCGAGCGTCTCGGCATCGATGCACCCAAGGGGGTGTTGCTGCATGGGCCGCCGGGCTGCGGTAAGACTCTGATTGCGCGGATCATCGCGCAAGAGGCGGACGCCGCCTTCTACACCGTCTCGGGACCGGAGATCATCCACAAGTTCTACGGCGAGAGCGAGGCGCACCTGCGCAAGATCTTCGACGAGGCCTCCCGCAAGGGGCCGAGCATCATCTTCCTGGATGAGATCGACGCCATCGCGCCGCGTCGCGACAAGGTGGTGGGCGACGTCGAGAAGCGCGTGGTGGCGCAATTGCTGGCGTTGATGGACGGACTCACGCGGCGGCAGAACCTGATTGTCATCGCCGCCACCAACCTGCCGAATGCCATCGATCCGGCGCTGCGCCGGCCCGGGCGCTTCGACCGCGAGATCGCCATCCCCATCCCGGACCGCACCGGCCGCCGCGAGATCCTGGAGATCCACAGCCGCGGCATGCCGCTGGCCGAGGACGTCTCGGTCGACCACCTTGCCGAGATCACGCACGGCTTCGTCGGTGCCGACCTGGAGGCCCTATGCCGCGAGGCGGCCATGGGCACGCTGCGCCGGCTCTTGCCGAACATCGGCATGACGCTGGAGGATCTGCCGTTCGACCGGCTCGCCACCGTCACCGTGGGCATGGACGACTTCCTGACGGCGCTGCACGAGGTGGAGCCTTCGGCCATCCGCGAGGTCTTCGTGGAGGTGCCGGACGTGGGCTGGGACGATATCGGCGGCCTCAAGGACGTCCGGCAGCGCCTGGTGGAGGCCGTGGAGTGGCCGCTCAAGTACCCGCAGTTGTTCGAGCAAGCGGGGGTGGCGCCACCCAAGGGGCTGCTGTTGGCCGGTCCGCCCGGCATCGGTAAGACACTGATCGCCAAGGCCGTTGCCAACGAGAGTGGTGTCAACGTCATCTCCGTGAAGGGGCCGGAGCTGATGTCGCGCTTCGTCGGCGAGTCCGAGGCCGGCGTGCGCGAGGTCTTCCACAAGGCCCGACAGGCGGCGCCCTGCATCATCTTTCTCGACGAGGTGGATGCCGTGGTCCCGTCCCGCAGTGCCGGTACGTCGGACTCGCACGTCTCCGAGCGGGTGCTGAGCCAGTTCCTGGCGGAAATGGACGGGCTGGAGGAGCTCAAGGGCGTGTTCGTGCTCGGCGCCACCAACCGCGCCGACCTCATCGACGCGGCCATGTTGCGTCCCGGGCGCTTCGACGAGGTCATCGGGCTGCCGCTGCCGGACCAGCAGGACCGCTGCGAGATCCTCGCCGTGCACCTGCGCGGGAAGCCCGGCGCCGAGGTGGTGGATGCTGCGGACCTCGCCGCCCGCACCGACGGCGCCAGCGGCGCGGAGCTCGCGGCAATCTGCAACCGTGCGGCGCTGTTCGCGATCCGCCGTGCCGTGGAGCAGGCCGACGGGCCGGATGCGCTGGACCCGGCATCCCTGCCGGCGGTGCATCTGGAGCGTGCCGACTTCGAGCAGGCGCTTGCCGAGGTGCTGGGTTCGGGGCGGACATGACGCTCGCTGGCAGTGTCCCGGTGCCGGCCACGATAGCCGGTCCGGAAGTGCGTGACGCGGTCTACCTGTACTGCTTCACGCACGACCTCGCTGGCCCGAGGCCACGCGGTCTGCCGCCGGATCTTCCGGCGGTGGATGAGGACCGGAGCCTGCAGTTGCACCGTCATGCCGGGCTCATCGCCCTGGTGAGCGCGGTGCGGCGGGCCGACTACGAGGGGGAGCAAGGTAACGCACACCTCGCTGACATCGCCTGGGTGGGGCCACGGGCGTTGCGCCATCAGGCGGTGCTGGTAGCGGCGCACCGGGTCGCCGCGGTCTTTCCGCTTCCGTTCGGCACGCTGTTCTCGTCGCGGGCCGCGCTCGAACGCGAGATGGAGCGGCGCCAGCACGAGATCGATACCGCGCTGCGGCGGCTGGCCGGTTGCTCGGAATGGGCCGTGCAGGGAACGCTCGACCATGCCGCGGCGCTGGATGCACGGGTGCGCGAAGCCATCGCCGAGGGTCGCTACGTGCCCTCCGCGATGCCCGGTCGCCGACACCTCGAAGAGCAGCGGCTGCGCCGCGGGCTGGAAGCTGATCTCGGCGACTGGGCGCGCGCGGCCGCGGCATCGCTCGCGCAGGCGCTGCGCCGCGCGAGCACCGACTTCGTCGAGCGCCGGGTGCCCACCGGGCAGGCGCTTGCCTTCAACTGGGCCTTCCTGGTGCCGAACCCGTCGGTGGATGCGTTTCAGAGCACTGTCACTGCCGCGCTGCCGGAGCTTGCCAGGTACGGGCTGAGCGTCGTCTGTAAGGGCCCCTGGCCTGGCTACAGCTTCACCGGACCACGGGCGTGATGCTCTACCTCTACTGCATCTGCCGGACGCGGGACCTGCGTCCGTGCCCGCCACCGGAGCCGCCGGATGGCCCGCTCGGGCTCCGCTGGGTGGACGCAGGCGACCTCAACGCACTCGCGGCGCCGGCGCCGGCCGCGAGCGATGTGGCGTCGCTGCTTGCCTACGGGCAGGTCGTGGCGCACTACCACGCACACCTCGACCTGGTGCCCATGCGCTACGGGAGCAGGCTCGAGGATGCGGACGCGGTGCGCGCACATCTGCGCGCCGACCACGACCGCTACGAGGCGCTGCTGGAGACCTTGTCCGACTGCGTCGAGCTGGGCGTGCGGCTGCCGCTGCCCGCGGATGCCGGCGCCGGCAAGCAGGCCTCTGCCGCCGGCGCCGGCGTGGCGGCAGCGCCACGCAGCGGCCGGGACTACCTGCTCGCGCGCCGCGCCCGGCTAGAGGTGACGGCAGCGGTGGAAGCCGTGTTGGAGCAGCTCGACGAAGCGCTCGCCGGACTCTACCGCCGGCGGCATCGCGAGCAGGGCTGGTTCGCGGGAGAGCGCCGACTGTCCGCGTATTACCTGGTGCCGAGGCCGAGTCTGCCGGCTTTCCAGCGTCGGCTCGCCGCGGCACTGCAAACGGTTGCCGTGCCCGGCGGGCCGCAGGCGCTCCTTACGAGCGGTCCCTGGCCGCCCTACAGCTTTGCCGCTGCTGATGATGGCTCGGCAACACAGGAGGCAGTATTCACATGATCAAGCCGGGGAGCGTGCCGCCCGGAGCTGCGGAGTTTCGTCAACTGCTCGATGCCATTCCGTCATCCGTGCTGCTGGTGGACGAGACGCTTCACATCACCTGCGTCAATCTGAACTTCCTGGCCAAGAGCCAGCTCAGTGAGGCGCAGACCATCGGCCGGCGGCTCGAAGACGTCTTTCCGTCCGTCATCCTGGAGCACACGGACATGTTGCGGCGCATCCGCAAGGTGTTCCGCGACCGCCAGCCGCTGCGCGGGCAGCGCATCACCTATCGGGCGCCCCGCATTCCGCTGCGCATCTACTACTACTCGGTGGTGCCCCTGGACGGACCGGGAGGCATCGAGCGGGCCATGCTGTTCCTGGAGGACGTTACCGAGCAGGTGCGCCTCTCCGGCGAGGTGCGCCGGGTGGAGCGGCACCTTGCCTCGGTGGTGGAGAGCGCCAGCGACATCGTGCTGTCGGTGGACACTGGCGGACGCATTCTCACCTGGAACAGCGCCGCGGAGGTCCTCTCCGGACTCACCGCCGCCGACGTCCGCGGGCGCCCGCTGTACGAGCTGTGCGAGGAATGCGCGCAGGCAGAGGCGCGCGCCATCCTGGAGGGAACGCTCACCGGGCGCGCCGGGCCACGCACCACCGAGTGCCGGCTCATCTGCGGTGATCGCGAGCCGATCCTGGTGTCATGGCTGCTGTCGCCAATGAAGGACGACATGGGCGCCATCATCGGCGCGGTCGCCGTGGGCCGGGACCTCACCGAGCGACGCAAG
>NZ_JAJDNQ010000150.1 GCF_022340605.1 Thiohalocapsa sp.
AGCCGGCTGAACATCGCGTCATTTAGGGGTGTCTTTCCATACGTCCACCAGCAAGCGCCCCAGGGCCCCGAGCATCATCAAGAAGGAACCGGCGATGAAGAGCCACACGCCCCAGACCTTGAATGCCTCCAAGGCGGGCAGAAACAGAATGCTGCCGACGAAGAATGCAACGTTGCCGAGCAGGCCCAGCGAGAGGTGAATCCAACCGTAGTCCCGGACGAGCACTCTGATCACATTCGGCATGATGACTCCCAAGCAGGGCTGACGACTGGCCAACTGCGGCGCCGGCGAGGGCCGCGACGGACTGCGTTGCCTATGCCAGAACCGTTCCAGGCCGACGCCGCCGGTCGAGCCAGCCCCCTCGAGCCCGGCCAACTTGGGCGGACCGGCGGTGCACACCCTGCGCCGTGGACGGTTCGCTCGACACCCATCGCCAGCCGGCCACGGCGGATCTCATGGGCGATTGCTGCAAGCCCGTGCGACACGACCGGCGCACGCCCCAACCCGGATCAGATCAACCACGGACGGTGTATTTGCCCCGGTTCCAATGCCGGACTGGATGCGGTTGTTCCATCCCGCTGAAGCCCGTTGCGCAGGACCGGCTCTTGCTCGGCAATCGTGGTGACCGTGGGCCGTCGACAGGACGCGACCCGCCCTCCAGCTTTGGCGCGCGAGCGGCGCGCGAGCGGCCGGGGAATCTCTCCTTTCAACTTGGAAAGAGCGGTTGGACGCCCGTCATGGCGCCGGCATCGCGGCTCGATTGGGTCGAGATCCGCCTCGCGCGACTGCTCACGCCGGTCCTGCGGGCGTGGCTTGGTGCAGCAACCCGGGCGCAGTCTCGCCATCGCACAGGGAGCCGGCGTCAGCGCTTCACCTCCCCGATCCGCTCTTCGACCGATTCGATCTTGCGCGCCATCCGCTGCCCCTGGTGTGGTCTGATGTCGAGCTTGATCGCGGAGTAGGCGCGCCGACAGCCCAAATCGTCCAGCACGGCCGCCGCCCGCTCCACGAGGGCGAGGGCCTCCGCCACGGTCTCGGTCTCGACGACGGTGCCCATGGGCGTGAGGCGGTAGTCCAAGCCCGACTCCCGCACCATGCGGATGACCTCGCTGACTTGCGCACCGACGCTCTCGCCCTGGTCGGTTGGGAAGATACTGAATTCCATCAGGACGGACATGGACCCCTCCGAAGCGATATGGCGGTTTTCGGCAGCCCGCCGGAGAGCGCCGCCCGGGCGGCTCGGGCAGGCTGCCTGGTCTTGAGCAGAGACCGAATATTGCCACGAGCCCAGCTGAAGCCCGCCGCGTCTCGGCGAGCCGCGTGGACGCGGGCCATGTCGAGACGTATGCTCGCGTGCCTGGCCCCTTGGTGACGGTCATCGAAACGCCGCTCTTCGCACGCCAGTTCTTCGCGCGTCAGTGGCCGCTGTACTGCGGCGAGGAAGAGCGGCGCGCATGCCGCGCGTACATGGGCCGGCCCCGGCAACGCGTGATGTCGTTTCGACCTCGATCAGCCGGCGCGCCGCAACCCGCGGCTTCAGCTTGAGAGACCCCGCATGCCCACATCGCTGATCCCCGCCAATTCCGTCTTCGGCATCATTGCCGTGCTCGGCCTGGTGGGCGCGACGGCCCTTTGGCTGGAGGGCCGCGGCATCGGCCGGCGCGTGTCGGGGGTGGTCCTGGGCATCCTGGGGGGCATGCTCTGCTCCAACCTGGGCCTGCTGCCATTCGCCTCGCCGGTGTACGACTTCATCTGGAGTCAGGCCCTGCCGTTCGGTCTGGTGCTGCTGCTCTTGCATGCGGATCTCCGCCGTATCTTCCGCGAAACCGGGCGGCTGTTGCTCGCCTTTATCATCGGCGCCATCGGTACCTTGCTCGGCGCTCTGGCCGCTTATGTGCTGTTTGCATCCTTCCCCCACGCCGCGGCGCTGAGCGGCATGTTCGCCGCGAGCTATATCGGCGGCTCGATCAACTTCCTGGCCACCTCCCGCGCCCTGGGCATGGACGCCTTCCCGGACCTGCAGGCCGGCGCCATGGCGGCGGACAACCTGGTCATGGCCGGCTACTTCGTGCTGCTCTTCTCGCTGCCCGAGATCCCGGCGCTGCGCCGGCGCTTCGAGCGGCGCTCGGCGGGGGTCACGCCCAGCCCGGCCCCGGTCGCGCCCCCAGTTGAGCCGCCCTCGCCGCAGCCCGACGAGCCGCTGCGCCCCATGGACATGCTAAGCGTGCTGGGGCTCGGCGCGCTGATCTGCCTGATCGGCCAATGGCTCGCGGCGCTGACCCCCTTTGCCGGGGCGGCGATCCTCTGGACGACCGCGCTGGCGGTCGCGACGGCCACGCTCGCCAGCCGCCCGCTGCGTGCCGTGCGCGGCGTACAGTCCATCGGCCTGGCCCTGATGCAGCTCTTTTTCGTCGTGATCGGGGTCGCCGCCAGCGTACCGGCCGTGCTACGCATCGGCCCGGTGGTGGTGGCCTTTCTTACGGTGCTCATCACAATTCACTTGCTGTTCCTGCTCAGCGCGGGCTGGCTCCTGCGTTTCGACCTGCGCGAGATCGCCGGTACCTCCAACGCCAACTGTGGCGGACCCACCACGGCCGCCGCCATGGCGCTGGCCAAGGACTGGGGCAACCTCGTGGTACCGTTGATCCTCTGCGGCACCTTCGGATACGCCATCGCCAACTTCATCGGCGTCGGCCTGGCGCACTGGCTCGGCGCCTGAGGCCGGCGGTCTCGATGCCGATGGACGGGATCTCCGGAAAAGCCCGGCGCCGCGACGGCAGGTCGTCGTGGCAAGAAACAGGTCACTACGCTCGATCCGCAAGCCAGGCCGCCCCGTCGCAATGTTCGCGGTACCCGTCCCGCGTGCCTTGACCGGCGCCCAGGGCACTGATACAGCTACCGGCTCCATCTCGTCCGCGAGCCGTCCGCAAGGCGGCGGAGGCGATTGTATGTCCCGTTCGTCCAACGCCGACCACGTCCTTGGGCGAGCGCAGCCGGGGCCGACGATCGACCCGGCCGCCCACGACCAGGGGGCCTGATGGCCGAGCGCCCGCCGGAGTTGGCCTACGGTCTCGATGAACGCCCGCCGTTCACCCAGGCCCTGCTGGTGGCGATTCAGCATACGGCGCTGATCTGCCCAACCCTGGTGCTGATCGCAATCGTCGTCCATGCCACCGGCGGCTCCCCGCACGACGCGCAACGGACGATGGCTCTCGGCCTGGTGGCCATCGCCATCATGACGGCATTGCAGGCGATCCGCCTGCCTCGTGTCGGATCCGGGTTCCTGCTGCCGCCGGTAGTCACGGCGACCTATCTCCCCGCCGGGCTGGCGGCGGCATCCATCGGTGGATTGCCGCTGGTGGCCGGGATGACCATCGTCGCCGGCGCCTTCCAGGTGCTGTTCGCGCAGGCCATCGGCCTGCTGCGCAAGGTGTTTCCGGCGGTCGTTTCGGGCGTGATCCTCATGGCCGTGGGCATGGAGCTTTGCCGCATCGGCATGGGGGTCGTGTTCGACTCCTCGCTGATCGCCGAGCATCGCTTCGGCAACGTGACCGCCACCGCGCTGGCGACGCTCGGACCCATCGTCGCACTGGCGGTTTGGGGGCGGGGGCTGTTCAAGCTGCTCTGCGTGCTGATCGGCATCGCCATGGGCTACGGGGTGGCGGCGCTGCTCGGGGTGTTCACAGCCGCCGACCTGGCGGACATCGCCAAAGTCCCGCCGATCGCGCTGCCATCCTTCCGGGGGCTCTCCTTCGCGTTCTCCAGCGATGTGCTGCTGGCCTTCTTGGTCGCGGCCTTGGCCAATGGACTGCGCACGGTCGGCGTGCTGACGACACTGGAGCAGCTCAATGACCCCGCCTGGCGCCACCCGAGCCAGCCGCGGCTGCGCGCCGGGGTGGGCGCCGATGGTCTCGGCTGCATGGTCTGCGGCCTGCTCGGCAGCCCGGCCAGCGCCGCGAGCCCGAGCCTGGTCGGGCTAGAGAAGACCACCGGCGTCACCAGCCGGGTCGTCGCCTGGTATCTGGTGGTCCTACTGTTGGTGCTGGCCTGCCTGCCGATGCTAACGCTGTTCATCGCCCACATGCCGCGGCCGGTGATGGGCGCCGTGCTGTTCTTCAATGGCGCAATGATGTTCGTCGCCGGCATCCAGGTCGCCTCCAGCCGACCAATGACGCTCCGCTCGATGATCATCATCGGCTTCTCGACCATGCTGGCCGTGGGTGTCTTGGTGTTTCCGAGTTTCTTCACCATTCTGCCCCCGGCGATCCGCCAGCTCACCGGCACGGCGATGGCGATGGCGCTCATCAGCGCCACGTTGCTGAATCTGGTGTTCATGCTGGGGCGCTGGCGCTATGGCGATATCGCGGTCCAGGACGGCCTGCCCGGGGAGACCATCGATACCTTCCTGCGGCGCCAGGCGGACGGCTGGAAGCTGCCGAAGCTCGAGATCGAGCGCGTCGTCGGTGTCGTGCGCGACCTGCTGGCGCAGATCCAGCCGAACCGCCGCGACGGCAGCGAGATCGCGGTGCGCGCTGGCTTCGACGACTTCGATGTCCGCATCCAGCTCAGCTATCAGGGCGCGCTGCCGAGCCTCGCGAGCCAGCACTGCAATTGTGGAGACCTGGTGGAGGAGCAGGGCTTCGCCGACGGCCTCTCCGGCTATCTGTCGGGCGTCGCCGCGGATCGCGTCGACACCCGCTCCAGCGGCGAGCAGTGTGAGGTGGTGCTGTCGTTTCGGGTGTAGGTCAGAACGGGTTATAGATGTAGTTCAGAAAGCTCTCGGACTGCAGCTCGATCCGGCGCAGCACCTTCACCAAATCGATGGCCTTGTTCGTGAAGATGGCCGTGATGCCGCGGGCGCCGAAGTGCAGCGGGTGCTCGCTGAAGTCGCCGACCGGCGTCAGGCGCACGTGGAAGACGTTGCTGGGGGTGATGGTCTCTTCGCGCGGCAGCGCGCCGCTGGGCTGGAATTGGGCGCGGCCGGTGGCCCAGATGACGGCCTCGACCTTGGCGTGGAAGATCTCTCCCGGATAGATGCTGAGGGCGAAGTCGGCCTCGTCACCGGACCTGATCCACTGCCCCGCGCGTTGATCGACGCTGGCCAGCAGGTACAGCTCCTCGCTGCTGACGAAGGTCACCACGGGTTGCTTCAGGCGCACGAAGCCGCCCTTGCGCAGTTGCAGGTTGACCACGTAGCCGTCGAAGGGCGCGACGATGGTGGCGTGCTGGAGGTTGTATTGGGCCTCCGCCAGCTCGGCGGCAAGTGCACCGATCTTCTTCTCGACGCCCTGAACCTGCGCGGTAAGGGCCTTGGCGCGGTCGGTGCGGATATCGAGCTCTTGGGCGGCCATCAATTGCTTGGGCACCAGCTTCTCGGCGTCGGCGAGCCGCCGCTCGGCCTCGGCCAATTGCGCCTGCACGGACTGTTTCTCGGCTTGCGCCTGTGCCAGCTGCTGCTCGGCCTTCTCCAGCTTGTGCTGCCACGGCGTCGTGTCGATGGCGAAGATGGGCGTGCCGGCCTTGATGGGCGTATTCGGCTTGACGTACACGTCAGCCACCAGCCCGCCGAACGCGGGTGCCAGCGGCACGACATAGCGCTCCACCATCAGGGTCTTGGAGTAGGGCGTGGTCTGGCCCAGCAGGATGACCTCGGTGAGCGCCGCACCGGCATACAGGCCGAATACGATGAAGCTCCAGAACAGGTTGAAGCGCAGCAGCTTGAAGCGGAAAAAGACCAGCCAGACCAGGCAGAAATAGGCGATGGTGACGAGAAGCTCCATGGGTTGCGTCTCCTGCCGTCAGGCATCTTGCCGCGGCGCGCGGTCGGTGGCGGCCGGCTGCTGCGACGCCGCGCTTGCGGTCGATGCGGATCGTGCGCGGAGCTCCGAACGCGCCGCCTGATCCGGCGGCGGCGCCAGCCCCGGGCTCGCCACGGCCCCGGTCTCGCTCGGCGGGGCAGCCGCGGCGCCGTCCGAGTCCGGCTCCATGATGACCGGAACCTTGAAGGGTCGCACTTAGGCCCACACCAGCGCCGCCATCCACAGCGGGAAGATCAGCAGCCCCAGCAGCGACAGGATCTCGATGGCCTCGGCCTGGGGATTGTTGCGCTTGCGGGCGATCTTGCCGGGCATCGTGTGCACGAAGACGATAAACAGAATGATCACGACGATGCAGGTCAGGATCAGCCCCAGGGAGACGATCTTCAGGGTCAGCGGATTGGCCATGGACAGGCGTCGCAACTCATCATCGTGACGGGCGCACAGCCTCCCGTGCAAATCGATGTCGGGAGGCGCGGTGATGCTGCGAATCATGGTGCACGACCGGTCGATGAGCAACAGCAGCCGCTTGACGTCCCGAACGGAGACCGCCCCCAGCATCGCGGTCCGCGCCGATCGAAAGCGGTTGCCGCCTGCGATTGCCTCACCCCGGCGGACGCATAGGCCGAGCGCCCGCGCTGAACCCTTGCCGTGATTCCTGGGTAAGATCATACGCACACGCTTTCGCGCCGTTACACGGGGGACAGCCCCGGACCAACGAGAGGTCACAGAGACATCCCAACGCGCCTGGAGCTCGCGCTTAGCACCGCCCCGCGTCGCCCTCCGGAGCGCCGCCGCGACGACGGCGCGCCGCTGCGCCTGCTGCATGCCCCGAGCTTCCAGGCGCTGGAGGGCGTCTGGCGAACCGTGCAGCTCCTGGTGTGCCGGCTGGAGCTAGACGCAGGCATCGAGCCGCAACCTGCTCGACGTGACGCGCGCCGAGCTGTCGGCCTGGATCTACGACGATGGCGGCGAGCGCCATATGTACCCCTGCGCCGGTGCCTGGCTCGGCGAAGGTGCCGCCCAGACGATGCTCACCCGCGGCGTAATGCCGCTGCTCAGCCGGCGCGACTACCCCGCCGTCCGACTACTGCGCTGGCAGTCCATTGCCGAGCCGACGAGGGGGCTGGCCGGCCCCTGGGCAAACTGGGCGACCACCACGGGCGCGCTGGGCCGCGCTCCGCATTTACCGCGCTCGGCGCGCGGTAAGGGATTGGCGTTGGCGGGGTGCGCCAACGGCAAGCGGGATTAGACTTCATGGTCACTCATCTTCCCGCGCCCGGAGCCCGTCATGCATCGCACCAGCGGCATCCTGCTGCACCCCACCTCGCTGCCGGCACCGGACGGCGCCGGCGATCTCGGCCCGGCGGCCTACCGCTTCGTTGACTTCCTTGCCGCCGCCGGCCAGGGGCTCTGGCAAATGCTGCCGCTCGGTCCCACCGGCTATCAGGACAGCCCATACCAGTGCACCTCCGCCTTCGCCGGCAATCCGCTGTTGGTCAGCCTCGACCTACTGCGCGAGGACGGCTGGCTGGACGCCGCCGACACCGCGCCGGATCGATCCGCGACATTCCCGCGCGAGCGCGTGGACTTCGCCGCCGTGCATGCGCACAAGCGCCGGCTGCTGCTGCGCGCCTTCAGGCGCTTCGAGACCCATGCCGACGCGGACGCACGCAACGAGTACAACCAGTTCTGCCTCGAGCACGCCGCCTGGCTCGACGACTACGCGCTGTACGCGGCCATCAAGCTGGCGCAACACGACCGCCCCTGGATCGACTGGCCGCAACCACTGGCCCTGCGCGACGCCGACGCACTGGCCGACTGGCACGCGGCCAATCACCGCGCCGTGGAATTCGAGCGCTTCTGCCAGTTCCTGTTCTTTCGGCAGTGGCATGCGCTGCGGGCGCGGGCGCATGCGCGGGGCATCCGCCTGATCGGCGACATCCCGATCTTTGTCGCCCACGACTCGGCCGAGGTCTGGACCCACCGCAACTGGTTCCGGCTCGACGCGAGCGGGCGTCCCACCGTCATCGCCGGCGTGCCGCCGGACTACTTCAGCGCCACCGGGCAGCGCTGGGGCAATCCGCTCTACCGCTGGGACGCGCTGGCCGCGGACGGTTACGCCTTCTGGGTACGGCGGCTACGGCTTGCGCTGGAATTGCTGGACTGCGTGCGCATCGACCATTTCCGCGGCTTCGCGGGCTACTGGGAGGTGCCCGCCGACGAGCCCACCGCCATCAATGGCCGCTGGGTTCCCGGACCCGGCATGGCGCTCTTCCGCGCGCTGCGTGACGCCCTCGGCGACACCCTGCCGCTGATCGCCGAGGACCTGGGCGTCATCACCGAGGATGTCATCGCGCTGCGCGACGCGCTGGAGCTGCCGGGCATGGCCATCCTGCAGATGGCGTTCGAAGACGCGAGCGCGGGCTTCGGCGAAGTGTCCTTCCTGCCGCACAACCATCACCGGCGCCTGGTGGTCTACACCGGCACCCACGACAACGACACGCTGCTCGGCTGGTGGTCCGGCTTGGCCCCGCCGTTGCGCGACACGGCGCTGCGCTACCTGCGCAGCGACGGCCGGGAGATCCACTGGGATTTCATCGCCACCGCGCTCGCGTCAGTGGCGGATTTGGCGCTGCTGCCGCTGCAGGACCTGCTCGGGCTCGGCACCGAGGCGCGCATGAACCGCCCCGGCAGCGCCGGGGGCAACTGGCAGTGGCGCTGCACCGAGGCGCAGCTCGACGGCGCCGACGCCGCGCGCCTGGCCGATCTGAGCGCGCTGTACGGCCGCCGGCCGCATCCCGACTGAGAACGGTTGCCCCGCGCGGCGGCGGTCCGGCCAGCCACGGCGATGCCGACCTCCTCGACGTCGCCATCAACGCGGCAACAACGACATGAACAAGAGCAGCAGCAGCCCGAGGATGCCGACCAAGTCGAAGATGCGCCTTAAGCGCCGGTGCTTGCGGCGCAGCCGCTCGGTGGCCTCCGCGAGCATTGGATTTGCCGCCAGCGCGGGGTCTAGGTAGGTGCAACGGTGGCTCAGGTCGATGGCGTCCAGCGCAGCCGCGGCCTGCACCATGTCGGCGCGATAGGCCTTGCGGTCGAGGTCCAGCAGCCTGCGGCGCAGGTCCGCATGGAAGTGCATCGCCGCCGCGTCCAGATCCCGGAAGTACACCACGATACCCGCCTGGTCGCTCGGGCCAGGCGCGACGGCCGCCTCGCACAGACACACGGCGTCAGGGCGATCGCGGCAGGGTGTGATATAGAGATAGCCGTCCCGCATTCGGGCTTGACGCGCATCAACGACACTGCCCGCAGTCTAGCGCGTGGAGGCGTTTGGGTGGGCCTGTTGGTGAGCCTGTTGGTGAGCCTGTTGGTGCGCAGGGGGATGCGGGAGCGGATCTTTGGACCGGATCAGCGTTCGATTGCGGCTTGGTTCCAGTGCGGCTTGGTTCCAGTGCAGCTTGGTTCCAGCCGAGCGGGAAGTCGCTGGGCGACATCACTCGGCGGCTCGATCGGATCGCCTGCCTGAGCTGCCGCGCAACGCCGCACCAAGCGCACGCCGCCAATCCAGGACGCTTGGCGGATGCCATGCGCGCGGCGGCGTCCGCGCGAGCCCCGGCACGCACGCTGCGTGGCGTCACGCGGCTTGGCGCTGAGTCTCCCAGTTGGCGATGCGGATCAGCTCCAAGAGCTCACGCGCCAGCGGCAACGGCTCCCCTAGCCGAAAATCCTCCCCCTTCGACCAAGCGGCCTCGGCGTCAGCTGCGACCCCATGAAAGCCTTGACGGCAGAGCTCCCAAACGGCTTTGTCTTGATACTGCGTCATGATACTGCCCCCCCTCGATACTGCGTGCTGAGATCGCCTTTGTCAGTTGTTGCAAACCCGTCGGCAATCTCAGCGATACTGCTCGATCCCGGCCCCCCCTGGTGACACTGTCTCGCCGCGATCACCGTGGCTTGCCGGCCATGCTTTCAGCATAGTCCACCCTGGTTCGGGAGCAATTGGTAGATACCACGTCTCGTATCGGCGACGCCCTCGGCACACCCATGCCTTCTGCGAGTTCCAATGCGAGTTCCACCCCGAACATCCGCTGACCGGGCACGCCGATCCCAACGCGGGGGCACCGCCCGCCCGTCGCCGGGCGTTGAATCCGGCGCCAGGGGCCAATAACTTCCGCGCACCATCGATGTATAGAGAGTGGAGAAAGTGAAGCTTCCAACCATTGAACCGGGCGTGGTGCCTGGCGGTGTCGTTCTGCTCGGCGTCGCATTTTCGTTCGGGTCGTCCGTCGTGCCACACTTCGACACCGCACATCGCCTTCTGGCACTGCCCTTCGCCCTCGGTGTCGCCCTCTACGGCATCTACGGCGTGGTGGCCGCGCTGATACCGCAGTCGGCCGCAGATCGCCTCGGTCTGCGTCTGCTCGGCCTGCACGTGGTGATGGGGGTGTTGCTGCGCGTGTCCATCGATCCGCGCATGGTGCAAGGTTGGTTGGCCCTGGTGCCGACCATTCTGATCCTCTACATGCTGGCGGATGTCTACCTGCGCCGGGACCACCGCGTGGCGATCTGAGGGGACGGCCTTGGAGCTGCTTCAGATCAGCGAACAGTGTTGTCCCTGGTGCGGCGAGGCCATCGAGCTGACCGTTGATTGCAGCTACGGTGAGCATCGCTACGTGGAGGACTGCGCCGTTTGCTGCGCACCGATGCTAGTGAGCGTGCGCTTCCCGGCGGGACCGGGTACCACGCCGCTGGTGGAGGTGTGCCGCGAGAACGACTGAAGGGATCGCCGGCGAGCGGGAGGTCAGAAGCCGCCGCCGGTGCGGAAGCCGCCACCACCGCCGCCGAAGCCGCCGCCGGTGCGGAAGCCGCCACCACCGCCGCCGAAGCCACCGCCGGCTCCACCTGAGCCGCCGCCCCAACCGCCACCCCAGGGGGAGCCGCGGCCGAACCCACCGGAGCCGAAGGTCGGGTCGGTGCGCGGCGGGCGATACCGGTACTGCTCCTCCAGCACGCGCATCAGCGCGTGTCGGTCCAGCATGCCCTGCACGAAGTTGGCGAGCATCATCGCCACCAGGGCGCCATCGCTGAAGCTGCCGCCGGGGCGATCCATGCGCTCGCGCTGGATGTCGCGCCGCAGCCTTGCCAGGTCCTCGAGCTTCTCTTGCTGCTTGGCCCGGGTTTGCTTCAGGTTGTCCAGCATGAAGCCGAGCCTGCGCTGCTCGCGCTCCAGCTCCTTCAGCTCGGCGACGATGCGGTCGTCGTCGGGGAAAGGCGTCTTCAGCGCATCCCGCTCCAGGCTGGCGAGGTCTTCCTGCTCCAGCGCGGCGGCGAGTTCCTCCACCGCGCGCCGGGTGTGCTCGTCGTCACCCGCGGCGATGGCGGCGCGCCGCTGCATCAGGTCCGCAAGCTCTGTCTCCGCGGCCTCGATGCGCGCCTCGACATCGTCCAGCTTCTCCTGCACGGCGTCGCGCTCTGCCTCCAGCCGCGGGATGCCGTCGGCCTCGCGCGCTGCCTCGTCGAGCGCTCGCAGCCGAGCGAATTGCGAGTCGGCTTCGGCACGGCGCGCACCGGCGTGCTCGCGCAGCCGGCGCGGAATCTCGGCGAGTCGGCGGTAGTTGAGTCTGGCATCGTCGTAACCGATGAGCCGGGCCACCTTGCCGTCGAGCCAGCGGAACAGGCCAACGCCCTGGTACTCGGCGGTGCCGAAGCGCCGCCGCCACAAATACATGAACAGCGCATCCTCGCGGTAGGCGGCGCCCTTGGATTGCTCCTCCTGCTCGCTGTCCGCGGCCTTGGCCTCCGCATGCTGGGCAATGCGCTGGGCCTCCTCGGTGCGCTCGCGCTGGGTGCGATACGCCGAGTCCGCGTCGAGCCTGGCCTGCGCCGCGGCCTCGGCGTCGTCGAGGAACTCGGCGGCTGCCTCGAGCTCGGCGCGCAGCCGCTCGCGCTCACGCTCCAGTTCGTCCTTGGCCGCCGTGGACGCCTCCACCTGCCGCGCGAGGTCCGTTGCAGCGGCGTCACGCTGTTGCAAAATATCCACAACGCGCCGCTCCGCCCGGTCCAGACGGCCGGTGAACTGTGTATCTTCCAACACATCGATGTGCACCCGCGCGAGGGCCTTGAGCTGCTCGCCCCGGCGGCGCAGGAGGTCGCGTATCTGTTGTTGCAGCGACTCCGCCTGGCCATCGAGCGCGTTCAGCGCCTCCTGCTGCCGGCGCGAGAGGTCGGCCACCTGCGCCATCGCCTGCATACCACTCATCATGGCCGGGTGCCTCTTTACCAGTCGGTGATGGCCGCACCGGTGGTGCGCAGCCGATAGTCAGGCATGAGCCGGCCGACGGCCTTGTGGCCCACCAGGTCCGCCTGGATGATGCCGTCGTCGCGCTTGTCGGCGGCGACGGCGTCGAACGTCGCCTTGTCCACCCGCAGGCCCCACGCGTCCACCCGCTCGGTCTTGCCGGTCTCCTCGTTGGTGATGGGCACCTTCAGGACATGGCCGCGCGGGCCGACGGCCTCGACGATGAGGTAGTAGTTGCGCGCGTCGGGGTTGTTGGGGGGAATGCGCCAGACGCCGCTCCGCTCGCTCGGGCGATTGATGATGCGGATGTCGTAGTCCGCCTCCAGTTGGCCGCGCAGGGTGTCGAGAGACTTCAGGGCCTGCTCGGCGGCGGCGGTGTCGCCGTCGCGCAGCGCGCGCCCGCCGGCGGCGAACAGGCGGTCTGCCCGGGTCACGGCATTGGGCTCTACCGCGAGCTCTTCGACTTCCGAGTGCATCGCCTGCAGCCGCTCCGGCAGCGCCGCGCGCGGGGCCACCACCAGCATCTGCCAGGCCACCACCAACAGCACCAGCGCCACCAGGCCGCCGAGCAGCCACTTGCCCCAGCCGCCGCGCGCGACATAAATGCGCGCCAACGCGACGCCGAGGGTTGGCTCGGGCGGCTTGTAAACGAAGCGGTCCTCTTCCAGCGCCCGCACCGCCTCGTCCAGGATGGCGTCGCTGACCTCCAGGCCCTGGGCCGCGTAGATTTTGCGCAGACGCGCCTTCAGCGCCTGCTCGCGCTCGCCGCTGTCTAGCTCGTGCTGCACCAGCCGCTCCTTGCGGCGCAGGGTGTCGACGACGTCCATGGCGAGCATGACATCGTCCAGTGGCGGCTTGGCGGCGCCGGGCGAGGTGCCCGGGGCCGCATCGGACACGGCAGCGCTCATTGGCCGACGGCCAAACCCTTGCCCTGCTCGGCGAGCCTGGCCATGCGCCGCTTGCCGTCCTCCACCGCGTCGCGGATCTCCTCGGCGTTACGGGTGGATTCCTTGCGCATCTCCTCGATAATCTCGCGGGACTTGGTCTGATAGTTGACCACGGACTCCACGAGCTTCTTCACCGAATCGGCGCGGATGGTGGGGCCATAGCCGGCCTTGACGGCGGCCTCCTGAACCTTGCCGCCGATGTCGGCCAGCACCTCCAGCGACTGGCTGACGCCCTCCTTCATGGCATTGACGGTGGCGGTGGTCTCGCCCAGGCCGAACATGCCGGTGAAGGACGCCGTCAGCGCCGTCAGCACCGTCTCGTTGGTGGTGAAGAAGCTCACGGCCTGCTGGTAAAGGCGCTCCTTAGCGTTGGTGGTCTGCTGCAGGCGCGCCATGACCACCTCGGAGGTGTTGTAGGACACGGTGATGTTGTCCGAGAGGTCCTTGGCGATCTGGTAGCGCTTCTCGACGTCCTGCAGGTCGCGCACGCGCTCGTCGCGGGCCATCTCCAGCCGGGCGCGCTCGGCGGCATCGTCGCCACTGTAGGCCTCCACCGCGTGCATGGCCTTATCCACCTCGGCCTTGGCCGCCTCGAGCTGGCCCTCGGCCTTCTTCAGCACCTCCAGCGCCAGCACCTCGGACTGCTTCATGGCGCCGCGAAAATCCTGGTAGGCACCGAGGATGCGCTGCTCGCGCTGCACCTGATCGTTGGTGGCGCCGGTGACGTCGAGATAGGTCTCCTTGATCTTGTCGAAGCGGGCGGCGATGTCGCCGCGGGTGACCTTCATCCAGACGTTGGAGATGCGCTCGAAGGTGTCGATCTTGCCGTCGTCGAGCTGGTCGACCATCTTCTTGGCATCATCGCGGATGCTGTTGAAGGCCTCGGTGATCTGCTCATAGCGGCTGCCGATCTCCATGGCCCGCACCTGCTCGCGCACCACCTCGTTGAAGGTGGAAGACTGCGAGAGGGTGCGCGCAATGGCCGTAACCCGGGTCTCGTCGAAGCCGGAGATGCGCTCCAGCAGCGCGATCATCGGATCATCGGCGCTCGACTGCTCCGTGGGCGCAAGACCCATGTCGTGCAGCGTGTTCATGGCCTTGTCGAGGTACTGCATCGGGCTTGCGGTGGCGGGCATGGCTCAAGATCCTCCGGGTGATGGATGCCGCACGGGTGCGACCGGGGCGGACGGGTATCGGTGGCGACTGGTGCCTCGCGCCGGGCGGTCCGGCGGCTCGTGCGCGAATTCGCGCGTTATACCGTCTAAAGATGACGACCGCAGGGCCGTGACGACGATGAGCGCCCGCGGGCGGGCGGCTGCGCATTGTCGCCCCGACAAGCCGGCGGCGACCGGGCCGGTCAGGCTCTCGGGGCGGCGTGCCGGCGGCTCAATCGCCGTAGAAGGCCTCTTCGACCTCGGCGGCGGGGACCTCCTGGTCGGTGTCATGGTCGATGCGCACCAGCCGGGCAACCAGGCGCCCGTCCCTGCTGAGAGTGATGGACTCCCCCTGCACCACGCGCTCGATCAGCTCGTCCAGGTGTTCTGCGGCATACTCGGTGGTTACTGTCTGCATGTTCGCTCTCACTTTCTTGACCGTCGGTCGACGCATCTCGCGCGGCTGCCGCCGCGGCGGTCGCGCACACCGAACCGGGACAGAAGATAAGGGCACCGGTGGCGTTGTTCAGTACTGGCACTACTCACGAGATGCTTGGCAAGCGCCATCGGCCTGGCGCGGCGCCAGCAGCCCTCCTCGCAGCCCGCCAAGCAGCGCCCGTGGCAGGCCCGGACCGCCGTAGACCAGCCCCGTGTAAAGCTGGATCAGATCGGCACCGGCGGTGAGCTTGGCGGCGGCACTGGCGGCATCCATGACGCCGCCGACCCCAATCAGCACCGCCCCGGGGCCCAGCGCCTCGCGCAGCAACCGCAGCAGCGCCGTGCTGCGCGCAAACAGCGGCCGCCCGGACAAACCACCGGCCAGACCTGCCGTGTCGGTACTGGCGGCCGAGAAGTCCACGGTGGTGTTGCTCACCACGAGTCCGGCACAACCGGCCGCCATCGCGGCGCGCGCACAGGCGAGCGCGTCGGCGTCGGCCAGGTCCGGCGCCAGCTTCAACAGCAGCGGCCGCGGCGCGCTCAGGGCCTGGTTCGGCCCCTGGATGGCGCCGACGATCGCCTGCACCTGATCGGCGGTCTGCAGAGCGCGGAGTCCCGGCGTATTCGGGCTGGAGACATTGACGACGACGAAGTCCGCCAGCTCCCCTAGCCGCTCGAAGCTGCGGCGGTAATCGGCCGCCGCCTCCGTCGCCGGCACCACCTTGGACTTGCCGATGTTGATGCCGAGCGGCACCTGGAGCAAATCGCGCTGGCGCAGGCGCTCGATGCGCGTCGCCACCACGTCCGCGCCGGCGTTCGGGAAGCCCATGCTGTTGATGAGCGCACCATCCTGCGGCAGCCGGAACACCCGCGGGCGCGGGTTGCCGGGCTGGCGCAGCGCCGTGACGGTGCCCACCTCGACGAAGCCGAAGCCGAGCGCCTGCCAAAACGTGACCGCCTGGGCGTCCTTGTCGAGACCTGCCGCGATGCCGAGCGGATTGGGGAAGCTCAGCCCCATGACGCGCGTCGCCAACTCCGGCGCGCGGGCAACATCCGCGGCCGGTCTGGCGTGGGCGAACCGCGCCAGCCACACGGCCAAGCCGCTGCTCCCCAACAGCACCGCAAGCTGATGGGCGCGCTCGGCATCGAGCCGGAACAGCAGCGGCCGCAGCAGACGCCACGGGCCGACGGCGGGCGATGGGGCCAGGGACGGGTTCAGAACGGATGCCCGTGGGCTGGTGGACGGATGGCCGATCAATGTCGCACAGCGGACAGCGCAGGTCCACAGCTGCGCGTTCCGTCGACACGCCGCCGGCCGCGGGCTCGCCGCGGATGTCCGGGCATGCGTGCCCGGCAGGTTGTGGCCTCAGAGCTTGAGCCGCAGCGTGCCGGCGGCGTCGGCGCAGCGGTCCAGCCGGCGGCGAAGCTCCAGCAGCGGCGGCGGCAATTGCCCCGCCGGGAGCAGGTCGCGCAGCATCTCCAGCTCTTCCGCGGGCAACTGCCGCAGCTCGTCTATGTCCAGATCAAAGCCCACTTCCAGCCCGTCGCACATCGCCGCCACCTGTCGCTGCGTCATGGTCGCCTCGCCCAGCGTCGAAACAGCCGATTCAGCCTTTTGCTTCATTCTACAGAGTGTGTGCGGCAGTTCTGTGCGTCGGTACCGCTCCGGCTTGTAGGAATTCGCCTCGTCACCCTGTGGATGCTCACGGGCGCTACGGTGCCTTTGACTTGATCCCGGGCCGGTGCCAGCCGAGTTCAGGCATGGCACACTAGCTGTTTGCGCGGGCCGAGCCCCGCCGTCTCCACGGCCCGCGATTTGCCGCGCAACGCCGGCCATCCCCTGGAGGTCACGAGACACAATGAGCGACAGCGTCAAGTATCTGCTCGACGAAGAGCACCTGCCCACCCACTGGTACAACATCAACGCGGACCTGCCGGAGCCACTCGCGCCGGTGCTGCACCCTGGCACCAAGCAGCCCATCACGCCGGACGACCTGGCACCGATCTTTCCCCGCGCCGTCATCGAGCAGGAGATGTCGATGGAGCGCGAGATCGAGATCCC
>NZ_JAJDNQ010000171.1 GCF_022340605.1 Thiohalocapsa sp.
CCAGTAACTTCAGCACTTGCAACAGCGCGCTACCCTGAAGGCACAGGAATTTTGCTAATTACGGCGCTCCAGTGTCGTGATACCGCTTGCGCGGCTCCAGCGGCGCGTGACCGTCAGCGTTCTGGCCAGCTGCATCCGCCCAGTGCTGGAACCATGAGCAATAGCAACGACCTGTCGCTACCGCTAGCCGGTGCACCCCAAGGTGCGACGAGAGACCGGACGCTCGCTCCTCTGTGGCGAAATTCGTCTTCATAACGTATACGGGACGCGGCGATGACCTGCATGTCATCGGCTTGACAAAGGTGACGCGTCGTGGCATCTAGGTATTGTCTTGATGGGGGTTTCCACCACAACTGAAGACAGAAATAGGCTGATTCCCGCGGCGCCCGACCGCGTCGGCGACCCCGAAAGCCCCGGTCATCCCAACGACACGGATGCCGTAGACGCCTATAGGAGGAACACGGCTGACAATGGCCTTGTTTGAGTCGCCGCGTGCGACGAAGCGAGGGTGAGTCGTGGCCGACTCTCAACTGACTGGACTGTCCATACACTCAATGAGTGCACGCCCCAAATTCCGGCGGCGGGGTAACTCCGATGCGCCCCATTTCCCGTTGCCGGGATCATAAACGAGCTCTGGAAGCTCGCCGAAACGAAGCGTAATGAATGCGGTAGAGCGCGACTTTCCGGATGACGTCCTCCGGGAATGGCAAGATATCATCAATCTGGTAGTGCGTCTGGCCGGGGTGCGCGCCGGCTTGATCATGCGGATAGTCGATGAGGATATTGCGGTTCTGATTTCGAGCAATACCGAGAACAACCCGTATCGCGTCGGTGATAGGGAGCGCCTCGCCGACTCAGGCCTGTATTGCGAGACAGTAATCAAAAGCCAGGACAGGCTTCTCGTTGTCAACGCCTTGGACTCGGACCGTTGGAACAATAATCCGGATCTCAAATACGGATTGTCCTACTACCTGGGCTTCCCCATCAGATTCCCCGACGGAAATCTCATGGGAACCATCTGCCTGCTCGACGACAAGGAGAATGCCTGGTCTCCCGAGATCGAGTCGCTCATGTCCAAAATGCGCGATCTGATCGAAGGGCAGTTGCAGCTCACGGAAGAATACCGACTGCAACGGCTCTTCGCCAGCAAGTCGTTTCTGCGCAGCGTGCTCGACAATCTTCCTATGGCCATCGTCTGCGGCGTTGGGCGTCACGAGCCGCGGGTGCTCTATATCAACGAAGAGTTCGTGCACAGCTTCGGCTACGCGCAAAGCGAAATTTCGACCATGGACCAGTGGTTCAAGCTGTTTTATCCTGATGAAGAATACCGCGCCGTCAGGCTTCGATCATGGGCGGATTCGCTGGAAAATATGCGCCGACAGCCGGCCACGCCTGAGCGGAAGGAATTTCGATTGACATGTAAGGACGGTCGCATTGTCGACGTGCTCTGCGCCATAGTGATGATTGAAGACCTAGTGCTGGTCTCATTCGCTGATATCACCGATCGCAAGCGCTACGAGCGGGAGCTCTTGCAGGCCCACGACGAGATCGCGGCGGCCAACGCGGAGCTCAAGCGCCTCGCCACCACTGACCTGCTCACTGACACCGGGAACCGACGCCACTTCGAGGCGACCGCGGCGTTAGAGATGCTGCATGCACAAACCTGCGGCGAGCCGGTGTCGTTACTTCTGCTCGATGTCGACCACTTCAAGTCGATCAACGACCGTTATGGGCACTCGCGGGGAGACCAGGTGCTGGTCGAGCTGTGTCGGCGGCTACGGAACAAACTCGGGTTGGCGAATCCGCTGGCGCGCTGGGGAGGCGAGGAATTCTCGGTGCTGCTACCGCAGTGCGACGTCAGCACCGCCGCTAGTATGGCGGAAGAGCTACGCGAGCTCGTGTCGGGACAGCCCTTCCCGGAAGTCGACACAGTAACGATCAGCTGCGGTGTGGCACAGCTTAGACCCGCCGAGACGAGAGAGGAATGGTTTAAGCGTGTCGACGCCGCGCTCTATAACGCCAAGTCGGCCGGACGCAACGCCGTCCGAGCGAGCGCATGAAGGATGCGAGTCGTCTCATTCCTGCGCCGCGTGCTAAACACGTCGCGCCACAAAAGGCAGTGGCGCTCCCACGTTGCCGGCGCACTTGGAGTCGCTGCTAGATGGGCATCTTGATCTCGCGGTCCTTGCTCTCGGTGGATGGCGACAGGACCTCGCAGATCCAGTCCGGCGCCACCGTGAAGCGGTGTCCGTCGGGGAGGTGGGACATGCGCTCGCGCCGCCGGCCGGCGATGTCTGGCGCATCGACTTCGACATCCACCAGGAAGTGCAACTCGGGGCTGTCAATGATCCACCAGCCGCCCGGCTGGCGCGCAGCGGGCCTGGGCGGGGTTCCCACGCGGCGCTTAGGAACCAGAGACGGGGCAGTCGGCTTTGCGCTTGATGCGCCGCACCGCCGCGGCGCCGATGGGTGTCTTACGACAACGACAAGGATCTGAGACGGTGTCGGGACTTGCGCAGTCTTGCAGTAGTCAGCTCTTCACCCGACGCACGAACAGCGGGATCGCGATGGCGATCAGGAGGATCAGCATCCCCGCCATGGCACCGAGAAAGACCACCGGCGGCATGTGGGGCACCTCGGGCGTGAGCGCGGCGCGCAGGCCCTCGCTGATGTAGACGACCGGGTTGACGAGGACGGCGTAGCGCAAGACCGGCAGGGGCGAGAGAAGCTCCCAAGGGTAGTAGACGCAGCCGAGGAAGGTGATCGGGATGACGATGATCGAGAAGATCAGCGGCACCTGCTGCGGGCGGAAGAGGGTGCCGATGGCGAGCCCGAAGGCCCCGGAGATCAGCGCGGCCAGCAGCAGTACGCCGACCAGCAGGGGCCAACTCGCGACCTGTATCGTGACGGGCGTTGCCGGAATGACGGCGACGACCGGAAAGACGACCAGCGCGGCGACGATGCTCTGCATCGCACCGAATACGATCTTCTCCAGGGCCACGCCGGCGACCGGCAATGGCGCCATCACGCGGTCCTCGATCTCCCGGGTGCGTCCGAATTCATTGACCAGCGGCAGGGCCACCGCGGCGATGCCCTGAAAGATCATGGCCACCGCGATCAGCCCCGGCACCAGGATGGTCGCAAAATCCGCGCGGCCAACGGGGTGAAACTGCTCGCCGATCTTCGGGAAGACGAAGGCGAAGACGAAGGTGAACAGGATCGGGTTCATGACGGTGCGCAGCAGGAACGCGATGAAGTCCCGGCGCAGCACGCGGGTGTCGCGAGCCAAAAGGCCGATGAATGCACGGCTATAAACGCCGACGCGACCGCCCGTTGCGATGTCCGCGGTGTCAGTCACGCAACGCCCTCCCGGTCAGCTTGATGAAGACGGTCTCCAGCGTCGGCTGCTGGATGGAGACATGGCGCAACTCGTGGCCATGCGCCGCCTCGACCACCTCTTGCAGCAGGCCGCCGCGGTCGGCGGCCAAGATCCGGATGCCGTCACCCTCCGCCACCGCCGAGTCGACCCCCGGCAGTGCGCGCAGCGCCGCGAGCAGTTGTGTCGGCACCTGGCGCACAACGAGATGGATCTCCGTCGCCGCTGGTGTCAATTGCTTGAGCTGCGCCGGCGTATCGCAGACGAGAATACGGCCGTGGTCGATGATGGCGACCCGATCGGACAACTCGTCCGCCTCGGCCATGTTGTGCGTGGTGAGCAGGATGGTCGTGCCTTCCTCCCGCAGCTCCCGGACCAGGTCCCAGAGGCTCAGGCGGCTCTGCGGGTCCAGGCCCGCGGTGGGCTCGTCCAGAAACAAGACCAGGGGTCCGTGTCCGATGGCGCGCGCGATCTGCAGACGCTGCGCCATGCCGCCCGAGAGCTGGTCGGGCATGCGGCGCGCGGAGTCCGCGAGCTGGAAGCGCTCCAGCAGCGACTGGGCGCGGCGGCGCGCCTCGCGGCGGCCGGCGCCGAAGTAGCGCGCGTGGAAGACCAGATTCTCGAAGGCGGTCAGCGACCGATCCAGGGTGCTGTATTGGGTGACGACGCCGATGAAGCGCTTGACCAAGGCCGGCGCCGCGGCGACGTCCACCCCCACCACCCGGACGCGGCCCGAGGTGGCATTGACGCGCGTCGTGCAGACGCCAATGCTGGTGGTCTTGCCGGCCCCGTTTGGGCCGAGCAGGCCGAAGATCTCGCCCCGATGCACCTCGAGATCGATGCCATCGACCGCCGGCACCTTTGAGCCGACGTAGCGCTTCACGAGCTGCTCGATCAGGATTGCCGGGGCGGAATTGTTTGCGCTCACCACAGCAGCAGCCCTTTCAGTGTCTTCTGAACGAGGTAATGGCGATTGCTGATCGAGGCGGCCAGATGCTGGGCGAGAGTATAGAAGATGATCGGCAGCACAATTTGCGGGTGGTAGGCCAGGGCTGCCGGTACCAGGACTGCTGCCAGTCTATCAGTTGCTCATTCTCGGTCCGAACATCGGAGAAACCTTGATATCGCAATCGGCATGCAATGATTTTGCAATAAGGTCATCTGCCGCGAATACCGCCACGTGGCGCCATAGCGATGGCATTGACGCATGCCGCCAATAGGGGGCCGCGCCGGCATAAGTTCTCTGGAAGGTGCAGGCTCGACGCGCCACTTGCAACGCTGCGCGCAGCGAGCCCGGCCAGCATGGGGCGCCGACTCCCGGGGGCGCCGATCCCTGGGGGCGCCGACTTGCAGTCGGCTACCTGGGGCCGCCGAGTTGCACTCGGCCGCGTCCGCCGCGGGCTTGATGCCCGCGGCGGACGCTTTGCCAAGGATGAGGGCGTTGCCCCGCGTCGGGCATTGCAGTGGCGTGTGCCCCGACGCCACCAGCGCGACACCGCGCCGCGCCGGCGGTGCGCCGAATGCAACTCGGTGCCCCGGGCCGCCGTCGACTCGGCTCGACGCCGCGTCGGCGGCGTCACGGCGGTTCGCGCAGCGGCAACGGGCAGCGGTGGCAAGGGCAATGGCCAGCCATGCCGTGACACCGGCGCGGGACCCGTCAGGCCCCGCCGCGATAGAGTTGCGGTGGCTGGCTTTCCACGTAACGACGAATCGATTCTTCGATGGAGAGCGCGTGCTCCCGGTCTTGCCGGCTCGAACCCTGAGCCTGCTCGCTGCCGGCGATGGCAACGAGTCTCGCAGGCCGCGGCCGCGGCCGCGGCGGGCGCACGCTGGTCGTGGCGCCAGCGGGAGCGGGTTGGCTGAAGAAAGGGCGGACCAGAATCGCATGAGCAGTCATTGGCGGTTACCCCTGTCGCAGTCTTGATGTGCACTCAGCCGCCTTGCGGTCGGCATGGTTGCATCCTAGGGGGTGGTGGCTGACCAAAGCGTGGACGGCCCCGTCAGCGAATGCTCAGCCAATGCTCAGCGGGGCAGCGCGGGGATGTGAGCGTCAGTCATGCCGGCAGGCTCCGGTCCCTCGGCGGGTGGCCGGCGTTTCCCTGGCGCCGATCACAAGTTGGCCCGCCGCCGTGGGAGCGCCGTCCTCGGCGCGACGGGTGCCCAATCGCCGCGAGGACGCCGCTCCCACCGGGCCACGGCACTGGATGGAGGTGTGATTAAGGCCGTTTTCCTCAACCCTGGGACCGGACACGGCCACTATTGCAGCAGGTCATCAACCAATCCCCGCAGCCGCCGGTGATGGCTCCCCTCCCAATAGACCCGTCCGCAGCCGGGGCAGCGCCAGAAGCGGTCCTGGCGGGCCAGCACGCCGGGTGGCAGGGCGGGCAGCTCGGCGGGGTCGGCGGGCTCCACCAGGGTGTTGCAGCAGGTGCAGCGGGTGAAGGGCTCGGCGGCCCGTTGCAGGTGCAGCCGCTCGATCAGGTCCCGCAGCTGCGCGTCCACCGGCGCCTGGGGCACCGCCAGGGCGTGGGTCAGGCTCGGGCGGGCGAGCAGGGCGCGGTCGCGGGTCAGCAGGATGCGGTGCTGCTCGCTGGCCAGGCGTACCAGCGCGTCGTCGCCGGGGTCCTCGCCGCTGGCGTCCTGGGCGAGCAGGGTATCGAAGCCGAGCAGCCGCAGGCGCCGGCCGAGCTTGCCGAGGTGGGTGTCGCACAGGAAGCGTGGCGTGCGCAGCGGCGTATCGCGCAGCCGGAGCAGCGGGGCGACGTCGAAGCGCTCGAACACCGGGTAGAGGCTGAGCCTGGCGCCGTCCGCTACCGGGGCGTCGAGGCCGGCAGAGGCGCCGTCCACCAGGATCAGCTCGACGTCGGCGGGCGGGATGCCGAGCGCCGCCAGCAGTTGCGCCACTGTCACCGGTGGTGTGAAGCCCAGCGGCACGTCGCGGTGCCGCCAGCGCTCAGGCAGGTGCGCATTCAGCTCCGCATAGCAGCGCAGCGTCGCATGGGCGGGGCCGGCGCTGGCGCCCGGCAGCCGGGCGCCGCCCCCGTCGGCCGAACCGTACCCGGCCTCAGTGGCGT
This sequence comes from Thiohalocapsa sp., assembly GCF_022340605.1. Lineage (GTDB taxonomy): Bacteria > Pseudomonadota > Gammaproteobacteria > Chromatiales > Chromatiaceae > Thiohalocapsa. Next base: position 6,451 of record NZ_JAJDNQ010000171.1, read on the forward strand.
CTGCACCGCTGCCGGTTATCCCCAATTCGATGCTCATGGATCAGGAACGCTTGTCAGAGCACGGGTGTCGAGCCTGCCGGCGGCAGCGCTGACCGACGTGGCCATGCCCTGGCGCGCGCTGATCGGGCATGGAGTGGGCCGCCGCGGAGCTGCACACCCACACGGAACCGTCGGGCCTCCTGGCGTCGGCCCGACCTGTGCGGCTGCCCTAGTGCTTCGCTGCGGAAATTCCGAGACCGGGCTCCCTCGTGGTCGTGGTCGTGGTCGTAATCGGATACTCGACAACGACAACGACAACCAAGGCAAAGTTAGGTGAAACGCTGTACTAGTCCAGCCGCGCCGTGGTCTCGGAGATGCCGTTGCCGATCCAGAAGTCCATGTCCTTGTCCAGCAGTTCGTCCCAGCGCATGTAGTGCGAGCCGTCGCAGCTGAAGTTGAGCGCCACCATGCCGTTGAAGATGTTGAGCGAGCCGGAGCGCAAGTAGATGTTCTCGTCCATGAGCCTGAGGCCCTTGAAGGCGCGGAAGACATCGGCGATGCGCCCGGACGGGATCGCGGCGTCCCTTGGGTAGTCGCGCCGTGGGTAGGCGAGGAGGGTGTTGGGGTTGTTCAGGTCCTCGAAGTCCAGCACCCGGTAGCGGTGGGGATCGTCCAGCGACCAAATGGTGGCGCGGGAGCTGGAGAAGTGCAGTTTGCTGTGGAAGACGCCGTGGGCGGTGAGCAGTTCCGTCACCAGCTCCAGCACGGGGTCCATGCGGGCGTCCATTAGGCTCTCGACGCGCTGCTGATAGAAGAGCGCGCCGCGGATGGCCGGGTCGCCCTTGTGCTGTACCCACTGATCCGGCTGGCGGTAGAGCTCGCGGGTCAGCGGCAGCTCGCGCAGGTCGAAGTCCGCGCCCAAAAAGCCCAGCAGCGCCCCGTCGGCGGCGGTGACGCGCTGGATGGCGGTGAGCGACGGGCGGCGCTGGTTGCGGCTCAGATAGGCCGCCGACAGCGAGAACTCCGCCCCCGCCAGCGCGTCGGCCATGTACGGCCGCTGGCCGCGGTCGCGGCCGTACTGCTCCGGCATGCGGCCCTCACGGGACAGGTTGGCCGTCACTTGCCGGGCGTCCTGGTCGAGCACGTAGAGGTACTTGCAGGCCGGGAGCTCCCTCAGCGCGGTATCCAGCAGGTCCTCCAGCGCCGCCCGGTCGCCCCAGGCCTCCCGGCAGGGCGTCACCAGCCGGCCCAGCTGGCCCGCCAGGCGGTCGTGCAGCAGCATGCGCTGGCGGGCGATGGCGGCTTGGAGTGCTTCGCTCATGGTGATCCTCTCGTGATCGCGTAGCGGCGTCGGCTGGGCCGCCGAGTTGCACTCGGCTGGAGCGCCGAGTTGTACTCGGCTCGCCGCCGGCGCGGCTCGATGCCGCGCCGGCGGCGTCACGGCGTCCGACAAACGTCATGAAGCTCGCGCCACGACGCCCCCACAGAGCAGCCGTCGCGGCCATCGAGCCCGCGACGGCTGCTGCCGAGTGCAACTCGGCGGCCCAAAACAGCCGAGTGCAACTCGGCGCCCCCGGGCAACTCGGCGGCCCCAGGCTGCTCGGCGCCCCGGGCCGGGCGAGGCTCAGGCGGCCGCAGCGAGGGTCTCCTGACGCACCGGCTGCCAGCCCGCGCCTGGCACGCGTCGGTGGATGCCGCCGTCGTCGTCCCCCGTATCATCCAGGCGGAACAGGTGTAGCCAGCCATTGTCCAGCATCTGCCGCACCAGGTCGTGGCGGGCGATGATGTCGTCAATGGCCGCCTGCGGCGCCGCCAGGAAGGCCGACAGGCGCATGGGTTCGTGCATCCAGCGCTTGCCGTCGTGCAGCGATTGTAGGGCCAAGCCCACGCGCAGGTCCCCAGCATTGCCCTCCAGCACGCCGATGGCGCCGCCGACGACGTTGTGCAGCACCTTGTTGCCGCTGCCGAAGCGGCGGTTGTCGGTGGTGGAGCCGTAGTACTGGAGGTTGATCCAGCTCGCCACCACCAAGGGCGCGGTCATGATCAGCTCCAGCACGCTTGAGCCCGCGTCCTGCTGCCAGTCGTAGTCGTGCAGGAAGGTGCGCCCGCCCAGGTCGAGGCCACGGGTGCGCTCGCGCGGTGCGGCGATGAAGGCGGCGCAGCCGGCCAGCGCCCACTCGGGCCGCACCTGTGCCCAGTCGCGGCTGCGGTGGCGCAGATTGGCCGTGACCGCCTGCAGGGAGCGGTTCTCCAGCCCGAGCCGCGCCGCCCGCTGCAACCGGGTCAGCTCGCCCGCCTGCTTGAGCCAGCTTTTCAGCTCCGCCAGCTCCTCGGCGTAGTCTGCCGGCAGCCGGTCACTGTCGAACAGCCGCACCTCGTCCACGCAGGTGTCGTGCAGGGCGCCGATGAACCAGGTGTCCGCCGGGATCTCGATGCCGCGCTCGACGAGCCCGCGGCGCACGGCCGGGTCGTTCAGCAGCGCGGCGCCGATGCGGGCGCTGGCCTCGCCCGTCATGCCGCCGCAGGCGCCGCAGTCGAGGCCCGCCGCGTGCGGGTTGTTGACCACGGTGCTGCCGTGGCCCACCAGCAGCACCAGCCGCGCGAAGTTGTCCGTCATGGACATGGCGCGGAGGATGCCCTCGGCCAGCGGCACGCGGTCTGCTTGCGGGATGCCGGCAGCGTGCCCGGCGTGAGCATGCTGGTGCGCGCAGCTACCGTGATGCGGCGCATCCAGGCTCGGGCCGACCCGGCGCTCGGTGGCCGCGTCCAGCCGCAGGTCGTCCGGTGCCGCCACCGGCCGGCTCCAGCCGAAGCTGTCGGCGAGGATCTTCGGCGCATAGAGCAGGATGCCCGCCGCCTCCACGAAGCTGAAGCAGCTCGACGCCCCCATCTTGAACGCCTTCCAGGACTTGGCGAGTCCGGTGCGCCGGCGCTGGGTGGCCAGTGCCTCTTCCGCCGCGTGCTCATCCGCGCCGTGGATCTCGGAGCAGACTTGATACTTGGGGCTAAGCAGCACCGGCAGGTGGGCTCGCGGCTCGACGGCACCGAGCGGCACGTGCTCCATGGGCACGCCGAAGAAGCCGGCGAAGCCGATGGTCCGGCCGCGTGGGCAGACGGTCTCGAAGGCGCGGCGGATGATCTCCGAGCGCACGTCGATGCAGAAGGCCGCCTGCACCGCCGGGCGGGTCTCCGGCGGCCGGGTGCCCTGCTGCTTGCCCAGGTCTGCGATCAGCCGGCGCTGATAGCCCTGCTCCAGCGCCGTCAGCAGCACGTGCTCCACCTCCGCGTCGGTGTTGCCATTGCCGTTGCCACCGACGCCGGCATCGTCCTCGCCGCGGCCGAGTCGCCGGCAGATCTCGCGCCAGCGGGCGCTGAGCGCGGGCGTCGCCTTGTGCTCGTAGAGCAGCACGTCCCAGGCGAGGCGGATGGCCAGCAGCTCGATGATGCTGTCGTCGCTGCCGCCGGCCAGCTCCCGCTCCCAGCGCAGGAGCCGCGTCCAGGCCGCCCAGCCGCCGATGTCCATCAGCGCCGCGTGCATGTAGTCCAACGCCGCGGCCGCCGGGATGCCGAGCCGGCCCAGCGCCGAGGCGATGCAGGCGCGCGGCGACTCGGGCAGCGCCTTGACCCGGGCGCGCATGGCGTCCTGCCCCATCATGGTGAGGCTGTAGTCCAGCGCCGCGAAGCGCCGCCAGGAGGCATACAGCGACATGCCTTCCCACGGCCGCTTCCAGGTGGCCTGGCCCATGTCGAAATAGGCGGCGCAGTGATGGCTGATGCGCTCCACCACGAAGCTCGACCACTCGTCCGCGTCCAGCTCGTCCACCAGCGCGGTCAGCAGCGGCACCCCCCCAGCGGGGGCCTCGTGTTCGGCCGCGGCGGCCCCGCGCAGCGCCCGCGGCGTCAGCTCGCTGCCGCAGAGCGCGGCTGCCTCGGCGAGGTCCGCGTCGGTGATACGCCCGGCCTCGAGCTGCTCGTGGTACCAGCCGCGCGGCATGTACATGCGCGCGTCGGCGATGCGCCGCAGCGTCGCCGCGGCCTGCTCGAAGCGCTGGCTCACCAGGCCGTGGAAGGGGTTCACGGCGACGAAGCGGTCCAGCGGCCACACCGGGGCGATGCGGTTGCAGGCGGCGTCGATGCGTTGCGCCAGCTCGGGCGTCACCGGCTCGGCATCCGTCGGCACCAGCGGCGCGCAGCCCTCGGTGGCCGCGTCCCGCGGGCGGTAGTCCAGGCCCTGATCCTCGAAGCGCAGGTCTCTCGGGTGCATGGTTGCAATCCTCATTCAGTCGGAGCGTGTTGCGGCGGTCGGTCAGGCCTCGGCTGTTGCGGTCGCGGACGCCGGCATGGCGGGCGCTCGCGCTGGTGCGGCGGGCCGGCGCACGGGCCAAATGCGCACCATCAGCCGAGTCACCAGCACGTCCACGTAGAGCCCGTTGTACAGGTGCACCTGCAGCGCCTGGCGCAGCGGGCCATGGATGCGGGTGAACAGGTGCTGAAGCGTGATGAGGCCGAGGAACACCGCGACGATGGCGATGCTGAGCCCGAGGTCGAGCGCACCGCCCGCCGCCACCGGCCGCACGCTGCCGATGAGCGCGTGCTCGAAGGCCGCGTGCAGCCCGAAGTACCCGAAGCAGACGAAGGCGCCGATGGCCGTCGCGCGCAGCAGGAGCTTGGCGTTGTCCTCCAGCACCAGTGCCTGGAGCAGCAACTGCGCCGTGGCGATGGCGACGATGGCGCCGGTGACGATGAGCGCCGGCTGCTCGGCCGGATTCACGCCGAAGGCGAAGCCGGCCACCAGCGCCAGCAGGATTGCCCCCTGGAAGGCCACCAGCCAGTGCCAGGGCTCCGGTGCGCCGCCCTTGAACTTCAGCACCGGCGCGCGGAAGGCGTCCACGCTGCTGCCGGAGGCCAGGAAGGCATGCGCCTTGTACAGCGAGTGCGCCACCAGATGCAGCAGCGCCAGGCTGTACAGCCCGAGGCCCGCCTCAAGCAGCATGAAGCCCATCTGCGCCGACGTGGACCAGGCCAACGACACCTTGATGCTGGTCTGGGTCAGCATCACCAGCGATGCCACCGCCAACGTCACCAGCCCCACTACCGCCAGCGCGTCCAGCGCCGGGCCAGACACCGACATCACCGGGCTCATGCGGATCACCAGGAAGGCACCCGCGTTGACAATGCCCGCGTGCAGCAGCGCGGAGACCGGCGTCGGCGCCTCCATCACCTGGAGCAGCCAGCCGTGGAACGGGAACTGGGCGCACTTGAGCATGGCGGCCAGCGCGATGAGCCAGGCGGCGGTCTGGAGCGCCGGCGGCAGCGGGCCCTGGATGTCCGCCATGGCAGTCGAGAGCGTCGCGAAGTCCAGCGTGTGCCCGGAGGCGCCGATCAGCAGCACGGCGAGGAACAGGCTCGCATCGCCGATGCGGCTGAACACGAACTTCTTGTGCGCCGCGAGTTGTGCCGCCGGGCGATCCGAGTAGAACAGCAGCAGCCGGTGCAGGTTCAGGCTGGTAGCCATCCAGGCCAGCGCGAACATGAGCAGGTTGCTGGAGACGATGAGCGTCAGGATCGCCGCCAGGGTCAGCAGCAGCCACTTGTGGAAGTGGCCCTCGCCCGGGTCGCCGGCCATGTAGGTGCGGGCATAGGTGGTCACCACCGCACCCACCAGCGACACCAGCGTCAGCATGATCACCGTCACGGCGTTGACGAACACGCCGATCGCGAAGTCGCCGATGCCAAAGGGCAGGGGCACGGCAATAAGCCTAAGCGTCTCGGCGCTGCCGAAGCCAGGCCCCATCGCGTAGCCGGCGAAGGCCAGCAGCGACAGCGCGAAGGCGCTCCAGGCGACGAAGGTGGCGAGCTTCGCCACCGCCGCGCCGTTGCGATCGGCGGTCGCGCGCGGCAGGCTGCCTGCGAGCCACAGGATCAGGGGTGCCGCCAGCGCGGCGGCGGTGGTTGCGGTCAGGACGGTCGCGGACATGGTCTCCTCCTCGTGAAGCCCTCGTCGGCGGGGCACGGGGTGGACCATATCTGCATTTGTCACTTAGACAATATCTAAGTTTTCGACGTTATAGATTATTTTTTCTCTATGGATTAGCCGGGAATGGCTGTAGACCCGGCACAGACGCGGGCTACGGCCTTCCCTGCCGTTCGAAGTGCCGGATCGGCGTTGCGCATTGCGGAAAAATCCCTGCGATCCGAGCGTCTTGTCCGTCTCGCGACGCTGGCGGGTTTGGCGTTGCGAGTCCGGCGGGGTCGGCTCACGCGAAGCCGCGAAAGAAGAAGCAACCGCAAACCACCCCTGGTCAGGCAATTTTGCAGGGCGCCAACCCCGGTGGCGCCGGAGCCGAGGACTCAGGTGGAAGTCTGTGTTCGTGGTCGTGTTCGTGTTCTTGGTCGGATGCTCGACAACGACAACGACAACGACAACGACAACGACGACAGCGAAAGCAAGATTTGGAGAAACGCTGCACTTGGGTAGATGAGTGCAGCGGATCTGCCGCATCGCAGACGCGCTGTCCTGTCGTCTCCGCACGCGACGCAAAGCCGCGCCAAGGCGCCTCGCGCGCAGGCCGCCGCGAGCCGCGTGGCGGCCATCGAGCGGCGACGCCCGCGAGACCGTGAATGCATTGCTCCCGACTCCGAAATCGAGGTGAGCGTAGGTCGGGTTAGCGATAGCGTAACCCGACAATCAAGGGCGCACCGTCGCCCATCGTCGGGTTACGCTGCGCTGACCCGACCTACATCGAATACTTTTACAGTCTCCCGCGACTGGGAGCGCCGGCGTCCCGCCGGCCCGCCGTGCGCTCGGCTCGATGCCGGGCGCACGGCGT
>NZ_JAJDNQ010000023.1 GCF_022340605.1 Thiohalocapsa sp.
GCTCAAGAACAGCGGCCTGAGCCTTTCGGGTGGCCAGCAGCAGCGCCTGTGCATCGCGCGCGCCATCGCCACCGAGCCGGACGTGCTGCTGATGGACGAGCCCTGCTCGGCGCTCGACCCCATCGCCACGCGCCAGGTGGAGGAACTGATGCTGGAGCTGCGCGAGCGCTTCACCGTCGGTCTGGTGACCCACAACATGCAGCAGGCCACCCGTGTCGGCGACACCACGGCATTCTTCTCGGTGGACATCTCCAAGGGGGGGCGCACCGGCTACCTGGTGGAGATGGGGCCGACCAAAGCGGTGTTCGAGGACCCGCAGCAGCAACTGACCAAGGAATACGTGCGCGGCGAATTCAGCTAAGCGCGCGCCCGAAGCAGCGCCGGCATGTTTGGCGTCTCCAGAAGTCCGTTTGCGGTTCTCCCGTTCACCAACGGAGGAAAGGTCATGCAAAGCGTTGAGTCGGTTGCGCGCCCAATGGTTACGCGCCGGGCGGTTGCGCGCACGGTGTTGGCCGCAGTTGCGGTTGTTGCGCTCGCCTCGTGTTCCCAGCAAGAGGGTAACCAAGCGCAGGGCACCGATGGTCCCGACGCGTCGTCCACCGGGCTGGTGGTGCGGGGCGCGGGTGCCACGTTCCCCAAGCCTCTGTATGAGAAGTGGATCTCTATCTACGGCAAGCAGACGCCGGACGTCAGCTTTGAATACGCCGGTGTCGGCAGCGGCAAGGGTATTCAGATGTTCCTGGCCGGCAAGGACCCGGACGGCACGGTGTTCGACGGCGCCGAGATCGACTTCGGCGCCAGCGATGCGGCTATGTCCGACGCGGACCTGGCCAAGGTCGGCGAGCGCGGCGCAGTGATGGTGCCCATGACCGGCGGCATGGTGGTGCTGGCCTACAACCTACCGGGCGTAGAGGAACTGAAGCTCTCGCGTGAGGCCGTCCAAGGCATCTTCAACGGTGAGATCCAGAACTGGAACGACCCGCTCATCGCCGCCAGCAACCCGGACCTCGATCTGCCGAACCGCAGCATCACGCCGGTGGTGCGCCGTGACAGCAGCGGCACCACCTTCATCATGACCAGTCACCTCGCCGCCGTCTCGCCGGCATGGCGCAACGGCCCCGGCGTCGGCAAGCAGATCGACTGGCCCGGCAGCACCATGCAAGTGAACTACAACAGCGGCGTCGCGCAGCGGGTGAAGGTCAGCGAGGGCGCCATCGGCTATATGGAATACGAATTCGCCGAGCGCCTCGGGCTGCCCATCGCCACGCTGCAGAACAAGGCCGGCGAGTACGTGAAGCCCACGCCCGTCGCCGGCAGCGCGGCGCTCGCCTCGGCGCCGTCGATCCCGGACGACCTGCGGGTGTTCGTGCCGGACCCACCGGGCGCCGGTGCCTATCCCATCGCCGGCTACACCTGGCTGTTGCTGTACCAGCACTATCCGGACACGGCCAAGCGCGACGCGCTCAAGGGTGCCGTGCTCTGGGGCCTGAATGAGGGGCAGCCCGTCGCCGAGGAGATGGGCTATATTCCGCTGCCGACGGAGATGGTTCGGCTCGCTCGCGCCAAGGTCGATGCCATCGACTGAGCCTGATGTGAGACCCTGCTGCGCCTCGGGGCCCGCCGGCCCGCGGCGCGCCCATCAAACGCGTCTTACCTTCCTCGGATAGCTCCATTGCGCGCCACTGCAAAGGAAGACAGGGTCGAGCCGCGGCGCCTGGACCTTGTCGCTATCGAACAATCGCTACGCGAAGTGCAGCGGAACTTCAAGGCGATCAACCGGCAGTTGACGACACCCCGGGACCCACTGTCCGATCAGGTGCTCGCGCACATGATGGTGGGCTACCGGCAGGTGGATGCGCTGCTGGCCGAGCGCACCAATCCCTTCGCGCTCGGCAACTCTCGCGCCGTTCTGGAGCTCAACTTCCTGGTCATCTGCGGGGAGGACAGCCGGTTGCGGGAGGAGTGCGCGGCGGCGCTGGCGGCCACCGAGGAGCGCTTCTACGCCAAGGGCGACGGTGGCTTCGAGTCGCTGGTGGAATGGCTGGCGCTGATGAACGGCGAGTCGGTCTGGCGCCGGGCGGCGGCGGCCTACATCCACGTGCTGAGCGAGCCGCAGCTCTTCCTCGAGGGCAATCACCGCACCGGTGCGCTGATCATGAGCTGGATGCTGGCCCGCCAGGGCAAGCCGCCCTTTGTCCTCAGCGTAGAAAACGCGAAGGCGTACTTCGACCCGTCCAGCGTCGTCAAAGGACTGCGCAAGCACAGCCTGCGGATGGTGTTGTCACGCCCGAAGATGCTGAAGTGCTTTTCCAAACTGCTCAAGGGTGGCGCCCAGAAGGCGCATCAGATCCGCTGAGCGTGCGTATGTGGCTTAAGCGAGCCGGCGTTCGACGATGCCCGCGAGCTCGCGCTCGACCCGCTGCCAGGCGGCGCGTCGGCCGCACTCCTTCCCTTTCATGGCCCGCCAGGTCTGCCAGGCCTTGTGGTCCCGCCACGCGGGGGAATCGCGTCCGAGCCGCTCCATGACGAAGGGCTTCTGGTAGGGGATGCAGCGCGGGCCGAAGCGCGGGTCGTTGTCCACCCAGCGGTCGGCTGCCCCGTGCCAGATGGGCTCCGCGTAGGCGATGTGCGCGACGTGCCCGTCCGGCTTGTCGCACCAGAACGGCTCCACCCAGACCACCCCGGCGCCCTGTACGGTCTCCACCACGAATACCTCGGCCGCGTAGCGGGTGTCCAATTCCAGGGGCTTCTTCGGGTTCGGGATGCGGAGCTGGAGCGGGATGAGCTGCTTGATGGCCTCGGCGAGGTCCATGAGGGATCGATGACGATTTGATGACAGTAGAGCATTTTAATGCGCCGGCCATCCCGGCGAAAGCCGGGCGGCGGGGAAAGCGGCGTGGGCGTATGAACGGCGCCGTCTGGATGGTGATCCTGAACTCGGCGCAGCGGTGCTGTAGTAGCCCTTGTGTGAGCGGCACTCTCGGTGCCGCGACCAGCGCCAAGGCAGCACAGCACGCCCGAGTAAGCGCCAAACGGCAGCTAGCCGCAGGGCCGTCATCGCGCCACAAAAGGCAGTGGCGCTCCCACGATGCCGCCCCGCCCGGCGCAGCGGTTACGGGAGTAGCCCTTGTGGGAGCGGCACTCTCGGTGCCGCGACCAGCGCCAAGGCAGCACAGCACGCCCGGGTAAGCGCCAAACGGCAGCTAGCCGCAGGGCCGTCATCGCGCCACAAAAGGCAGTGGCGCTCCCACGATGCCGGCGCGCCCAGCGCAGCGGTTATGGGAGCAGCTACGATCCGCTCGATGTCAGCGTTGCGAGCAACCCTTGCCCGGTCTCCCGCGGCACGGCACAGGCGTTGAGTGCCCGATGCGGGCTCAGGTCCCCGGATCGCCGTAGAAGACGTAGTTGGTGGAGTAGTCGCTGATCTCGAAGTAGACCTTGCGCTCGCCCGGGTCCTTGTGGCCGTTCAGGTTCAGATCGATGACGCCGTAGCCGAAGCGGTACGGACGATCCCCGCCGCTGCTCTGGGTGGCGCTGGCGGTGGTGAGCTTGTCGATGTCGATGAACCGGCGCACCAGCTTGTCACCGGCATAGATCTCCAGCACGCCGTTGGCGCCGGTCCAGTTCTGGAACGTACGGCCGATCTTGTTCTGGGTTTCTTGGGTGCAAGCGGGGAGTAGTGCGATTGCAAGGAAGACGGGAAGTAGATGCTTCATGCGGTACCTTGACTGTCAACGAGTGCAGGAGTGCAGAAGTGAAACGCGGCAGCGCGGGCGCCATGCTGCGAGTGGTCCCTTGCACTTTTGCACTTACGGAGACCGCGCTCAAGCGGCAAGTGCTCACGCAATCCGAACCCACGGCGCACGTTGCACACTCAGATTTCGATCGGCACCCGCTCCACATGCCAGATCTGATCCACATAGTCCTGGATCGACCGGTCCGAGGAAAAGTTGCCCATGCGCGCGGTGTTCAGGATGGACATGCGGTCCCAGTGGTGGGGGGCGCGGTAGGCGCGGTCGACGTCGCGCTGGCGGTCCACGTAGCTCTGGAAGTCGGCGAGCACCATGAAGGGATCGGAGTGGATGAGGTTGTCCGTCAGCGGGCGGAACAGCTCCGGGTCGCCGTGGCTGAACAGCCCGGAGGCGATCAGGTCCACGGCCGATTTGAGCTGCTCGTTGCCGTGGTAGAGCTCCCAGGGGCGGTAGCCCTCGGCCTGGCGCTGCTGGACCTCGGGGGCGGTCATGCCGAACAGGAAGAAGTTGTCATGGCCGACCTGGTCGCGGATCTCGACGTTCGCGCCGTCCAGGGTGCCAATGGTGAGGGCGCCGTTCATGGAGAACTTCATGTTGCCGGTGCCGGAGGCCTCCTTGCCGGCCATGGAGATCTGCTCCGACAGGTCCGCCGCGGGATAGAGCCGCTGGCCGTTCTTGACGTTGAAATCGGGCATGAAGATGACGCGGATGTAGCCGTTCACCTGCGGGTCGTTGTTGACCACCTCGCCGACGGCGTTGACCAGCTTGATGATGAGCTTGGCCATGAAGTAGCCCGGCGCCGCCTTGCCGCCGAAGATGAATGTGCGCGGCGTCAGCTCGACGTTCGGGTTCTGCTTGATCTGCTCGTAGAGCCAGACGATATGCAGTAGGTTGAGGTGCTGGCGCTTGTACTCGTGGATGCGCTTGGCCTGCACGTCGAACAGGGTTTCCGGGTCCGGCGTGAAGCCGGTGCGCTTGCCGAGCCAGTTGGCGAGCTGTTGTTTGGCGGCAGTCTTGACCTTGCGCCATTCGGCGTGCAGGCCGTGGTCCTCGGCCCTGTCCTCGATTTCGCGCAGACACTGGAGGTCTCGTATCCAGCGGTCGTTACCGCAGACGGCGGTGATGAGCCGTGCGAGCCGCGGGTTGCTGACGACGATGAAGCGCCGCGGCGTGACGCCATTGGTGACGTTGAAGAACTTCTCCGGCCATAGGTCGTAGAAGTCGCGCATCACCGTGGTCTTAAGCAACTCCGTGTGCAGCGCGGCGACGCCGTTGATGGCCTTGCTGCCGACGGCGGCGAGGTGTGCCATGCGCACCCGGCGGCCGAAGCGCTCGTCGATGAGCGACATGCGCGCCACGCGCGCTTCGTCGCCGAAGAACCGGATGCGCACTTCGTCCAGGAAGCGGCGGTTGATCTCGTAGATGATCTCCAGATGCCGCGGCAGCAGGCGCTCGAAGAGCTCCACGGACCAGGTCTCCAACGCCTCCGGCAGCAGGGTGTGGTTGGTGAAATGGCAGGTATTGCGGGTGATCTCCCAGGCCTGCTGCCAGTCCATCAGGTGCTCGTCCATCAGCAGGCGCATCAGCTCGGCCACCGCCAGCGAGGGGTGGGTGTCGTTGAGCTGGACGGCGAACTTCTCGTGGAATGCATCCAGGCTGCCGGCGATGCCGAGCTGCAGCCGGATCATGTCCTGGAGCGAGCAGGAGACGAAGAAGTACTGCTGCTTCAGGCGCAGCTCCTTGCCCGCCTCGGGCTCGTCGTTGGGGTAGAGCACCTTGGAGATCGTTTCGGCCTCGATCTTGGCGTGCACGGCGCCGTAGTAGTCGCCGACATTGAACGCCTGGAAGTTGAACGATTCCGGTGCCTCGGACCGCCACAGCCGCAGCAGATTCACGTTGCCGACGCCGTAGCCCATGATGGGCGTGTCGTAGGCGACACCGTTTACCAGCAGGCTCGGCACCCAGCGCATGTGCGTCGCGCCATGCTCGCCGGTGTAGCTTTCGGTGTGGCCGCCGAAGCCCACGGGGAAGGACAGCTTCGCCCGTGGGATCTCCCAGGGGTTGCCGTTGCGAAGCCAAGTGTCTCCCTTTTCAACCTGCCAGCCGTCGACGATGACCTGGTCGAAGATCCCGAACTCGTAGCGGATACCGTAGCCGATGGCCGGGATTTGCAGGGTCGCCAGCGAGTCCATGTAGCAGGCGGCGAGCCGGCCGAGGCCGCCGTTGCCGAGGCCGGGCTCCTCTTCTGCATCCATGATTTGCTCGAAGTCCAGGTCCAGCTCCTCGCCGGCCTCGCGGGCGGTCTCGGCGATGCCGAGGTTGACTAGGTTATTGTATAGGTGCGGCCCGAGCAGGAACTCCGCCGATAGGTAGCAGACCGTGCGCGCGTTGGTCTGCTTGTAGGTCTGGGCGGACTTGATCCAGCGCTCGAGCATGCGGTCGCGCACGGTGTAGGCCGCTGCCTGGTAGAGGTCGTTGATCGTGGCGACCTCGCGGAAACGGCCCTGGACGTAGAACAGGTTGTCGAGATAGGCGCGCTTCAGGTCGTCCTTGTCGAGGCCCGTGCGGGTCCGGTGCTGTTCGGCGTTGGGCTTGGCAATGTCGTTCACTCGGTTGTGCTCCAGGCATGGTCTGCGATCACCACTTGGCTGAACCGTGCCGGATGGCGATCCTAGTCGCTAACGGCCAAGGGCCAAGGGCCAAGGGCCAAGGGCCAAGGGCCAAGGGCCAAGCGGCGCCCGTCTCGGCCCTTGGACCTCAGGCCCTCGGCCCTTCCTCTAGAATGGCCAAGTCCAATCGTCGTGTTCAGGCATGTCAACGCCGTTCTCGAAGGCGTAGTTGCGCGCCTCGATCTGCATGTCGCGGAATCTTTGCTTGGCATGGGCGCCGAGCACAGAGAGCCGCGGCACCCGGTCGATGGTGTCGATGGCGAGGCTGAAGCGGTCGATCTCGTTCTCGATGGCCAGTTCCAGCGGCGTGTTGATATTGCCGTGCTCCTTGTAGCCGCGCACGTGGAATTGGGCGTGGTTGGCGTGCTTGTAGGTGAGCCGGTGGATCAGCCAGGGATAGCCATGGAAGTTGAAGATGACCGGCTTGTCCGTGGTGAAGATGCTGTCGAAGTCGCGGAAGCTCAGCGCGTGCGGCCCCTCGTGGTTCAGGCGCATCAGGTCCACGACGTTGACAAAGCGGATCTTGAGGTCATCGAATTCCTGCCGCAGCATGGCCGTCGCGGCGAGCGCCTCCTTGGTGGGGATGTCGCCGCAGCCCACCATGACCACGTCGGGATCATAGCCCTCGTCGTTGCTGGCCCAGTCCCAGATGCCCACGCCCTTGGTGCAGTGCTTGATGGCGTCGTCCATGCTGAGGTACTGGAGGTGGCTCTGCTTGTCGGCGACGATGACGTTGATGTAGTTCCTGCTGCGCAGGCAGTGGTCGGCGACTGAGAGCAGGCAGTTCACGTCCGGCGGCAGGTAGATGCGCGCCACCTCGGGGTTCTTGTTGACCACCACGTCGAGGAAGCCCGGGTCCTGGTGGGTGAAGCCATTGTGGTCCTGGCGCCAGACGGTGGAGGTGATGAGCAGGTTCAGCGACGACACCGACGCCCGCCACGGGATCTCGTTGCAGATGGCGAGCCACTTGGCGTGCTGGTTGTACATGCTGTCGATGACGTGGATGAAGGCCTCGTAGCTCGCGAAGAAGCCGTGCCTGCCGGTCAGCACGTAGCCCTCGAACCAGCCCTCCAGGGTGTGCTCGGAGAGCATTTCCATGACGCGGCCGTCCGGCGACAGCTCGCCGCCGTCGGTGTCTTCCGGCAGGTAGTCCTCCAGCCAGAGCTTCTTCGACACCTCGTAGATGGCATCGAGCTTGTTGGAGGTGTTCTCGTCGGGGCCGAAGACGCGGAAGTTGTGCATGTTGTGGCGCATCACCTCCCGCAGCATCTCGCCCAGTGGCTTGGTGTTCATGGCATGCGTGGTGGCCGGGCGCTCCACCGCGCAGGCGAACCGGCGGAACTCCGGCATGCGCAGCGCGCGGCGCAGCAGACCGCCGTTGGCGTGCGGGTTGGCACTCATGCGCATGGTGCCGGTGGGGGCGGCGGCGCGGATCTCCTCTCTGAGCTTGCCGGCCTCGTCGAACAACTCCTCGGGCTTGTAGCTGCGCATCCAGGCTTCCAGTTGCGCCAGGTGCTTCGGGTTGCCGTGGATGCCCGGCAGCGGCACCTGGTGAGCGCGCCAGAAGCCCTCCACCTTGTGGCCGTCGACCTCTTTCGGACCGGTCCAGCCCTTGGGCGAGCGCAGCACGATCATCGGCCAGTGGTAGCGGCCGACCTTGTCGGCGCCCTTGGCGCGGGCGTCCTGCTGGATCTCCTGGATGCGCCGATAGCAGGTGTCCATAGTGGCCGCCATCTTCTGGTGCATGGCCATGGGCTCGTCGCCGGCGACGATGTGCGGCTCCCACCCGTAGCCGCGCAGCAGGGCGGTGAGCTCCTCTTCCGGGATGCGCGACAGCAGGGTCGGATTGTTGATCTTGTAGCCGTTGAGGTGAAGGATCGGCAGCACCGCGCCGTCGCGGGCGGCGTTGAGGAACTTATTGGAATGCCAAGCCGTGGCCAGCGGCCCGGTCTCGGACTCGCCGTCGCCGACGGCCACGACCACCAGCAGGTCCGGGTTGTCGAAGGCGGCGCCGAAGGCGTGGCTGATGGAGTAGCCGAGCTCGCCGCCCTCGTGGATGGAGCCGGGCGTCTCCGGGGTACAGTGGGAGCCGATGCCGCCGGGGAAGGAGAACTGCTTGAAGAAGGCCTTCATGCCCTCTTCGTCCTCGGACTTGTTCGGATAGATCTCAGAGTAGGTGCCTTCCAGATACACGGGCCCCAGCACGCCCGGCGCACCATGGCCGGGTCCGGCCAGGAAGATCGCTTCCTGCTCGTGCTCCAGAATGATCCGGTTGGTGTGGCAGTACATAAAGGCGAGGCCCGGGCTGGAGCCCCAGTGGCCGAGCAGGCGATGCTTGACGTGCTCGTCCTTCAGGGACTCCTTCAACAGCGGGTTGTCGCGCAGGTAGATCATGCCGACAGCGAGGTAGCAGCACGCACGCCAGTAGGCGTTGATGCGTTGTAACTGTTCCGGGTCGAGCGGCGTGGCATTGGGCTCTGACATGGGGCTCTCCGCGTCTGCTGTTGTTGATACCCGAGACCGTTAGATTACGGCCTCGGCGTTAAGGCGCTGTGACGGCGCCGACCAACCAGCACGGTCTGCGGAAGCTGGGCTTAGGGTCGAATGACGTCCGCGCCGGGCCGGTTGGCGCACGTCGGCACCCGCGCTCGGTTCCAATTGGCCAAGGCCCACATCCAGAAGCCGGCCACGTCGCCGGGGCGCTCCGGGGGCTTGGGCTGACCCAGGAAGCGCCAGGCGCGGAGCAGGGCGGGCAGCGGATCTCGGGCATCTACCGGCAGCGCCGCGTGGGATTTCGAGAGTTTGCGGCCGGCGGCGTCGACGGCAAGGGGTAGGTGGGCATAGGTGGGCTGCGGCAGGCCAAGGCGGCGCTGCAACAGGATTTGGCGTGGCGTGGACAACAGCAGATCGGCGCCGCGTACCACGTCGGTGACGCCCTGCTCGGCATCGTCCACCACCACGGCGAGCTGATAGGCATGAATGCCGTCGGCGCGGCGCAGCACGAAGTCCCCCACTGCCGCGGCGAGGTCCTGAAATTGCGGCCCCTGGACCTGGTCCGCGAAGCCGATCCTGGCGTCGCCGACCCGCAGCCGGATGCTGCGCGGTGGCCGCCCTGGCGGCAGACCGCCGCGACAGGTGCCGGGGTAGATGGGGCCTTCCGGCCCAGTGCGGCCGCCGAGCGCGATCTCCCGGCGGCTGCAGCCGCACGAGTACGTGAATCCGAGCGCACCCAACCGCGCCAGCGCCGCGGCGTAGGCGTCCGTGCGCGTGCGCTGGTACAGCACCGCGCCGTCCCAGTGCAGGCCGAAGGCTTCGAGCGTGCGCAGGATGGCGTCGGCGGCCCCCGGGAGCTCGCGGGTGCGGTCCAGGTCTTCCATGCGCACCAGCCAAGCACCGCCGCCGGCGCGCGCATCGGCGAAGCTGCCGACGGCGGCGACCAGGGAGCCGAAGTGGAGCGGGCCGGTGGGCGATGGAGCGAAGCGGCCCAGACGCCGCGACGACCGCCGCGAGGGAGTCAAGCCGCCTGCGCCCGATCGGCCACCCGAGCGGAGGCCGGAGAAGGCGCCCGACAAGGTGCTTTAACGGGCGCTCCTGGCAGGCTTCTCAGAGAACGGCCCTTCAGGTGCCCGTAGCTCGGTACCCGCCCGAGCGCCGGGCGTGAGCCCGCGAGGAGCGCGGGCTCAGCCGCGCTGCTTCTCGCGGATCTCGTCCAGCGTCTTGCAGTCGATGCAGAGCGTGGCGGTGGGCCGGGCCTCGAGGCGGCGGATGCCGATCTCGACGCCGCAGGCCTCGCAATAGCCGTACTCGTGCTCATCGATGCGCTCCAACGCCTCGTCGATCTTCTTGATCAGCTTGCGCTCGCGGTCGCGGGTGCGCAGCTCGAGGCTGAATTCGGACTCCTGGGTGGCGCGGTCGTTCGGGTCCGGGAAGTTGGTGGCCTCGTCCTGCATGTGGTGCACCGTGCGGTCCACCTCTTCCATCAGCTGGCGCTTCCATTCCAGCAGCAGATTGCGGAAGTGCTCCTCCTGCTCGGGACTCATGTAGTCCTCGTCCTTGCCGGCCTCGTAGGGCTCGAATCCGAACGCCTTCGCGCCTTGTGTGTTCGCCTCGGCCATGGATGTGCTCCCGCAGACAAAGGGTCGTGTGTGCCCGTCTTCCCCCCGGTTCTGCGTCCGGCAGAATAGTGCCGTGGCAGGCGCCGGTGGCGTAAACCCGCGTTTCTACCAGAGACCGCGGGCGGCGGCAATAAGCGTGAATGTGTCCTGAGGGCGAAAGTTGCGCCAGCGCGCGGCAGCAGGCGACGCAGACATCGGGGTGCTGTGCTAGTCTGCGCCGCCTGCCCAAGACCCGCCCCGGAATCGACCCTATGCCCGAGCTGGAAGCCATCATCTTCGACGTGGACGGTACCCTCGCCGACACGGAGCGCGACGGCCACCGAGTTGCCTTCAATGCCGCCTTCGCCGACGCGGGACTGGACTGGGAATGGTCCGTGCCGCTGTACGGTGACCTGCTGCGCGTCACCGGTGGCAAGGAGCGCATCCGCACCTATCTGGCCGAGCACCGGCCCGAGTTCATCCCGCCGCACCCGCTGGACGAGTTCGTCAAGGGGCTGCACGGGCGCAAGACCGAGCACTACACCCGCATGATGCAGGGAGGAGCCATCGGCCTCAGGCCCGGTGTGCTGCGCCTGCTGACGGAGGCCCGGGAGGCGGGCTTGCGGCTCGCCATTGCCACCACGACGACACCTGAGAACGTGACCGCGCTGTTGGCGGCGGCCCCGGTGGCGGGCCTTGCGGATTGGTTCGAGGTCATCGCCGCGGGCGACGTGGTGCCGGCGAAGAAGCCGGCGCCTGATATCTTCGATCTGGCATTGCAGCGGCTGGGTCTGCCGGCGAGCGCGTGCGTCGCCGTGGAGGACTCCGACAACGGCGTCCGCTCGGCGCTCGACGCCGGTCTGGCCGCGCTGCTGGTCACCGTGAGCTCCTACACCATTCGGCAGGACTTCAGCGGTGCGGCGCTCGTCCTGGACGGCCTCGGTGAGCCGGCGGTACCGCCGCGGCTGTTGAACGGCAGCTGCGCTGCCACCGTCGCACCGGTACTTGAGGGTGCCGGCTGTGTGGATTTGTCGGTGTTGCGGGCGCTGCACGGCTGCGTCTACACGGACGGCGTCGAATGAGCGCGTAGCGATGCTCCGGCCGGCCACGCGCGCCGCCGCCATCGCGCCGTTCGAGGTGATGCGCATCCTCGAGCGTGCGAAGGCGCTCGAGGCAGAAGGGCGCGATGTCATTCATATGGAGGTGGGCGAGCCCCGCTTTCCCCTCCCGGAGCCGCTGCACGATGCGGCCCGGCGGGCGCTCGCGGCGGAGTCCATGGGCTACACGCCAAGTACTGGGCTGCCAGCCCTGCGCCGGGCCATTGCTGGGCACTATGGCGCGCGCTACGACCTCGACATCGACCCGGGGCGCGTCATCGTCACCACCGGCGGCTCCGCTGCCTTGCAGTTGGCGCTCGCCGCCGTGCTGGAGGTCGGCGATGGCGTCATGGTCACCGAGCCCGGCTACCCCTGTCATCGTCACATCGCGGCGGTGACGGGTGCCTTGGTGCATGTGCTGGCACTGCGAGCCGCAACGGGCTGGCGCCCGAGCCGCGAGCAACTGGAGCAGCAATGGCGCCCGGGTACCCGCGCGCTGATGCTGACGACCCCCGGCAACCCCACCGGCGCCGTGCTTGGCAGCGCGGAACTGGCAGCCATCAGCGCCGCGGCACACGCGCGCGGTGCCGCGCTCATCGTCGACGAGACCTACCAGGGTCTGGTCTACGATGCGGACGACGTTACGGCCCTTGCCTGCGGTGATGATGGCCTGTTCGTGGTCAACAGCTTCTCCAAGTACTTTGGCCTGACCGGGTGGCGTCTTGGCTGGCTGGTGGTGCCGTCGGGCTGGGCGCCCATCGTGGAGCGCCTGGCGCAGAACCTGTATCTGGCGCCGCCGACACTGAGCCAGCACGTTGCCCTTGCCGCCCTCGAGCCGCCGGTGCTCGCCTTGCTGGAAGATCGCCGGGCGAAGTTCCGGCAGCGTCGGGACCTGCTGCTCGAAGCCTTGCCGACGCTCGGCATGACGATGCCATCGACACCCCAGGGCGCGTTCTACGCGTTCGCCGGCCTGCCGCCTGGTCATGACGATGCCGCCGCGTTCGCCGCGGCACTGCTGGATGCCGCGGGGGTCGCGGTGACGCCGGGGGCGGACTTCGGCGGCGCCGACGGCGCGCGCATGCTGCGCTTCGCCTACACGGAAACGTTGCCGCGTCTGCGGCTCGGCGTCGAACGACTGCGGCGTTTCGTCGGCGCGAGCTGAAACATCCGCCCGCATCGGGGCTTGCGCAAGGCGCGTCTTCAGGACGCATGCCTTGCACCCATCTCCAACGTACACCGATCGCCGGGCTCACTGGCCGTCACGGCGCTGAAACGCCCCGCGTGCGTGTCCGATGCCCGCGCAGAGCCGAAGTTCGCCCACGAAACAATCCGCCCCGTATGCAATAATCGCAGCGTCATACGGGATTTCTGCGGTTGATGCCAGAGTTCCCCTGACGATCACTTCAGGCGACTTGTGACAGCGTTGTTCATGCCCCGAATCCTCCTCGTATCGATGATCGCGGCGTTGGCCCTGTGCGGCGGCTGCGCGAAGAAGTATCCGCCCCTGCCCGAGGCGACCTACCAACTGCGGTACGCGCAGAAGTACAAGATTGGTCCGGGCGACTCCGTGCAGATCTTCGTCTGGCGCTATCCCGAGGTCAGCACGACCGTTCCGGTGCGCCCGGATGGGTACATTTCGGCGCCGTTGCTCGAGGACATCCCCGCGGCAGGCAAGACGCCCACCGAACTTGCCAGGGATCTCGAAGAGGCGCTCTCGGTGTTCCTGCGAGATCCGCTCGTGACGGTCATCGTTCAGGGCTTTGTCGGTGTCTATCCCGAGCAAATCCGCGTGCTCGGCGAGGCTACCCAGCCGACCGCGCTGCAGTATCGCGATGGCATGACGCTCCTCGACCTCCTCATTGCGGTGGGCGGCCTCACGGAGTTTGCCGACGGCAATCGTGCCGTTCTGGTGCGCTTCGAGGAGGGCGAGAAGAAGCAGTACACCGTGCGGCTGCGGGACCTCATCGAAGATGCCGACCTGACCGCGAATGTGGATATGCAGCCGGGGGACATCCTCCTCATCCCTGAATCGTGGTTCTGACCTTGCCACAGTCGACGGCGTAGCAAGCGAGTCGGGAGCAAGCCGATGCAAGAAGCCATCCGCCTGGCGCTGTTTTATCTCAGCGGCATTTGGCGCTACCGTTGGTTCGTGGTGATCGTGAGTGCCATCGCCTCGCCGATCGGCTGGGCCTATGTCGCATCCCTGCCCGACGTCTACAGTTCCAATGCCCGGGTTTACGTCGATACCGATTCCGTTCTCACTCCACTGCTGAGCGGACTGGCCATCAAGACGAACGAGTCGCAGCAGGTCCGCATGATGACGCGCCTGCTGTTTGGCCGCGAGAACATGGAAAAACTCGCTCGGATGACGGACATGGACCTGCGCGCCAATACGCCTGAAGAAATGGATGCGCTCATTGCCAGCCTCAAGCACCGCGTCAAGCTGAGGGGTTCGGGTGCAAACGTCTATGTCATCTCCTTCGAAGACAAGTCGCCTGACCTTGCGAAGCGGGTCGTGCAATCGATGTTGACGATCTTTGTGGAATCCAATCTCGGCTCATCGCGGCAGGATCAGGATTCGGCGGAACGATTTCTGCAGCGCGAGATCAAGGACTACGAGCGCCGCCTCATCGATGCAGAACGCAAGCTGAAGGACTTCAAGATGCGGAACCTGGACCTGCTCTCGGAGAAGGGCAGCTACTACGACCGGCTCAAGCAGGCGAAGCAAGAGCTGATGAAGGCGCAGGATGATCTCGCCCTGGCACAGAGCCGGCGCGAAGAAATGCAGCAGCAACTCGACTACATGGAAAGCGAAGGTGCGAGTACGCCGTATTTTCAGGCCTGGCTGCAGGAATCGTCCAAGGAGGTCACCGGTCCGCTGGACGCGAAGATCGCGGAAATGCAGTCTCAGATCGACGACATGCTGATCCGCTACACCGAACGGCATCCCGAGATCATCGCTATGCGCAGGGCGCTCGCGCGATTGATGGTAAAGCGCGACCAAGCGCGCGAAAACTATGTCGCGGATCAGACGACGAATCAGGGTGCTGTCGAACAGTCCCTCTCGGAGAGCCCCGTGTATCAGGAAATGAAACTGCGGCTCGCCGGTGCTGAGACCGATGTGGCGGAGCATGAAACGCGGGTCGCCACATTGCGAGACAAGATCGAGAAATTTCAGGCCGCTGTCGACGAAGTCTTGCAAATCGAGGCAGAGCAGAAGCAGTTGAACCGAGACTACGGCATTCTCCACGACAACCATCAAACGCTACTGAAGCGCCTGGAGCAGGCGCGCATGACCCGCGAAGTCGACACGAGCGTGGATACGGTCAAGTTCCGTACACTCGATCCGCCGCAGATTCCCAAGAAGCCGTCCGGTCCGGACCGTATCACGTTGTCGTCGCAGGTCTTCGGGGGCTCACTCGTGGCCGGCCTGGGGATCGCATTTCTCCTGGCTCAACTGCGGCCCGTCTTTTTCGATCGGCGGCAGCTTGCCGAGATTACTGGCGTTCCCGTACTCGGCAGTATCAACCTGATCGCCGTACCGAGACAGCGGTTGCGCTCGCGCTTGTCATCGTTGGCGTTTTCTCTATCGTTGCTGCTGTTGATCGGGGGCTATGCCGCGGTAATGACGGTTTTCTTCCTGGATATCGACATTGCCTCGAAACTGCCGTTCTGATCGGCTGATTCTTGCTTCCGCCGGAGTAATCCCATGAGCACTCATAGAACAGAGGGGAGTCAGCCCGGCGATCCGTCGCGCTGGATGCGACAGGCCCAAGGTGCGTCCGCAGAGGGAGGCTTTCGCGACGCAGCGGCCGCGGGCGAAGCCTTTGTGGAGGACGGTACTTCGCCCAGTGTTGCCGTATTGGATACCGGCGAGATCATGGTCCTGCCGACGGAAGGCCAGAGCAAGCGCGAGAAAGCCGAGCACAAGCGTATCGCCGAGGAATTTCGGATGATCAAGCGGCCGCTGTTGATGAACGCATTCGAGCGTCGTCACGACGGCAAGGCGCCTTACAACCTGATCATGGTTTCAAGCTCGGTACAGAGCGAAGGCAAGACGTTCGTCTCACTGAATCTTGCAGCATCCATGACGTTGGAATTGGACTGCTGGGTGCTGCTCATCGACGGGGACGTGGCGAAGCCGGGTCTGTCACGACGGCTCAATCTGGGGGGCGCGCCCGGGCTCATCGAGCATCTGGATGAAGGCGCCGAGATCACCCAGTTGATCCGTCCCACGGATATTCCCAAGCTCTCGGTCTTGCCTGCCGGACAACGTCACCGTCAGTCCACGGAACTCCTTGCCAGTCAGAATATGCGGCGGTTGCTGCACGATGTGGCGACGCGATATCCGGATCGGATCGTCCTATTTGACTCGCCACCGGTACTGGCCACGAGCGAGGCGCCGGTGCTCGCGTCATTGATGGGTCAAATCGTTATCGTAGTGGAGCACGAGGCGACGCCACAGGGGCTGGTCAAGGAGACCCTGAGCCAGATTGGCCGCACTGACAACATCTACATGCTGCTCAACAAGTGCCGGAGCACGCTGTTCTCCGGCAAATACGGATATCAGTATGGCTATGGCTACGGTTATGGCTATGGGTATGGCTACGGCTATGGCTATGGCGACGATGACGGAGCGGATCGCGACGACTGAGCAGTCGCGGCCGCCTCGCGCCAACGATGTACAGGTTGACTCCCTATGCTATTGCGGTGGCGGCGCTGATATTGGCTGCGCCGACTGCCCGCGCCTCTTCTTGGCATAGCGAAGGCGGCGTGCAGTCCCGAGTGGTATTAACCGATAATCTGTTCTTGACCGCGGGCAGCAGGGAGACGGGTGAAATCGTACAGGTCCGCCCGTTCGTGTCGTCGTCGCGCAAGGGCAACCGCGTTACGGCGCGATTCAACTACGGTCCGAGTGCCCTGTGGTATCCGGGCAGATCCGATTTGAATCGGGTAATGCATACGCTGAACGCTGGCGTGCAAATGGAACTGATCGAGCGCTATTTCGTCCTGGAGGTGGGCGCGAATGCGAATCAGGCGTTGATCAATCCCCGGGTCAATAGCGGGTTTAATGCGCTTGGGAACCCGAACGCGTTTGCCCAGCGCGCAACGGTTACCGTGCGTCCGCGCATCAACCTCCCCGTGCTTGGCGGGCGCTTTGCAACCGTGCGGATCACGCCGGGGCTGGGCTACAGTTACACGGCGGCAAGCGCAGATGGCAGGAATGGCTTGCGCACGCCGACCACGAACTCCTCCGTGCGGGTCGTCAGTGGGTCGATATTCACGACCGTGCCTTGGTCCATGACGTGGCGCCGGCGCATGTTCGATACGCGTACAGGCGAGGGGGTTGGTGAGTTCCTTACGCGCGTAGGCTATGTCTTCAACCCGAAGTACCGAGTCGACGTCTCGTTGGGATACGACGACGGCTCCAGCGCCTATCGGGGTACAAACGGCAAAACGCGCGGTGCAAGATGGGAGACGGCATTGCAGTGGACGCCGCATAGCCGCGCGCGATTCACGGCAGGCGTCGGTGAGCGATATTTCGGGAGCACATATCGCTTCGAGGGGTTCTATCGGCACAAGCACTGGGCGTTCCGCTCCAGTTACCGGGTTTCCATCGAGAATGCCGCTACCGCGCTGCAGCAGCAGCAGGTGGTGCCGATGCAGGACGTGTTCGGCAAGACAATCCGGAATCCCTTTACTCGCGGTGAGGTGCTGACGACGTCGGTGACCACGCCGGCACTGACCAACGATACGTTCTTGCGCAAGCTGTTGACGTTGGAGTCAAGCTTCAGCAAGGGCCGCAATGCCGCTTCTTTGCGCTGGTTCGTGACGCGCCGCGATTACGACAAGTCGGACGTGCAGACGCTGGACAATCAGCTGCAGTTCAGATATTCGCGCTCGCTTTCGGCGCGTCTCAGGGCCAGTGCCGTCGTGAATGTCTGGGATCACAGCGAAAGCAGCGACTCCCGTTACGATTATGTACAGGACGCGCTGGATCTAGTCGTACATTACGAGGTGGGACGGCGCACCAGCCTCGGTGCGCGGGTCGGTCGGCTGAACCGTGACGCAAAATCGGCGTCGGGTGACTTCTCCGAGAATCGTGCGAGCCTGGATTTTACTCTGCGATTCTGATGCCGCAAAAAGGGCTTGTATTGGCTCGAAATCACATATGCCTGCCATGTTGAAACGCGTGATATGCGTCGTCGGCGCCCGCCCGAACTTCATGAAGATAGCACCCCTGATGCGCTGTCTTTCGCGGTCACGGGTGGTGGAGCCCTATCTCCTGCATACGGGCCAGCACTACGACGCGGCGATGAAGGCCACGTTCTTCGAGCAACTGCACATTCCGGAGCCCGACGAGGATCTGGGCGTCGGCTCGGGCTCGCATGCGGTGCAGACCGCCGAGATCATGCGGCGCTTCGAGCCCGTGCTGGACGCGCAGACACCGGATGCCGTGGTGGTGGTCGGCGATGTGAACTCGACCATCGCCTGCGCGTTGGTGGCGGCGAAGAAGGGCGTGCCGGTGGTGCACGTGGAGGCTGGCCTGCGCAGCTTCGATCGGGATATGCCGGAAGAAATCAACCGGGTGCTGACGGATCAACTGTCCGATCTGCTGTTTACCACGGAGCGCGGAGCCTTGGCGAATCTGGAGCGGGAGGGTATCGATCCAGCGCGGGTGCATTTCGTTGGCAACGTGATGATCGATACGCTGCTGGACAACCGCCAGCGGGCGCCGAGTGTCGGTGAGGTTCTGGCGGCAGGTGGGGTCGCGGACGTGCCGAGCGATCGCTTCGGTGTCGTCACGCTGCACCGGCCGTCGAACGTCGATGACGTCGACACGCTGGGCCGGCTCATCGATACCCTCGGGACGCTGTCGGCGGAGTTGCCGCTGCTGTTCCCGCTCCATCCCCGCACGGCGGCGCGTCTTGAGTCCGCGGGTCTCATGGAACGGGCGCGAGCCGCCTGCGTGTTGTTGCCGCCGCTCGACTATCTACGCATGCTGGGATTGCTCCAGAATGCCATAATGGTTCTTACTGATTCTGGAGGCATACAAGAAGAGACTACAGCGATGGGGGTGCCCTGTATTACATTGCGGGAAAACACCGAGCGACCGATCACCGTCGAGGCCGGCACGAATACCATTGTCGGCAACGACCGAGCGCGAATCCTCGGTGCCGCCCGTGACGTGCTGCGCGATGGCGGCAAGGCGGGCTGTATCCCCGAGCTCTGGGATGGACACGCCGCCGAGCGCATCCTGCGGGTCCTTGAAGACTGGTTCCGCGCTAAGCAATGACCAACGCCGGCGCCACCGGCATCGGAGACTCCCCCATGACGCTGCTGGCCGATGTTTCCGCCCGCGACGGCGCATCCCCGCGTGACACCACAGGAATCGATCTGCCATGCGCGGCGGCGGTCGGGGCGGTCGCCGTGAACGCCATGAGCGTCGATGTCGAAGACTATTTCCAGGTTTCGGCCTTCGAGGGACATATCCGCCGCGACGACTGGCAACACCTGCCGTGCCGCGTCGAATCCAACGTCGATCGGATTCTGGCGCTGTTCGCCGAATTCGAGATTCAGGCCACGTTCTTCACCCTGGGCTGGGTTGCGGAGCGCTACCCGCAACTGGTGCGGCGCATCGTCGCCGCGGGGCACGAGCTCGCCAGCCACGGCTACGCACATGTGCGGGTCACGCAGCTCGATGAGCCCGGCTTCCGCGCCGACGTGGCGCGCACCAAGCGCCTGCTCGAGGACATTGGCGGCACCGAGGTGCAGGGCTATCGCGCGCCCAGCTATTCCATCGGCGCCGGCAACCTTTGGGCATTGCGCGTCCTGGAGGAGACGGGGCATCGCTATTCATCCAGCATCTATCCCATCCGCCACGACCTCTACGGCATGCCCGAGGCTCCCCGGTTCGCCTTTCGCCCCGCGGGGTGCGAGCGTCTGCTGGAAGTGCCGGTGACCACCATCGCCGTCGCCGCGCGCAAGTTACCGTGCGGCGGTGGTGGCTATTTCCGCCTCTTTCCCTATGCCTTCTCGCGCTGGGCGTTGCGGCGCGTCAACCGCCGGGACCGGCAGTCGGCGGTGTTCTACTTCCATCCCTGGGAGATCGACCCCGATCAGCCCGTTCAGCGGGGTATCGGCATGAAAACGCGCGTGCGGCATTACCTGAATCTCGGCCGCATGGAGCGGCGTCTGCGCCATCTCGCGCAGGATTTTCATTGGTCGCGGATGGATCGCGTGTTCTTGTCCACATCTGCGCGGGAGCGAGCCGATGGGTAGATCCTCCGAACTGCGCGTCACGGCGTTTGCGCCAACGGACCGCGCCGACTGGGATGCGTTCGTCGCGGACCATCCGGACGCGACCTTTTGCCACGCCAGTGGTTGGTACGATGCCGTCGGCGAGGGGCTTCGCCACCGGCCGCATTTCCTGATGGCTCGCCGGCGCGGGGAGGTGGAGGCGGTGCTGCCGCTCGCCGAGGTGAAGAGCCGGCTGTTCGGTCATACGCTGGTGTCCACGCCTGGCTGCGTCTATGGGGGCGTGTTGGCGAGCAATGCCGAGGCGCGCCAAGCCGTGATCGAGCACGCCTGCAAGCTGGCGCAGGAACTCGG
Organism: Thiohalocapsa sp.; assembly: GCF_022340605.1. Classification (GTDB taxonomy): domain Bacteria; phylum Pseudomonadota; class Gammaproteobacteria; order Chromatiales; family Chromatiaceae; genus Thiohalocapsa. The sequence continues at coordinate 20,226 of NZ_JAJDNQ010000023.1, forward strand.
TGTGGGGGCGCTGGAACTGCGCAACCAGGACCCGGTGGAAACTGGCTGGCCCACCAAGGACCAGCTCTATGTCACCTTCCGCAAGGCCATCACGGATGACGACGAGGCGAATCTCAAGGCCATTCCGCGCAAGCAGCGGGCGATGGTGCGCAAGGGGATCAAAGCGGGCTTGGTGACCGAACAGACGCGGGATCTCGATCGCTTCTATGCGATCTACGCCGAGAGCGTGCGCAATCTCGGCACGCCGGTTTTCCCGCGGCGCTACTTCGAGGTCTTGCACCGCGTGTTCGGCGACGTCTGCGAGCTGTCCATCGTGACCCATGCGGGCACGGACATCGCCGGGGTCATGAGCTTCTTCCATCGCGATACGGTGTTGCCGTATTACGGCGGCAGCCGTCCGCCGGCGCGCTCGCTCTACGGCAACGACTTCATGTACTGGGACCTCATGTCGCGTGCCGCGCAACGCGGTATGCGTGAATTCGATTATGGGCGCAGCAAGCGCGGCACGGGCTCGTTCAGCTTCAAGAAGAACTGGGGCTTCGCGCCGCAGCCGCTGCATTACCAGTACTACCTGGTGAAGCGCCATGCGGTACCGGACGTCAATCCGAGCAATCCCAAGTACAAGTATTTCATTGCGGCGTGGAAGCGATTGCCGTTGCCCGTCGCCAACCGGATCGGTCCGGTGCTCGCCCGTCATCTCGGCTGAAGACGGCACCCGACATGCAATTGATGATTGGGGGCGCCCCGGACGCCGTGCCTTCCGGGGCACGCGAACAGGTCCTGCTGCTCTGCCACCGCATTCCGTACCCGCCCGACAAGGGCGACAAGATACGCTCCCATCGCTGGCTGACCAGTCTGGCGGCGCGTTATCGCGTGCACTTGGGCGCCTTTGTGGACGACCCGAACGACTGGGCGCACGCCGAGCGGCTGCGCACGCTCTGTGCCGAGGTCTGCCTGCGGCCGCTGCCGCCGGTGCGTGCAAGATTGCGTGGGTTGCCGGCGCTGCTGACGACCACCCCGCTGACCGTGGCCTGCTACGCGGACAGGCAGATGGCGGCCTGGGTCAGGCGCCTGTGTGCGACGCGGACCCTATCACGCGTCATCGTTTTCTCGTCCGCCATGGCCCAATACGCGCTCTTGCCTGAGGCGGCGGGGTTGCGCCGGGTCATCGATTACGTCGACGTGGACGCGGACAAATGGCGGCAATACGCAGAACGCAAGCGTGCGCCCATGTCATGGCTCTATGCGCGCGAGGCGCGATGCTTGTTGGCATACGACGCGCGCGTTGCACGGGCCTTTGCCGCGAGTCTCTTCGTGTCCGCGCCGGAAGCGGCACTGTTTCTGCGCATGACGGGTGCGCCAGGTAGCGCCGCCGTGCCGAATGGCGTGGACAGTGCCTACTTTGCGCCCATGGCGGCGCGGCCGTCTCCGTTCAACGACAGCGTACAGGTGCTGGTGTTCACCGGTGCGATGGATTACTGGGCCAATGTCGACGCGGTGCGCTGGTTCGCCGCGGAGGTCTGGCCGCTGGTGCGCCAGCGCATGTCCTCGGCGCGATTCTATGTCGTCGGTGCTCGCCCCACGCGGGAGGTCAGCAAGCTGGTGGGCGAGGGCATCGTCGTCACCGGCAGGGTGCCGGACGTGCGGCCCTATCTGCAACACGCGGCCGCGGTCGTGGCGCCCATGCGCATCGCCCGCGGCATCCAAAATAAGGTCTTGGAAGGAATGGCGATGGGGCGTGTCGTCGTCACGACCCCCATGGGGCTCGAGGGTATCGACGCCGAGCCCGGCCGCCACTTGCTGGTGGCGGATGAGCCGGCCGACATGGCCGAACAGTTGGTGGCGGCATTGCAGGGGCGGCACGCCCGGGTCGGCACGGCCGCACGCCAGCTCATTGGCGACGCTTACGATTGGCGCATCGCGACCGAGCGGTTTCTCGCCATGGTTGCCGGTGAGCCGTCTCCGGAACAGGTGCAGGCATGAGCGATACGACGGAGCAGACCCAGACGGTCACCGATGATGCCGGCATCGGCAGGGGCTGGCCGGCCAATTGGGGGCCCGGGTTGGCGTTGTTGTTGGCAGCGGTGGCCCTCGTCACCCTGGCTTTTCACCAGACCGCGTGGTCCATCGTCTCGATCTGGGACCGTTCGCAGACCTACGCCCACGGTTTTCTCATCATCCCGATCAGTCTGTGGCTCGTCTGGGAGAAGCGCGCGGGACTCAAGCATCTGACCCCGCGGCCGACGGCATTGCCCCTGGTGCTGTTTCTGCCTTTTGGCTTTGCCTGGCTGGTGGGCCATCTCGTGGACACTGCCGTGGTGCAGCAGTTCGCCTACGTCGGTTTGCTGGTGGTGACCATCTGGTCGGCGCTTGGCCACCGGGTGGCGCGCTTCCTGGCCTTTCCGATGCTGTTCTTGTTCCTCGGCGTTCCCATGGGTGAGGGGCTCGTCAACCCGATGATGAACTTCACCGCGGACTTTACCGTCGGCATGCTGAAGCTCACCGGCATCCCGGTTTACCGCGAGGGCACCTTCTTTACGATCCCCAGCGGACAATGGTCCGTGGTGGAGGCCTGCAGCGGGATGCGCTATCTGATCGCGTCCGTGACCCTCGGCGTGTTGTTCGCCTATCTCACCTATACGAAATGGTGGAAGCGCCTGTTGTTCGTGCTCTTCTCCATTGTTGTACCGGTCATCGCTAACGGCTTTCGCGCGTACATGATCGTGATGATCGGCCACCTGAGCGGCATGAAGCTCGCCGCCGGCGTCGACCATCTGATCTACGGCTGGGTCTTCTTCGGCATCATCGTCACGATCATGTTCGTCGTGGGCAGTATCTGGCGCGATCCGCCCGCGCCGTTGCCGCAGCCCGAACCCGCGCGGCCGCAGCCCATTACCGGTCGCGGCGCGCTGCGCCTGTTACTGGTGCTGGCGGTCTGTACCCTGTCGTGGCCGGCGGCCGCCTGGGCGCTGTCGCACCATGGTGGCACGGTGACGGCGGTTGACGTGCGCGCGCCGCGGGTGAGTGGTTGGCGACTGCTGTCCGATGCCGATGGCTGGGACTGGCGCCCGCACGTGGTGGGCACCGATGGCAGTCTGTACGCCTTCTATGCGGCTGACGGCGCCCCGCGGGGCCGACCGGTGGGGCTCTATATCGGCGTCTACCGAACGCAGCGCCAGGGTGCAGAATTGGCGACGTACGCCAATGTCATGGTGGAAGAGAAGCACCCGGTTTGGAGCGATCTCCTGGTGCGCCCACGCCGCGTCACCCTGAAGTCCGGGGAGCTCGCGCTGAAGCAGCATCTGCTGTCGTCGCGCCGGGGAACGCGATTACTGGTCTGGACCTGGTATCTGGTCGGCGATCGGCACACGGCAAACCCGTACCTCGCCAAGCTGCTGGAGGCGAAATCGCGGCTCTTCGGCCGGCGTGGCGAGGCGGCCTTGATCGCCGTCGCGACGCCTTACGACGACAAGCCGGAAGCGGCTGCTGCGGTCCTCAAGCACTTCCTCGACGACATGCTGCCGGCCATCGACGCAGGGGTGGATCGATCGCTGCGGTCGGCGCCATGAGCGTGCATCGACAGACGCCGATCCGAGCGATCGGGTAGGGCGACGGCATGTGTGCAATAACGGGAATTCTCGCCGCAGAGGCCGCGGCCGTCGTACCCGCGGCTCTGTTGCGCCGCATGAACGACAGCCAGGCGCACCGCGGACCGGACCAGCACGGCATCCACCTGGAGCCGGGTTTGGGGCTCGGTCATCGCCGCCTGTCCATCATTGATCTCTCGGGCGGGCGTCAGCCGCTCTTCAACGAGGATGAGACGGTCGTTGTCGTCTACAACGGCGAGATCTACAACTTTCAGACCCTCGCCGCGGAACTGGTCGCGCGTGGCCATCGCTTTCGCACCCACAGCGATACGGAGGTCATCGTCCATGCCTGGGAAGCCTGGGGTGCGGACTGCGTTCAGCGTTTCCGCGGCATGTTCGCCTTCGCCCTCTGGGACCGGCAGCGGCAGACGCTGTTCCTGGCCCGCGACCGGCTCGGCATCAAGCCGCTGCACTATGCCTGGCTCGGCGATGGCAGCCTGGTGTTCGGCTCTGAGCTGAAGGCGCTGCAACAGCACCCGGACCTGCCGCGCGCCATGGCGACCGAGGCGGTGGAGGATTACTTTGCCTTCGGCTATGTGCCCGAGCCTCGGACCATCTATGCCGGGGTACAGAAGCTGCCGGCGGGGCATCACTTGACGGTGCGCCGCGGCGCCGCGCGCCCCCAGCCGCAACGCTATTGGGACGTGCCCTTCGCGACCGGCCCGGAGCTCGATGCGGCGAGCGCCGGCGACGAATTGCTGGAGCGTTTGCGCGAGGCCGTACGCCTGCGGCTGATCGCGGAGGTCCCGCTCGGCGCCTTCCTCTCCGGCGGTGTGGACTCCAGTGCCGTGGTGGCGCTGATGGCGCAGATCATGGCCGCCGGGGGCACGGGGCCGGTGAATACCTGCTCCATCTCCTTCGGCGATCCGGCCTTCAACGAGTCGCGCTACGCCGAGCAGGTGGCCCGCCGGTATGCGACGGCTCACCATACCGAGCAGCTCGAGGTGGACAGATTCGATCTGCTGGACACGCTCGCGGGCCTTCACGACGAACCATACGCGGACAGCTCCGCGCTGCCCACTTACCTGGTGTGCGGCCTGGCCCGCCGGCGGGTGACAGTGGCGCTCTCAGGCGATGGCGGTGACGAGAACCTCGCCGGCTACAAGCGCTACGGCTGGCATCTCGACGAGCAGCGCCTGCGCGGGATGTTGCCGTTCGCCGCCCGTCGCGCCCTGTTCGGGCCGCTCGGCCGGGTTTATCCAGCGCTGCTCGGCGCGCCGCGCTTCCTGCGCGCGAAGGCCACCTTCCAGGCCCTCGCGCGGGATGCGGTGACCGGCTATTTCAACATCATCGCCGTGCTCGACGATGCGCTGCGCGAGCGGCTGTACAGCGCCGACTTCAAGCGGCGTCTGCAAGGCTATCGAGCGGTGGAAGTGCTGCGCCGTCACGCGGCCGCCAGTCCCACGGATCACCCCTTGTCGCTGGTGCAGTACCTGGATATGAAGACCTATCTGGTCGACGACATCCTCACCAAAGTCGACCGCGCCAGCATGGCCCACGCGCTGGAGGTACGGGTACCGCTGCTGGACCACGAACTGGTGGAGTGGATGTCCTCGCTGCCGCCGGCGCTCAAGCTCAGCGGCCGCGACGGCAAGCACCTGTTCAAGGCTGCACTGCGCTCGCACCTGCCGGAGGATCTGCTGTACCGCCCGAAGATGGGTTTTGCCGTGCCACTGGCGGGCTGGTTTCGTGGTCCGCTGCGCGAGCGCGTGCGGGCGGCGTTGCTAGGGCCGCGGCTTGCCGACACTGGACTGTTCGATCGCCGCGGCCTGCTGCATCTGCTGGAAACCCACGACAGCGGCCGGCGCGACTACAGCGCCGCCTTGTGGAGCCTGTTGATGTTCGATGCCTTCCTGCTGCGCGAGGCCGCGCCGCGGCCGGCCGTTGCCGAGACCGCCTAGATGAAGATTCTGCACGTCCTGGATCACTCCATCCCGCTGCATAGCGGCTACACCTTCCGCACCCGCGCAATTCTCAAGCAGCAGGCCGCGCTTGGGTGGGAGACGGTGCAGATCACCTCCGGCAAGCAGGGAGAGCGCGCCGCCGTCGTCGAAGAGATCGAGGGCTTGCGCTTCTACCGCACGCCGCCGCCCAAGGGGCTGTCGGGCCGCCTGCCCGTCGTCAATCAGTGGTGCATCGTGGATGATCTGGCCCGGCGTCTGGACGCGGCGGTGCATGCCGAGCGGCCGCATCTGCTGCATGCGCACTCGCCCGCCCTGAACGGGCTCGCGGCGCTGCGGGTGGGGCGCCGACACGGGCTGCCGGTGGTGTACGAGTGCCGGGCGTTCTGGGAGGATGCCGCCGCCGATCATGGCACCAGCCGCGAGGGCGGCCCGCGCTATCGGCTGACACGCGCGCTGGAGAGCCACGTCTTTCGCCGTGCGGATGCGGTCACCTGCATCTGCGAGGGGCTGCGGCAGGACATCCAGTCCCGCGGCATCTCGCCCGGGAAGCTCACCGTCATTCCCAACGCCGTGGACGCCGAGCGCTTCGCCTTCGAGGTGCCGAAAGACGAGGCGCTCGCTGCGGAGCTCGGTCTCGGCGGCGCCATCGTGCTCGGCTTCCTCGGTTCCTTCTACGCCTATGAGGGCCTGGACCTGGCCGTGGCGGCCCTGTCGCTGCTGGGTGACACGTCGGGCGGGATGATACCCGGTGGTCAGCCTGTGCATCTGCTGCTCGTGGGGGGCGGTCCGCAGGACGCGCGCGTGCGCGAGCAGGTTTCCGCCCTTGGTCTCGGTGACCGGGTGCACTTCACCGGCCGCGTGCCCCACGACGTCGTCGAGCGCTACTACGGCCTCGTGGACATCCTGGTCTATCCAAGGCGCTCCATGCGCCTGACCGAGCTCGTGACCCCGCTCAAGCCCCTTGAGGCCATGGCGCAAGGCAAGCTCGTGCTCGCGTCGGACGTCGGCGGTCACCGTGAGCTGATCCAAGACGGTGTCAACGGACGGCTGTTCGCGGCGGACGATGCCGAGGCCCTGGCCGGCGCCGTCAGGTCGATGCTCGCCGCTCGCAACGGATGGGACGCCCAGCGCGCCGCGGGTCGGCGCTATGTCGAGCAGGATCGCACGTGGCCAGGCAGCGTCGGTCGTTACCGCGACGTCTATGGGCGTCTGCTCGGCCGTGCAGCGGAAGCCGGGCAGACCGCCCTCGACAGTGAGCCGGCACGCCGATGAGCGATCTCTATACCCGCTTTGCCAGTGGTGTGCTGTTCCCGCTGCATGAATGGGCGAAGGGACATCGCAGTGTCGCAGTCCGCCGTGCCCTGGAACGGACGCAGTGGCTGCCGCCGCATGAGCTCGGCGAATATCAGCGGCAGCGGCTTGCGGCCTTTATTCGGGCGTCATACACCCGCGTCCCCTACGTCCGTCGCCTTTTCGACACCCACGGACTCACCCCCGCCGACGTGCAGGATGTGGACGGCCTACGGCGCCTGCCGCTGATGGACAAGGCTATCATCCGCGCCAACACCGATGCACTGAAGGCGCGGGATGCCCAGGGCCTGGCCCGTTTCAATACCGGCGGCTCGTCCGGTGAGCCGCTGGTGTTCTATATCGGCAAGGAGCGCGTCAGCCATGATGTCGCTGCCAAGTGGCGGGCTACGCGCTGGTGGGATGTTGACATCGGCGACCGCGAGATCGTGGTCTGGGGCTCACCCATCGAGCTCGGCGCCCAGGACCGCGTGCGGATGCTGCGCGATGGGCTGCTGCGCTCGCGTCTGTTGCCCGCGTTCGACCTCTCTGCGGCGAATCTCCACCGCTTCATCGCCGAAATCCGGCGCTTTCGCCCACGCATGCTGTTCGGGTATCCGTCGTCGCTGGCGCTGATGGCCGCACATGCGCAAGCAAAAGGCATCAACCTCGACGACCTGGGTGTGCGCGTCGCCTTCGTCACATCCGAGCGGCTCTATGACCATCAGCGCGACATCATCACCCGGGTATTCGGCTGCCCCGTCGCGAACGGCTACGGTGGCAGGGATGCCGGGTTCATTGCACACGCGTGTCCGAAGGGGCGCCTGCATATCACCGCCGAGGACCTCATCGTCGAAATCCTGGATCGCGACGGTCAGCCGGTGACTGGCGGCGCGTGCGGGGAAATCGTCATCACGCATCTCGCCACCGCCGATTTCCCGTTTATTCGCTACCGCACCGGTGATGTCGGCGCCTTGGACGCCGAGCCGTGCCCGTGCGGACGGAGTCTGCCCGTGCTCGCGCGCATCGAAGGGCGCACGACTGACTTCGTCGTCGCAGCAGATGGCACGGTGATGCACGGACTGGCGCTCATCTACATCCTGCGCGACCTGGAGGGCATCGATCAGTTCCAGATCCTCCAGGAATCCCTGGCTCGCACGCGCGTGCTCGTGACCACCGCCACGCCCCTCGCGCCGGGCGTCATTGCCGAAATCACGACACGATTCCGCCAGCGTCTGGGTGCGACGGTCGAGATCAGCGTCGAGCAGGTTCCGGTCATTCCGCGCGCACCGTCCGGAAAATATCGCTACGTCCAGAGCCGCGTGCCACTGACGCCATCCGGCCTCGGGCTTCCCGGCATCGAATCTGACTAAGCCATGGGACTGCGCGACATCTTCTTGTTGGTGACCATCTACGGATCGGTTCCCTTCATCTATATGAAGCCGTTCATCGGCGTGCTGGTTTGGTACTGGCTGTCGCTGATGAATCCGCATCGCATCAGCTGGACGCTGACCAACCAGCCGTTCGCTGAAATCATCGCGCTGGCGATGCTGTCCAGCCTACTGATTGCGAGGAAAGAGTCGAAGCGTATACCGATTAGTCCGATTACCGTCACGCTGGCGCTGTTCTGGCTATGGATGCTGATTACGACGATTTTCAGTTTATATCCTTATCTTGCCTGGTGGCAGTGGGACAAGGTCTGGAAGATTATGCTGACCACGTATGTGGCCATGATCATGTTGAACTCAAAGGAGCGCATCATTTCCCTGACTGCGGTCTCCGCTCTGTCCATCGGTTTCTATGGATTCAAGGGCGGTCTTTTTACAATTTTGACCGGCGGCGGCTATAAAGTATGGGGGCCGGCCGGCAGCTTCATCGGTGGGAACAACGAGATCGGCCTGGCGCTGAATATGACGATTCCCCTCCTCGTGTACCTGCGCAGTGTCGTCGAGTACCGGGTCGTGAAGCTGGCACTGCTGGTTGGTGTTGTGCTTTGCGTCTTCGCCATATTCGGTACCCAGTCGCGCGGTGCCTTCGTTGGCATCGCGGCGATGGGATTGTTCGTGATTTGGAAGACGAAGAATCGAGTGTTCTATTTGCTAGTGGCCGTGGTCGTGGGATCTATCGTCTTCAATTTTATGCCAGCAAGTTGGCATGAGCGTATGGAAACGATGGAGACCTATCAGGAGGACGGCTCCGCGATGGGCCGAATCAAGGCCTGGCACATGGCCTTCAATCTGGCAATGGACCGGCCGCTTGGCGGGGGATTCGAGGCCTTCAAGCCTGCGACCTATCTGATGTACTTGCCGGAGGTCGGGGCTCGCGGTACCGATGCACACAGTATTTACTTCGAGACCATGGGCGAGCATGGCTTTATCGGCTTGGCGTTGTTTCTGATGATCGGCTTCTTCAGTTTCCGTGCCTGCGGGCGCATCGTCAGGAAGACGCGCGGAATCGAGCACCTGGAATGGATGAACAACCTCGCGCGGCTGATACAGGCGAGCTTGGTGGGCTATGCGGTCAGTGGCTTGTTCCTGGGGCTTTCGTATTTCGACTTCTATTATGTGCTCGTCGCCATCATCGTGGGCATGATGACTGTACTCAGGCAAGAACTCCAGGCAAGTGAACCGCTGGCGGATGCCGCGATGGCTCGCGCTGCCGGCCGTGTTGTTCCTGAAGCAGTACCGCCTGGCGTGGTCGTGGCGAGCACAAGCGCGTTCGGGCGCGCGACGGCGGGATCAAGTCAGTTCGCGGCTCGCGCGCGGCCACTCCCCCCGGGCAAGCCGCTGAATTCGGTGCCCACGGTGCCCGAGCTGATCTTGCTGGCAAAGGAGTGGTTCCGGCGCTTATGAGGTTGCGGTGAGCACGGCGCTGCGAGCAACCGGTACTGTTCGTCTTGTTCGATCAGCGCAATTGCGGTTGGCATCGCTATCCGGCGACGGGTACCCTAATCGCCAACGCTAGGGAGACGCCGATAGATTGGCGCCACCTTTGCCGACGGTGCTGCGCTCGCCTTTTTCGGTCGCTTGGCTTTCGCGGCCGGCAGCGATGTAGACCTAACTTTGTTTCCCTGCGACGGAGCCGAGCGCTGATGACGGCGGGACCCTTGCTGGCGATCGTCGTGCCGACCTTCAACGAGCGCGACAACATCCTCCCCCTGATCGAGTCCCTGCAGGACCCGCTTCGCGATCTGCGCTGGGAAGTGGTGTTCGTCGATGACGATTCCCCCGATGGCACGGCGGCGCTGGTGCGGGCGGTGGGTGGCGACGATAGCCGGGTGCGCATCGTGCAGCGGATCGGCCGGCGTGGTCTCGCGGGTGCCTGCATCGAGGGCATGCTCGCAACCACGGCACCCTACGTCGCCGTCATGGACGCGGACCTCCAGCACGACGCACGGCTGCTGCCGGAGATGCTGCGCGCGCTGCGGGACGAGGAACTGGATATCGTCGTCGGCAGCCGTCACGTCGAGGGCGGTAGCCTTGGCGGCTGGGACGAGGGGCGCCGGCTCGTGAGCCGCGTGGCGACCAGGCTGTCGCAGCTGATGCTGAAGGCGGATCTGAAGGACCCGATGAGCGGCTTCTTCATGCTGCGGCGCGACGTGATCGACGAGGTGGTGCGTAACCTGTCCGGTATCGGCTTCAAGATCCTGCTGGACATCTTCATCAGCGCCCGCCGGCCGCTACGGTTCAAGGAACTGCCCTACACCTTCGGCGTGCGGGTCGCCGGGAGCAGCAAGCTCGACAGCATGGTGGCCACCGAATACATCCTGATGTTGCTCGACAAGCGCATCGGCCGTTATGTCCCAACGCGGTTCATTCCGTTCGCGTTCATCGGGGGCTTGGGCGTCTTCGTGCATATGGCCGTGCTGTTCGTGCTGTTCCGGGGATGGGGCCAGCCGTTTGTCGTCGGCCAGACGGCGGCGGCGCTGGTGGCCATGACCTTCAATTTCTTCCTCAACAACTTCTTCACCTACCGAGACCGGCGGCTGCGCGGCTGGGGGCTCCTGCGCGGCTGGGTGTCGTTCACGCTGGCGTGCTCGGTGGGCGCCGTCGCCAACGTCGGCATAGCCACCTACCTGTTCCATGCCACGCCGGCGGGCGGTCCCTGGTGGGTGATCTCCGCGGTTGCAGGCATCATCGTCGGGGCGGTGTGGAACTATGCCGTCACCGCGGTCTACACCTGGAATCCGAAGGACGCGGCGGCATCGGCGCGCTAGTGCAACAGTGCGCAAGCCCCGACACCGTCTCAGGTCGTTGTCGTTGTCGTGATCGTGGTCTCCACCGTGCGGAGATTCGATGACGACTCCGATTACGACAACGACAACGAGCGAGCCCGGTCTCGGAATTTCCGCAGCGGAGCGCTAGCGGCCCCTCGGCATGGCGAGCCCAGCCGCGTTCTGGGGTCGCGTTCTGGGGCAGTGCGCTCACGCGGGCGGCAGCAGGTGCGAGGTCAGTTGCCCGAGCAGCGTGACGACCCGGTCGGGAGCGATGCCCTGCATGTCCGGGTCGTTTTCCCGCAGCCGCAGAGAGCGCGCATCCCCGGCGAAGAGCACCGTCCGGCAGCCGAGTGCCTGTGCGGGGCGCACGTCGTTGCGCATGTCGTTGCCGATGTAGAGCACCTGTCCCGGGCGGATGCCGTGGTGCTCGCGGAGGCACGCCAGCGCCGGCTCGTAGACGGCCGTGGCGGGCTTGGCCACGCCCTGGCGATAGGACCAGGCGCAGCAGCGCGGGTCGAAGCCGGCGGCGTCTATGGGTTGCCCCAGAAAGGCGTGCAGCATCAGCGGCGTGTAGAACTGGGCGTTGGAGACGATGCCGAGCACCAGGCCGCGGTCGGCGAGCCCCGCGATGACGGCTCTCAGCGCCGGCATGGGCCATACCGGGTTGACCCGCAGCTCGTACTCCAGCGCGAAGCGGCGCAACTGCGTCACGTCGGGCTGCAGGCCGAGGTCCGCCAGCAGCGCCTGCCAGATGGTGAGGATGTCTACCTCCGGTTGAGCTACGCCACGGGCACGGCTGCGCGCATGGTCCGCGCGGATCTGCGCCGTCAGGGCGGCCCGCCCGTCGAAGTCCGCGGGCAGCTTCGTTGCAGGCAGCTCGGCGGCCATCCAGGCATCTGCGAAGGGCTCGCCGGTTGCCGTGTCCGCCGTGAGGCCGATGTCGCCGGAGCCGGAGATCACGAGCGTCCCGTAGACGTCGAACAGCACCGCGCGGATGCCGGCCATCGGGTCGAGGCTGGGCGCGGCGCCGGTGGGTTGCGGCGTCAGCGGGCTGGTGAGCGCCCGGATGCGCTCGATCAGGCGTGCATCGTCGGCTGCGGTCGTCATGCGCATGGCTCCCGGGTGTGCGGTGCTGGTGATCTGGCGCCGGGCGGCTCAGCTTCGCAGCAGGCAGAGCCGCTCCGGCGCCAGGAAGTGGTCGAGCAATACTTCGCCGCGGGCGGCATCGAAGGTCGCCGAGGGCACCGCGGCGGCCACCTCGGCATAGGTGGCTGCCAGCCGAGCGCCGAAGCCGGACAGCGAGTACTCGCGCCCGATAACGCTTCGGTTGGCAGCCAGCAGCGCTGGTGTCGCCGCCGACGCCAGCCGTTGTGGGCGCAAGGCAGCGCGGCTTGCCGGATCGGCGTGCAGCCAGCGGATGATCTGCGCTTGCGCGGGCTCGTCCAGGCGGCCGAAGTCGATGTGCGCGTCGCAAACGGCGCTCTGCCAGGCGCGCTCCGCGCTGTCCGCCGCGGGGCGGCCGTAGGCGCTGGCGCGCCGCTCCGCCGCCGTGGTGAAGGCGGTACGCAGCCGTTCCGTGTCGAGCCAGGCCAATGGCACGTCCAACCGTTCGTAGAGGCCCGACAGGCGTACGCCGGCGTCCATGAAGTCCGCGGTGATCTCGGGCAGATCGCGGCCCACGAGCGGGCGCCCGAGTAACCAGGGCTCCAGAAAGGCAAGCCCGAAGCCCTCGGCGATGCTGGTGGTCACGAGTGCATGGCTCGTGGCGATCAGCGCCCGGAAGTCTACGTCGCCGGCACCGACGGCGAAGCGCACGGGCAGCGCCAGCGCCTGTGCCAAGGCCACCCACCGCTGGTAGATGGGCCGCTCCTGCGGATTTTGGGGCGCCTGGGTCGCCGCGAAGCGATCCTGCGGCCCGGCGAGTGCGGCCCAGAGCAGCAGCTCGCCCAGGTTCTTGCGGCGGATGGCGCGGGTCGGGTAGAGCCAGAGTCGTTCCCCGTCGGTGCCCGTTTCCGGTGCATCCTGGGCAGCCGGCGAACTGTCGGGGGGCAGATCGCCCACGGACACGGCATTGGGCAGTGCATGCAGTTGCCCCGGCGGCACACCGGCAGCGGCCAAGAAGTCCCGGTCGCGACGGTTCAGCGTCGCATAGTGGATCTGTGGTGCGAGCGGATAGAGCAGGGCGGACAGTCGGCCGATGTCGCCGCCCGCGAGTTGCTCGCGCAGCCGTTCGTACAGCGCCGGGCGCCCGTCCTCCGCGAAGTCGTGCGGCTGCAATAGCAGCCTGTGACCGTCGCGGGCGAGTCGCAGCAGCGCGCCGGGCAGGGCCGTGTTCTTGCCGAGGCAGTGGTTGTGGACGTGCCAGACATCCGGTGTGTCGCCGAGCGCGTCGAAGGCCTCGCGCGCCATGGTCGCCGCGAGCTGGTCCGGCGACTGGCGGGCCCGGTGCTCTTCGTAAGCGAGTCCGGGCAGGACCCGGATCTGGAGGTCCGCGGGCAAGCCGCCGGCGGGGGGCTCGCCGCAGAGCACCACGAGCCGCGCGCCGTGCCGATGCAGCGCGTCATGGGCGTGCTGAATGACGCGCGTGACGCCGCCAAGCTGAAGATGGTAATGGACGATGGCGACGCGCATCTCAGATGTCGGGCTGTTGCCGGACACGGGCGCTTGCGGCCGCCGCCGATGCGTTGGTAAAGCGGGATGCCGCCAGCACCATGGGGCATGAGAACTGCATGGGGTCTTGCATCCGGGGCTTCATGGTCGGCGCTTCGGCCCGGTCGTTCGGCCGCGGCGCGCATCGAACGGCGTATGGCGGCGTGTGGCATTTCGCGGCGGGGTGTTGCAGCGGCATTATACGCGGCCCGAATCTCGTGGCGCAGCCGCGCGAACACGCGCCGATGGTCCTGTCGCCCGTCTTTGCGTCTGGAACAGTAACCGCATGAAGCAACCCGAGAACATCGGCTTCGTCTCCACCCGCTTCGCCGGCACCGATGGCGTGTCGCTGGAAGCCGCCAAATGGGCCGAGGTGCTCTGGCTCGGCGGCCATGTCAGCTACTGGTACGCGGGCGTGCTCGACCGCGACCCCGGCGTGAGCCTGTGCGTGCCCGAGGCCTTCTTCGACCACGCCGAGAACGCCTGGATCAACAGCCAGCTCTGGGGCCGCACCCGGCGCTGCGCGGAGGCGAGCCGGCGCATCCGCGAGCTGACCGAGTACCTGAAGTCCACGCTGTACGAGTTCCGGGCGCGCTTCGACCTCGACATCCTCATCATCGAGAACGCGCTCACCATCCCCATGCACATCCCGCTCGGGGTGGCCATTACGGAGTTCCTGCTGGAGACGGGGATGCCCGCCATCGCCCATCACCACGACTTCATGTGGGAGCGCCAGCGCTTTCAGATCTCGGCGGTGGACGACTACCTGGAGATGGCCTTTCCGCCGCGCGTGCCGCACCTTCAGCACGTGGTCATCAACCAGGCGGCGCGGGAGGAGATCGCCTGGCGCAAAGGTCTGCCCAGCATTCTGGTGCCCAACGTCTTCGACTTCGAGAACCCGCCCGGCGAGCCGGACGACTATGCCGCCGACGTGCGCCACGCGCTAGGGCTGCTGGACGACGACCTGCTGATCCTGCAGCCCACCCGTGTGGTGCCGCGCAAGGGCATCGAGAACGCCATTCACCTGATCCGGCGGCTCAAGCTGCCGCGCGCCCACCTGGTGATCTCGCACAACAGCGGCGACGAGGGCATGGAGTACGCCCGCCAGATCCAGCACCTCGCCCGCGACGAGGGTGTCCCGCTCAAGTTTTTCGGCGACCGCATGGCCGACCGCCGCCAGCTCAATCAGGAGGGGCAGAAGGTCTATGTGCTGAGTGACCTGTACCCGCACGCGGATTTCGTCACCTTCCCGAGCCTCTACGAGGGCTTCGGCAACGCGCTGCTGGAGGCCGTGTACTTCCGCAAGCCCCTGGTGGTGGGGCGCTACTCGGTGTACCAGCGGGACATCGAGCCCAAGGGCTTCAGGCTACCCACCATCGACGGCGTCGTGGACCAGCGCGTCGTCGAGGAATGCCGCTGCATCATTCAGGACGCGGACTACCGGCGCCAGCTCACGGACCACAACTACCGGGTGGCGGGCCGCTTTTTCAGCTACCGCGTGCTGCGCGACAGCCTGCGCAGCATGATCAACAACATACGCAACCTGACGGAGTAGGCCCATGCGCGTGGTGGAGCGTGCCGTCTTCGAGCGCATCCGCGGCCGCCTTGTACGGCTCTATGGCGAGGATCAGTTGCCGCGGCTCCTGCAACGGCTGGAACTGGTGGTGGGCCGCTACGGTGTCGGCGCCCACTGCCTCGACCCGGACGCCGTGCAGGCGCGTTGCCATGGCTGGGATCAGCGCGGCGCCGTGCTCATCGCCTACGGCGACATGGTGCGGGCAAACGGCGAGGCGCCGCTGGCGACGCTGCGCCGCTTCCTCGGCGATCGGGTCGGCGATGCCGTCTCCACCGTGCACCTGCTGCCGTTTTTTCCGTACAGCTCTGACGACGGCTTCGCGGTGATCGACTATCGCGCGGTGGACCCGGCGCTCGGCACCTGGGACGACATCGATGCCCTGAGCGGGGACTACCGCCTGGCGGTGGATCTGGTCATCAATCATGTCTCCGGGCAGAGCGCGTGGTTCCGCGCCTACTGCAACGGTATGGCCCCGGAGCGGCACTACTTCATCGAGGTGGAGCCCGGCACCGACCTTTCCGCCGTCACCCGCCCGCGCACCACGCCGCTGCTGCGCGCCGTGCAGACCCCCTGCGGCGAGCGCCACGTCTGGGCCACTTTCAGTCACGACCAACTGGACGTGGACTTCTCCAACCCGGACGTGCTGTTCGAGTACCTGGACATCCTGCTGCTCTACGTCTACCACGGGGCGGAGCTCATCCGGCTGGACGCCATCGCTTACCTCTGGAAGCGTATCGGCACCCCGTGCATCCACCTGCCCGAGACCCACGAGATCGTGAAGCTGCTGCGCGACATCCTGGAGATGCTCGCCCCCGGCGTGCTGCTGCTCACCGAGACCAACGTCCCGCACGCCGAGAACATCAGCTACTTCGGCGCCGGCGACGAGGCACACATGGTCTACCAGTTCAGCCTGCCACCGCTGCTGCTGCACGCGCTGCACAGCGGTGATGCGAGCTACCTCAGCGACTGGGCGGCCAATCTGGCGCCGCCGCCGCCGGGCTGCACCTTTTTTAACTTCACCGCATCCCACGACGGCATCGGCGTGCGCCCGCTGGAGGGGCTGCTGCCGCAGGCGGAGCTCGACGCCCTGGTGGCGGCCATGGAGCAGCGCGGTGGGCTGGTGAGCCGGCGCAGCAACCCTGACGGCTCCGCCACCCCCTACGAGCTCAACATCACCTATTACGACGCCGTCGGCGTGCCCGGCGACCGGGATGCCTCCATCCGCCGCTTCCTGTGCTCGCAGACCATCGCGATGAGCCTCCAGGGCATTCCCGGCATCTATTTCAACAGCCTGCTGGGTGGCGGCAACGACTTCGCGGGCGTCGAAGAGAGCGGTCGCGCCCGCAGCATCAATCGGCACAAGTGGACGGAGGCGGAGCTCGCCGCCATGCTCGCGGAGGACAGCGCGCATCCCGCCGCCCGCGTGTTGCCCGAATACCTGCGCCGACTGCACCTGCGTGGCGCCCAGGCCGCCTTCCACCCCGAGGCGCCCCAGCACGTGCTGGATCTGCCGCGGGGCCTGTTCGGCATCCGCCGCACCGGCGCCGACGGCCGGCGGCTCTGGATGATCGCCAACCTCACCGGGCGCACCAGCGGCTGCGCCATGAGTCGCATCGACCGCCACTGGCAGCGCCACTCCTGGCGCGAGCTCATCGGTGGCTGGGAGGCGGACGCTGCCGAGTGGCCGGATCGTCTTACGCTCGAACCGCATCAGGTGGTCTGGCTGGTGCAGGCGGACTCGCCGGTTGAGCTCCGGCCGGGTTAGGCTCTGCGCTCTTCTGCGCCCGCCACCCGAGCCGAGCCGTGTCCACCATCGAATCTTTGCTGCTGCGCATCACCGACCGCCTACCCTGCCGCATCATCGATGGCGAGCAGGGCGAGCCCTATCTGGAGCGCTACTACCTCGCCGGCCTGTTCGGGTGGCATGTCTACCTGCACCGATTCGTGGATTCTGACCCGGACCGCGGCCTGCACGACCATCCCTGGGGGCGCGCCGCGAGCCTGGTGCTGACCGGCGGCTACGACGAGCTGCGCCTGGCGCGGCCGCCGCGGCCTGGCATGGCCGTGACGGATGTCGCAAAGTTGCCCACTCGCACCCGCCATGTCCGCCCCTGGCGGCTCAACCTGCTGCGTGGAAGTGATTATCATCGGGTGGTGCTGCGCGACGGCCGGCCCGCGTGGACGCTGTTCGTACACGGGCCGCGGGTCAAGGGCTGGCGCTTTCTGCGTGCTGGCAGCGTCAAGACCATGGCGCGGGATGCCGCGGACTTCCGTCACCGCGACTGGTGGCTCACCGCGCCCCGCGGACAGGCCGTGCGGGCATTGCGCCGTCACGGGCCGACTGCTGAGCGATCGGCAACATTGGCATCGCAGCACGAGTGAACGCTAGACCGTCGACGGAGCAAACGATGTCCCCGGCCCGTGATGCCAATCCCCTGGTGCCGACGGCCCTCCTGGCCGCCGCGCTGCTCGCCGGCTGCGGCGGTGGCGGCGACAACCCGGGCAGCCGCGTGCCGGCAGCCGACAGCCTGCACGTGAGCTGTCTGCAGAAGCCCGACCCCGGTCCCTGCCGTGCCGCCAAGCCGGGTTATTTTTATGACTACAAGAGCGACAGCTGCCGGCGCTTCATCTGGGGTGGCTGCCAGGGCAACGTGCCGTTCGAGACGCTGGAGCAGTGTCTGAAGATGTGCAAGGGTGGGAAATGACGGCGGCGTTGGGCTTACGCTTGCCACACATGCCGGGCTTCGCCGCGCCCGTCCCCCGGCGCCTGCCGGTGCATGGATCGGATTGCTAGACTCCGGCTATGGCATCGCGAATTCTCCAATCCCGGTGGTCCCGCATCGGCACGGCGGCCTTGACGGCACTGCTGGCGGCCGCCTGCGACGCCGTCGCCGACAACTGGCGGGGCGAGCTCGAGTCCGGCGGGACGATCGTCGTCGATCCGGGCACCCATCGCGCCCTGCGCCAGGATGGCGGCACCACGCGCCAGCTCTGGGACGGCGTGCACCGCCTGGAGGACGGCTCGACGGTCATCGTCCGCGACGGCGTCGCGGTGCCCACCGAGGAGATGTATCGTGCCTGGGCCGGCGGTCCCACCGCCTCGCCCATCTACGCGGACCGCTGGTGCATGCAACTGGTGCGCAAGACCTGCGGCTTCGACGACGCCTGCGATACCGTCGCCCCCTGCCTGCAGGCGCGCACCTTGCTGGCGGAAGCCGAGCGTGAGCGGCGCGATCTGGCCATCACCCGCGGGCCGGCCGCGGACACGGTGCGCAGCGCCACCGAACCGCGCTGCCGGCAGGCACTCGCCGACCCCGCCTTTCCCGCCTGTGCGAGCCTCACCAGTGGCGGCGACAGCCGTTGCCGCGAGCTGGTGCTGAAGGTCTGCGGCGCCAAGGACGCCTGCGCCGACAGCCCTGCCTGCGACGCGGCGCGTCAGCTCCAGTCGCTGGAGACCGACGAGCGCCTCACCGTCGCGGACCCGGCGGCGCTGACGGGCACCGGTCAGCAGTGCCTGGAGGCCCTGCACAACGACTTCTTTGTCGCCTGCGACACGCCCTGAGCGGCCGTCCATGCGCTCGGACCTGCATGACCTGCAGCTCATGCTGCGCTCCGAGACCCCGCTCTTGCTCATCGAGTCCCGGGAGGAACCGCGCATCCTGAATCTGTTCCTGCGGATCGGTGGCGGGCGCAGCGAGCCCGTATTCTGCTGGACCGTCACCGATGGCCTGCGCCCGGCGAGCTATGGTCTGCCGCAGCCGCAGTTGGCGGACCCGGCCGAGGCGCTACGGCACATCAAGGCGACCACCCAGTCCGGCATCTATGTGTTGCTGGATTTCCATCCCTTTCTCGACCACCCGCTCCACGTGCGGCTGATCAAAGAAATCGCGCAGGACTTCCACACGGCCCCGCGGCGCCTGGTGCTGCTGAGCCATGCGCTGATGACGCCGCCAGAGCTCAAGCACCTCGCCGCCCGCGTCGAGCTGAGCCTGCCGGATCGTCGGCGGCTACTGGCGCTGATCCGTGAGGAGGCGCAGGCGTGGCAGCACGCGGGACCGAACCGCAGCTTCCGCGCCAATCGCGATGCGGTCGAGCAGCTTTCGCGCAACCTGCTCGGCATCACCGAGTCCGACGCTCGCCGGCTGATCCGCAACGCCATCCGCAACGACGGCGCCATCACCGAGTCCGACGTCGCCGACGTCACCCGCGCCAAGTACAAGCTGTTGAGCCCGGAGGGTGCGGTCGCGTTCGAATACGACACCGCGAGCTTCGCCGACGTGGCGGGGCTGCACAACCTCAAGCGCTTCGTGGATCGCCGCCGCGCCGCCTTCCTCGATGGCGGGGGGAGCGATGCAGGGGTTGGCACCGACGTGCCCAAGGGCATCATGCTGCTCGGCGTGCAGGGTGGTGGCAAGAGCCTCGCCGCCAAGGCCGTCGCCGGGCGGCTCGGCGTGCCGCTGCTGCGGCTCGACTTCGGCGCCCTCTACAACAAGTACATCGGCGAGAGCGAGCGCAACCTGCGCGAGGCGCTGCGCACCGCCGATGTCATGGCCCCCTGCGTGCTATGGTGCGACGAGATCGAAAAGGGCATCGCCAGCGGCCAGGGCGACGAGGGCACGCCCATGCGGCTGCTCGGCGCGCTGCTCACCTGGATGGCGGAGCGTACGACGCGGGTCTTCCTGGTAGCCACATCCAACGATATCTCCGGCCTGCCGCCCGAGCTCGTGCGCAAGGGGCGGCTCGACGAGATCTTTTTCGTCGACCTGCCGGACGCCGAGGTGCGTGCCGAAATCTTCCGCATCCACCTGGCGAAGCGAGGGCTGGACCCGGCGCAGTTCGACCTGGGGCGCCTGGCCGAGGCCAGTGCGGGCTTCACCGGCGCTGGCCTCGAGCAGGCCGTGGTCTCGGCGCGCTACGCCGCCCGCGCCGAGGATCGGGCGCCGGATACCGACGCGGTGCTCGCGGAGTTGGCCGCCACCCAGCCCCTGTCGGTGGTCATGGGCGAGCGGATCGCGCAGCTTCGGGCGTGGGCGCTGGAACGGACAGTATCCGCCTGAGCAGCCTCGGTGCCGGAGACGCGTCGGGCTCGCGGCACATGGTGCGGCGCGCGCCGACGCGGTCCGGCGCCGGGGATGGTTTCCGACAAGGGGGGATGCTGATGTTGAGCGCGGCCGAGCCATCCAGGTCCTGGCCGCTCGTACTGGCGCTGGCGCTGATGGTGGTGCCAGCCGTCGCGTTTGCCGAGGCGCAGTCAGGGCGCGTCCTGCACGTCGGGCCGGCTCGTCGTCGCCGGCAACCTGTTTCGCAGCGAGGGCACGCCCGCCGTGTTCGTGCGCAACTTTCCAAAACGGTCAAGGCGACGCTCGGCCACAACGCGCTCCACGGGGATGTGACCCCATTGCAAGGGCTCGGTCGGGTGCGTTGAGTGCCCGGCAACCGGCCTTACAATCCCGACTGAGGCCGTCCGCGCCTGTTCGCGGGCGTAGAATCGAAACCGGTCCGCCCCCGGGTGGGTGCCGTATCGATGATCTAGCGAGAGGCCATCGTGGAATACAAGGATTACTACAAGATCCTCGGCGTCGCGCGAGACGCGGGCCAGGACGATATCAAGCGCGCCTATCGCAAGCTCGCGCGCAAGTATCATCCGGACGTCAGCAAGGAGCCCGATGCGGAGGCGCGCTTCAAGGAGGTCAACGAGGCCAACGAGGTCCTGAAGGACCCAGAAAAGCGCGCCCAATACGACGCCCTCGGCACTGGCTGGCACGCCGGCGACGAGTTCCGTCCGCCGCCCGGCTATGGGGCACGCGAAGGCGCCGCCGGTGGCCGCTGGCAACGTGCCGAGCGCATGTCGCCGGAGGAGGCGGCGCAGTTCAGCGACTTCTTCTCCAGCATCTTCGGTGACTTGGGTGGCATGGGCGGCGGTATGGGCGGCGACGGCGGCTTTGGTGGGCGGACCGGTGGCTTTTCGGCGCGCGGCGCGGATCAGACCGCGCGGGTACGCATCTCGCTGGAGGACGCCTACCGCGGTGCTACCCGGCAGCTCACCCTCGAAGTGCCCGAGGTCGACGCCCAGGGCCATCTCAAGACGCGCAAGCGCACCCTCAACGTGCGCATCCCGGCCGGTGTCACCGAGGGGCAGCAGATCCGCCTCGCCGGTCAGGCCGGGGCGGGCGTCGGCGGCGGCGAGGCCGGTGACCTGTACCTGGAGGTGGAATTCGCGCCGCATCCCATCTTCCGTGCCGAGGGGCGGGATATCCACCTGCGCCTGCCCATCGCGCCCTGGGAGGCCGCACTCGGTGCCACCGTGTCGGTGCCGACGCTGGGCGGCAAGGTGAGCCTCAAGGTTCCCGCCGGTGCCCAGAGCAGCCAGCGCCTGCGGCTGAAGGGCCGCGGGCTGCCGGGCAAGACCCCCGGAGATGCCTATGTGCAGCTCGAGATCGTCAACCCGCCGGCGAAGGACGCCGACGCCAAGGCGGCATTCGAATCCCTCGCCGAGCGCTTCAAAGCGTTCAATCCACGTGCCAAGCTGGGGGGCTGAGCCATGACACAGCAGCCGAACGGACTGGAAGGCGAGCTCCTGGACGAGCAGCGGGCGCTCGCCCTCAACGAGCTCTTGCGCGTCTGCGGTGTCAGTGCAGAGCAGGTGCGCGCCATGGTCGCCGAGGGCATGTTGCACCCGCGCGGCGACGCGCCGGAGCGATGGATCTTTCGCGGCGTCGAGGTGGTCCGCGTGCGCCGCGCGGTGCGCCTGCAGCGCGACCTGGAGCTGAACCTGCCCGGCACCGCACTGGCGCTCGACCTCATCGAAGAAATCCAGCAACTGCGCTGTCGCGTGCACCGGCTGGAGCAGCAACTCGGCGGCTGGACCGATGCCGACGTCTGAGGGCGTCGTGCGGAGGGTGCAATAAGGTTGCTTCAGATCCAGGTCTGATGCGTTGTCCCGGGAGCGCCGGTATCTTGCCGGCAACTGGGATTGGCGGCTTCCAGCCGCCGGCGTCAGACGACGGGAGAGGATCAGCAGATCGGTTCGGCTGGGCGGCGTATCCGCGTGCGCAGGCGAGGCCCGGCTTGCGCTCCGCGCCGTGCTGGTTGTCGTTTCTTGCTGCGGGTTTCTGGGGGCGCCTTTGATGCCGTGCGTCTGGCATTGAGCCGGCCGCACGGCGAGCCGAGCGGAACTCGGCGCCCCCAGGAGCCGAGTGCAACTTGGCGGCCCCGGGAGCAGGGTGGAACTCAGCGGCCCCGTCGCCGCTCGCGTCAGCCCTGCTTGAAGAGGCGCTCCTTCTCGCGCGCCCAGTCGCGATCTTTCTCGGTGGCGCGCTTGTCGTGGAGCTTCTTGCCCTTGGCGAGGCCGATCTCGAGCTTGGCGCGGCCGCGCTTCCAGTACAGGGCCGTGGGTACCAGCGTGTAGCCGGCACGCTCGGTCTGGCCGATGAGACGGTTCAGCTCGCTGCGTTTCAGCAACAGCTTGCGCGTGCGGGTGGGCTCCGGGTTGACGTGGGTGGAGGCGGACGGCAGCGCGGAAATGTGGGCGCCGATGAGATAGGCCTCGCCGCGCAGGATCTTCACGTAGCTCTCCTTGAGCTGGACGCGGCCTGCCCGCATGCCCTTGACCTCCCAGCCCTCCAGCGCGATGCCGCATTCCAGGCGCTGCTCGATGTGGTACTCGTGCGACGCCTTCTTGTTCAGGGCAATGGTGTTGCCGCCGCCGGTCTGCTTCTTTTTTCCCTTGGCCATCCGAGGAAGTGTAAGCTAATGCCCTTGTCTGTTGGAAGTCGTTCGCGCGCTCCGCGCTTGTTGCGCACCGGCCTCCGTAACGCTACACTTGTCGGCTTTTCAGCGGGAGATTATCGATGCGACGGCCTCTGATTGCTGGCAACTGGAAGATGAACGGCACCAAGGCCGACGCCGCGGAATTGGTTCGGGGCATCGTCGCCGGCGTCTCCGGGATGCAGAAGACCGATGTGGCCGTCTGCCCGCCGTTTCCATATCTATACCTGGTCGAAGAACTGCTGCAGGGCACGGCCATTGGCTGGGGCTCGCAGGACGTCTCCTGCGAAGATGGGGGCGCCTTCACCGGACAGGTGTCGGCGGCCATGCTGAAGGATTTCGGCTGCCGTTATGCCATCGTCGGCCACTCCGAGCGCCGCCAGCTCAACGGCGAGACGGACGGGGTGATCGCGCGCAAGTATGCGCAAGCGGTGGCCAACGGCCTCGTGCCCATCCTCTGCGTCGGCGAGACCCTGGAAGAGCGTGAGCAGGGCAAGACCGAAGAGGTGGTCGCCAAGCACATCGACGGCGTCCTGAATCTGGAAGGCGTCGATGCCTATGCGCACGGCGTGGTGGCCTACGAGCCGGTCTGGGCCATCGGCACCGGTGTCACCGCCACCCCGGCACAGGCGCAGGAGGTGCACGCCTTTCTGCGAGAGCGCATCGCCAAGAAGAGCAAGGAAATTGCCAAGGGCTTGCGGATTCTGTACGGCGGCAGCATGAAGCCCGGCAACGCGGCCGAGCTGATTGGCCAGCCGGACATCGACGGCGGCCTGATCGGCGGCGCCTCGCTGAATGCGGCCGATTTCGTGGCCATTTGCCAGGCTGGCGAAGATAATGCCTGAGGCGGTTCGAAACCGCGTGCATCGCTGAACTCCATCGCTGAACTGTAGAACGCCGAACGACCATGCAGCTGTTTCTGACCGTCCTGCACCTGCTGCTCGCGCTGGGGCTGATCGGGCTTATCCTGATCCAGCACGGCAAGGGTGCGGATGCCGGCGCCGCGTTCGGCAGTGGTGCGTCGGCCACCGTGTTCGGTGCGCGGGGCTCCGCGTCGTTCCTGACGCGCACCACGGCCATCCTGGCGACGCTGTTCTTTCTGACCAGCATGGCCTTGGCCTATTTCGCGGCGCAGGTGGGCGAGCCCGAGGGTCTCATGGACAACATCGCGCCGCCGACGCTGCCGGCAGGTGCGCAGTCGGACCTGCCCGGGCCCGCGGCGCCACAGGCCCCTGCGCACGGCGCAGAAAACGAGTCGGCCGCGCCGCCAGTGGGTGCCGTGCCGCCCGCCACGAGCGACAACGACCTGCCGCCCGTCGACATGGCGCCGGAGCCGGCGGCGAAGTCCAGTGGTGGCGGCGACCTGCCGCCCGTGCCGAACAACACGAAAGACTGAATCGACAGCCCGTGCTGCGACACCTACGTGCATCGCCCGGGTGAAACGTTGCGAAGAGCAAACAAGTTACTTGCCGACGTGGTGGAATTGGTAGACACGCTGTCTTGAGGGGGCAGTGGCGCAAGCCGTGCCGGTTCGAGTCCGGCCGTCGGCACCATCTTCGAGACTCTCCTGCGCTGGCCTGATTCGGTGCTGGGGAGGCTCCCTAAGCCTGTGGTTGCGGGGCGCCCTGCGTAGACGTAAAGGGCTGAACCGTAAGGTTTTCTTGACAGTCGGCCAGCTTGACACCCGAGGCCGCGCTACTCTAGACTGCCGCGCGCCCGTGCAAACGGGCTCCCAATACTGATCATAAATGAGGGCGGCGCGTGCTCGAAGACTACCTGCATATCCTGATCTTCATCGTCATCGCGCTGCTGATCGGCTTCGTGCCGCGTGTGCTCGGTGCGGTGCTCGGGCCGCGTCGGCCGGACCGCGAGAAGGACTCGCCCTACGAGTGCGGCTTCGAGGCGTTCGAGAGTGCGCGGATGAAGTTCGACGTGCGCTACTACCTCGTCGCCATCCTGTTCATCATCTTCGACCTCGAGATCGCGTTCCTCTTCCCCTGGGCGGTTGTGCTGAAAGACCTTGGCGTGGCCGGCTTCATCGCCATGTCAATCTTTTTGGGGATTCTCGTCGTCGGTTTCCTGTACGAGTGGCGCAAAGGCGCCCTGGAATGGGAGTGATGCGCCCAACCATGCGCGCAGTGGTGGCATGGGCCGCCGGCCATGATCCCTCTAGCAACGCTGTAGGAGAGCACCATGGGTATTGAAGGTGTGCTCGATGAGGGCATCGTCACCACGACCGCCGACAAGCTGATCAACTGGGCGCGCACCGGCTCGCTGTGGCCCATGACCTTCGGCCTCGCCTGTTGCGCGGTCGAGATGATGCACGCCGGCGCCGCCCGCTACGACCTCGACCGCTTCGGCATCATTTTCCGCCCAAGCCCCCGGCAGAGCGACGTGATGATCGTCGCCGGCACGCTGGTCAACAAGATGGCGCCGGCGCTGCGCAAGGTCTACGACCAGATGGCCGAGCCGCGTTGGGTAATCTCGATGGGCTCGTGCGCCAATGGCGGCGGCTATTACCACTATTCCTACGCGGTGGTCCGCGGTTGCGACCGCATCGTGCCGGTGGATGTCTACGTGCCGGGGTGCCCACCCACGGCCGAGGCACTGCTTTACGGCGTTCTGCAATTGCAGAACAAGATTCGCCGCACCAACACCATTGCGCGCTGACGCGCGCGCCAGCAGTACCCAATCCCCGGCAGTCGATCAATGCCAGAAACCATCGCTTTCACCGGCGCTTCCACCGGCGACGCCCGCCTCGACAGCCTCGCCGGCGTGCTCCGCGCGCGCTGGCCGGGTGACGACTATGCGCTCCAATCCGCCCTCGGCGAGCTGACGCTGACCGTGCCCGCGGCCGACATTAAGACGGTATGCCTGTCGCTGCGCGACGACCAGGCCCTGCGCTTCGAGCAGCTCATCGACGTCTGCGGCGTCGACTATGCCGCGTACGGCAAGTCGGAGTGGGAGACGGCAGAAGCCTCCAGCACCGGCTTCGGCCGCGGCGTCGACCGCGATATCGAACTCGACGAGGACGACCCCAAGCGCTTCGCGGTGGTCTATCACCTGTTGTCGCTGGACTATAACCGCCGGCTGCGGGTCAAGGTGTACGCCGGCGGCGCACAGCCGATGGTGGACTCCGTCGTGGAGGTGTGGTCTGCCGCCAACTGGTTCGAGCGCGAGGCCTTTGACCTCTTCGGCATTCTGTTCCGCGGCCACCCGGACCTGCGCCGCATCCTCACCGACTACGGCTTCGTCGGCCATCCGTTCCGCAAGGACTTCCCGCTCAGCGGGCACGTGGCCATGCGCTACGACCCGGAGCAGGAGCGTGTCGTCTATGAGCCCGTCGAAATCGAGCCCCGCGTGCTGGTGCCGAAGGTGATCCGCCAGGACAGCCGCTACGTCACCGAAGAGCAGGCGCGCGAGGCCCGCGCGGCCAGGGCCGCTGCCGACAGCGCTGCGGGGGATGCCGCCAATGCCTGAGATCCGCAACTACACCCTGAACTTCGGTCCCCAGCACCCGGCCGCCCACGGCGTGCTGCGCCTGGTGCTGGAGATGGACGGCGAGGTCATCGACCGCGCCGACCCGCATATCGGCCTGCTGCACCGTGGCACCGAGAAGCTCGCCGAGTCCAAGCCGTTCAACCAGAGCATCGGCTACATGGACCGGCTGGACTACGTGTCCATGATGTGCAACGAGCACGGCTACGTGCGCGCCATCGAGAAGCTGCTCGGCATCGAGGCGCCGATCCGCGCGCAGTACATCCGCACCATGTTCGACGAGATCACGCGCATCCTGAACCACCTGATGTGGCTCGGCGCGCATGCCCTCGACGTGGGCGCCATGAGCGTGTTCCTGTACTGCTTCCGCGAGCGCGAGGACCTGATGGACTGCTACGAGGCGGTCTCGGGTGCGCGCCTGCATGCGACCTACTACCGCCCCGGCGGCGTCTACCGAGACCTGCCGGCGCGCATGCCGCGCTACCCCGACGAGAGCACCAAGTGGCACGGGAAGGGGGCAATCCGCAAGCGCAACGACGCGCGCGGTGGCTCGCTGCTGGACTTCATCGAGGATTTCACCGAGCGTTTCCCGGCGCTGGTGGACGAGTACGAAACGCTGCTCACCGACAACCGCATCTGGAAGCAGCGCACCGTCGGCATCGGCGTCGTGAGCCCCGAGCGGGCGAAAAGCCTGGGCTTCACCGGCCCGATGATCCGCGGCTCCGGCATTGCCTGGGATCTCCGCAAAAAGCAGCCCTACGCGGCCTATGCCAATGTCGACTTCGACATTCCGGTGGGCCAGAACGGTGACTGCTACGACCGCTACCTGGTGCGCGTCGAGGAGATGCGCCAGTCCAACCGCATCATCAAGCAGTGCGTGGATTGGCTGCGCGCCAACCCGGGCCCGGTGATGCTGGACGACCACAAGGTCACGCCGCCGTCGCGGGAAGACATGAAGGACGACATGGAAGCCTTGATCCACCACTTCAAGCTCTTCACCGAGGGCTACTGCCCGCCGCCCGGCGAGGTCTATGCCGCGGTAGAGGCGCCGAAAGGCGAATTCGGCTGCTACATCGTCTCTGATGGCGCCAACAAGCCCTATCGGCTCAAAGTGCGCGCGCCGGGCTTCCCGCACCTTGCCGCCATGGACGAGATGTCCAAGGGGCACATGCTCGCGGACGTGGTCGCCGTCATCGGCACCATGGATATCGTTTTCGGGGAGATTGACCGCTGATGAGCTTTCGCACCGCACCGCTGTCCGTCGTCCACGATGTCGACAAGGAGACCCTGCTGACGCCGGAACTCCGCGCCGGGATCGACAAGCACGTCGCCAAGTATCCGCCGGAGTGGAAGCAGTCGGCGGTGATGCCGGCGCTGACCCTGGTCCAGGACCACAACGGCGGCTGGCTGACCCGAGAGCTGATGGATCAGGTGGCCGCCTATCTGGATATGCCCGAGGTGGCCGTCTACGAGGTTGCCAGCTTCTACGGCATGTACGACCTGGAGCCGGTGGGCCGGCACAAGATCTGTGTCTGCAACAGCATCTCCTGCATGCTCGGCGGCGCCGAGGCGCTGTTGGAGCATATCGAGAAGCGCCACGGGGTCGCGCCTGGCGAGACCTCCAAGGACGGCAAGTTCACGGTGAAGGAGTTCGAGTGCCTTGGCGCCTGCCGCGACGCGCCGGTGGTGATGGTGGACAAGACCTACCACGAAAGCGTGACGCCGGACGCCATCGACAAGATCATCTCGAAGCTCGATTGACAGATAGCCACGGGAGGATGGCCGCGAGCGCGGCAGAGCGCCCTGCAACCGCCACCCGGACAACCGCGACGACACATCCGCCATGGTCGACAACCAAGACACCGTCTGCTTCCGCACCATGCACCTGAAGCCGAAGCTGCGGCACACGCTGAAGGGCTACCGCAGCGTGGGCGGCTACGTGCAGTGGGAGCGCATTCTCCAGGACAAGCCGTCGCCGGACTCCATCATCGAGGAGCTCAAGCTGTCCGCGCTGCGCGGGCGGGGTGGTGCCGGCTTTCCTACCGGGCTCAAGTGGAGCTTCATGCCCCGCAACAAGCCCGGGCAGAAGTACATCGTCTGCAACTCCGACGAGGGTGAGCCCGGCACCTGCAAAGACCGCGACATCCTGCGCTACAACCCGCATCAGCTTATCGAGGGCATGGCCATCGCCGGCTACTGCATCGGTGCCACCGTGGGCTACAACTACATCCGCGGCGAGTTCTACGAGCCCATCGAGCGCTTTGAGCAGGCCCTCGAAGAGGCCTACGATGCAGGCCTGTTGGGCAAGAACCTGCACGGCTCCGGCATCGACTTCGACCTTTATACCCACTGCGGCGCGGGCGCCTACATCTGCGGCGAGGAGACGGCGCTGCTGGAGTCCATCGAGGGCAAGAAGGGCCAGCCGCGCTTCAAGCCCCCGTTCCCGGCGCAGGCTGGCCTCTACGGCAAGCCCACCACCATCAACAACACCGAGTCGCTGGCGTCCGTGCCGGTGATCCTGGAAAAGGGCGGGCGCTGGTTCCTGGAGCAGGGCCGGCCCAACAACGGCGGCCCCAAGCTGTTCTCGATGACCGGCCATGTCACCCGGCCGAACAACTTCGAGGTGCCGCTCGGCACGCCCTTCCGCGACCTGCTCGCGATGGCCGGCGGCGTCAGCGGCGGGCGCAAGCTCAAGGCCGTGATCCCGGGTGGCTCGTCGGTGCCGGTGGTGCCGGGCGAGATCATGCTGGAAACGGACATGGACTACGACTCCATCGCCAAGGCCGGCTCCATGCTTGGCTCCGGCGCGGTCATCGTCATCGCCGAGGGCACCTGCATGGTCAAGGTGCTGGCCAACCTGGCGCACTTCTACGCGCACGAGTCCTGCGGCCAGTGCACCCCCTGCCGGGAGGGGACCGGCTGGCTGTCGCGGGTGCTGCACCGGATCCTGCACGGGCAGGGCCGGTCGTCGGACCTGGATTTGCTGGATAATGTCGCCGGCCGCATCGGCGGGCGCACCATCTGCGCCCTCGGCGACGCGGCGGCGATGCCGGTGCAGAGTTTCCTGAAGCACTATCGGCACGAATTCGAGTACCTCATCGAGCACGGCAAGCCGATGGTGCAGGCGGCCTGAGGCGCTTTCGCCGCGAGCCCCGGTGCGCCGCGTGCCCGGCGGCTGGCCGGCCGCGTTAGGTGGCGTCGGGGTACCGTCCCGCGCGCAAGGCAATTAAGGCCAATTCCGCACGGCGTCGCCGCGGGCGACATTGCGGGGTGCGGCTCTCAATAAACATGAGCCCGACGGTCGGCACGCCAGGACCGGCAAGCCGACAGGGGCAGAAGAGCGGAATTCACCACATGACGGAGCAGATCAGCATCGAGATCGACGGCCGCACCTGCGCCGCGTCGCCGGGTGAGATGATCATTGCGGTCGCTGACCGCGAGGGCATCCCGATCCCGCGCTTCTGCTACCACGAAAAGCTCTCCATCGCCGCCAACTGCCGCATGTGCCTGGTTGAGGCCGAAGCCGGCGGCCGCCCCTTCCCCAAGCCCGTGCCCGCCTGCGCGACGCCCGTCGCGGACGGCATGAAGGTGCAGACCCGCTCGCCGAAGGCCCTGGATGCCCAGCGCGGCACCATGGAGTTCCTGCTCATCAACCACCCGCTGGACTGCCCCATCTGCGACCAGGGCGGCGAGTGCGAGCTGCAGGATGTCTCCATGGGCTACGGGGACGACGTCTCGCGCTTCAGTGAGCGCAAGCGCGTGGTCAAGGACGAAGATCTGGGGCCGCTCATCGCCACCGACATGACCCGCTGCATCCACTGCACCCGCTGCGTGCGCTTCGGCGCGGAGATCGCCGGCGTGCGGGAGTTGGGCGCCACCGGCCGCGGCGAGGACATGCGCATCGGTACCTTCGTGCAGCACACGGTCGCGCACGAGCTCTCCGGCAACATCATCGATCTGTGCCCGGTGGGCGCGCTCACCTCCAAGCCCTACCGCTTCACCGCCCGGGCCTGGGAGCTGACCTCCGAGGAGGGCGTCGCGCCCCACGACGCGGTGGGCTCGAACATTCACCTGCACATCCGCGGCGGCCGCGTCATGCGCGTGCACCCGCGCGACAACGAGGCCGTCAACGAGACCTGGATCTCCGACCGCGACCGCTTCAGCTACGAGGCGCTCAACAGCGACACCCGGCTCACCGCGCCAATGGTGAAGCGCGACGGCACCTGGCGGCCGGTCGAGTGGCAGGAGGCCCTGCACCTGGCCGCCGATGCCCTGCGTACCGCGGACCCGGAGCAGATCGGCTGGCTCATGGCGCCGAACGCGACACTGGAGGAGTGCTACCTCGCGCAGCGCCTGCTGCGCGCCCTCGGTGGGCGGCATATCGACACGCGGCTGCGCCGGCAGGACTTCCGCGGTGACCGGGCCGACCCCGCCGTGCCCTGGCTCGGTGTGCCCATCGCCGAGTTGGAGCACCAGCAGGCCATCTTGCTTATCGGCAGCGACATCCGCCAGGAGCAACCGCTGCTAGCCCACCGCATCCGCAAGGCGGTGCTGAACGATGCGACCGTTTCCGTGGTGAACCCGTACCAGCTGGCGCTGACGCATCCGGCGCGGCACCTGACGGCACCCCCCGGACGGCTGGCCGCTCGCCTCGCGGCCATCGCGAGCGCGCTGTCGGTGAGCGGCAGCGGCGCCGCTGCGGAGCTGATTCGTCAAGCCGACCCGGGTGAGGCCGAGGACCGGCTCGCCGCGGAACTGCGCGCCGCCGGCGAGCAGGGGCGCGGCCTGGTGCTGCTCGGGGCACTGGCAGAGGCCGACCCGGACTATACGCTGCTGAAGGACCTGGCCTACCTGATCGCCGAGGCCGCCCGCTGCCGCATCGGCTTCCTGCCGGGTGCGGCCAATGCCGTCGGCGCCGCGCTGGCCGGTGCCCAGCCGCATCTCGGCCCCGCGGCGGCGCCCGTGGAGAGTGCTGGGTTGGATGCCTTGGCGATGATCACCGAGCCGCGCGGCACCTATGTGCTGTGGGGCGTGTCGCCGGAGCTGGACCTGTTCGATCCGTCCCGGGCCCGCGAGGCGCTCGCAGGTGCCGAGCGCGTGATCGCCTGCTCCGCCTTCCGCACGCCGGACCTGGAGGCGGCCGCCGACCTCCTGCTGCCCATCTCCGCCTTCGCCGAGACCTCTGGCACCTTCGTCAACGCCGAGGGGCGCTGGCAGCGCTTCCAGGGCGTGGTGGCGCCGGTGGGCGATGCCCGGCCCGGCTGGAAGGTGCTCCGGGTTCTGGGCACCATGCTGGAGCTCGACGGCTTCGATTATTCGAGCGGCAAGCAGGTGCACGACGAACTGGCGGCGCTGTGCGGCGATACGTCACGCGGCAGCACCGAGGGCGCCGACACGTGGCTCGACAACACCCGCCGCGGCGACTATGGCCTGCAGCAGCCGCTGCCCGTGGGCAATGACCCGGTGCGGGTGGGCAACGTGCCCATCTACGCCATCGATCAGACCGTGCGCGCGGCCCCCGCGCTGCAACGCACCCCGCTGGCGGGCCGCTTCGAGCTGGCCCTGCATCCGGATGACGCCACGCGGCTCGGGCTTGCCGAAGGCGACCGCGCCGAGGTGACCCAGGGCGCGCGCCGCGCCGTTGTGCCCGTGGTGCTGGACGACACCCTCGCCCCGGGCGCCGTGCGCCTGCCCGCCGCCGTCGCCGGCAGCGAGCAGCTCGGCCCCGCCGTGGGACCGATTCAGTTGCAGAAGACCACCGAGGAGCAGTCCGCATGATGGATCTCTGGAACGCCCTGCCGCTGCCGCTGCAGAGCATCGTCGCGACCATCGCCATCGTGCTGCCGCTGCTGGGCGTGGTGGCCTGGTACACCTATGCCGAGCGCAAGGTCATCGGCTACATGCAGGTGCGTATCGGCCCGAACCGGGTCGGCTGGCGCGGGCTGCTTCAGCCCATCGCCGACGCGTTGAAGCTCCTGATGAAGGAGATCATCGTCCCCAGCAAGGCCAACAAGGGCCTGTTCCTGCTGGCGCCGCTGATCGCCATCGCACCCGCGCTGGCCGCCTGGGCCGTGGTGCCCTTCGACGCCGGACTGGTGCTGGCGGACATCAACGCCGGGCTCCTGTACGTGCTGGCATTGACCTCGCTCGGCGTCTACGGCGTCATCATCGCGGGCTGGGCGTCGAACTCCAAGTACGCCCTGTTGGGGGCCATGCGCGCGGCGGCGCAGATCGTCGCTTACGAGATCGCCATGGGCTTCGCGCTGGTGGGCGTGCTGGTGGCCGCCGGCAGCCTCAACCTGAGTGCCATCGTCGAGGCGCAGTCCGGCAGTTTCCTGACCTGGTTCTGGCTGCCGCTGCTGCCGCTGTTCGGCGTCTACTACATTTCCGGCGTCGCGGAGACCAACCGCGCGCCCTTCGACGTGGCGGAGGGCGAGTCCGAGATCGTCGCCGGCTTCCACGTGGAATACTCCGGCATGGCCTTCGCGATCTTCTTCCTGGCGGAATACGCCAACATGGTGCTGATCGCGATGCTGACCACGCTGTTGTTCTTCGGTGGCTGGCTCTCGCCGTTGCAGGGCATCCCGGTGCTGGAGCAGGCGACGGCCTTCGTGCCGGGCATCGTCTGGCTGCTGCTGAAGACCTTCTTGTTCATGTTCGGCTTCCTGTGGCTGCGCGCGACCTTCCCACGCTACCGTTACGACCAGATCATGCGGCTCGGTTGGAAGGTGTTCATTCCAATCACCATCGTTTGGATCCTCGTTGTGGCGCTGGCCGTGTTGGTGAAGCTGCCGCCCTGGTGGAATTGATCAATGCTCGATACCGCACGCAAATACGTCGACAGCCTGCTGCTGACGGAGCTGTTCCGCGGCATGGGGCTCACCGGCCGGTACCTGTTCCGCGGCAAGTTCACGGTGCAGTACCCGGAAGAAAAGGCACCCATCTCGCCCCGCTTCCGCGGCCTGCACGCGCTGCGCCGCTATGCGAACGGCGAGGAGCGCTGCATTGCCTGCAAGCTCTGTGAGGCGACCTGCCCGGCCCTTGCCATTACCATCGAGGCGGAGCCCCGCGCTGACGGCTCGCGGCGGACGACCCGCTACGACATCGATCTCTTCAAGTGCATCTACTGCGGATTCTGTGAAGAGTCCTGTCCGGTGGACTCCATCGTCGAGACGGGCATCTACGAGTATCACTTCGAGAACCGCGGCGAAAACATCATGACAAAAGACAAACTCCTCGCCGTCGGTGACAAGTTCGAGGCCGAGATAGCCGCTGCACGGGCCGCCGACGCGCCCTATCGGTGAGGTCTCCGGGAGGATGATTTCCCTGGCGCGAGCTCGCGGCTCGCCGCCAGTGCCCCTGATGGGCACCCCGCGCCGGCGAATGGACGCAGACCGCGCGGAATAACTATAAACGAGGGGGGCGGTGCCATTTGCCTGCGCTGCGCCATTCGAGGATCACCTCCGCCCGGTGCGGTCGAGTGGGACCGACCGGGCTCATCAGTGGAAGTCCCATGGGTTTTGAGAAGTTCCTGTTCTACGTGTTTGCGGCCATAACCGTATTCGCAGCGGGGATGGTCGTGACCCGGCGCAATCCGGTGCAGGCCGTGCTTTACCTGGTGCTGGCGTTCGTCAGCAGCGCGGCGCTCTGGCTGCTCATCGAGGCCGAGTTCCTCGGCATCGTCTTGGTGCTGGTCTACGTGGGCGCCGTCATGGTGCTGTTCCTTTTCGTGGTGATGATGCTGGACATCGACATCACCGCGCTGCAATCGCAGTTCATCAAGCATCTGCCCCTGGGCCTGGTGATCGCCGCGATGATGCTGTTCAACCTGTTCCTGGTGCTGGGGCCGTCGAATTTCGGGCTGTCGGCCTTCCCGAGTCCCGAGCCCAAGCCCGCCGGCTACAGCAACACCGCGACCCTGGGCCTGGATCTGTACACCGTGTACCTGTACCAGTTCGAGATCGCTGCGGTGATTCTGCTGGTGGCCATCATCGCGGCCATTCGCCTGACGCTGCGGCGGCGTCCGCAGACCAAGTATCAGGACCCGGCCCGGCAGGTCAGGGTGCGCAAGGGGCCGGACCGCATCCGCGTCGTTTCCATGCCGGCTGAGCCGACACCGCCACCGATCATGGCGGCACCGCGCACCGAAGAGGAGGCCGCATCATGATCGCCTTGTCCGATTACCTGCTGCTCGGCGCGGTGCTCTTTTCCATCGCGGTGGCCGGGATCTTTCTCAACCGCAAGAACGTCATCGTGCTGCTGATGTGCATCGAGCTGATGCTGCTTGCGGTGAACATGAACTTCGTCGCCTTCTCGCATTTCCTCCAGGATGGCGCCGGGCAGATCTTCGTGTTCTTCATTCTGACCGTCGCCGCCGCCGAGGCGGCCATCGGGCTCGCGATCCTGGTGGTGCTGTTCCGCGCGCGCGGCACCATCAATGTCGAAGATCTGGATATGCTGAAGGGCTGAGACGATGCAGAACGTCTATCTACTGATCGTCCTGGCGCCGCTCGTGGGCGCCATCGTCGCCGGCTTCTTCGGCGGCCGCATCGGCCGCACATGGTCGCACCGGGTCACCATCGCCGGTGTCGGCATCTCCGCGGTGCTGTCGCTGTGGGTGCTGTCGCGCTTCATCTGGCAGGATGCGCAGCCCTTCAACGGTCCCGTCTACACCTGGCTGGTATCCGACGGCATGCACCTGGAAGTCGGCTTCCTGGTGGACCGGCTCACTGCCATGATGATGGCGACCGTGACCTTCGTATCGCTGATGGTGCATGTCTACACCATCGGCTATATGGCCGACGACGAGCACAACTGGCCTGAAGGTGCGCTCACCGGGCGCAACAGCTATCAGCGCTTCTTCAGCTACATCTCGCTGTTCACCTTCTCGATGCTGATGCTGGTGATGTCGAACAACTTCTTGCAGTTGTTCTTCGGCTGGGAGGCGGTGGGCCTGGTTTCTTACCTACTGATCGGCTTCTGGTCCACGCGCGAGTCTGCCATCTTCGCCAACCTGAAGGCGTTCCTGGTCAACCGCGTCGGCGACTTCGGCTTCATTCTCGGCATCGCCGCGGTGGCCATGTACTTCGGCACACTGGACTACGCGAGCGTGTTCGCCAAGGCGCCGGACCTCGCCGATGCCCAGGTGGCGCTGTTCGGCGGCGTCTCGCTGATGACCTTGATCTGCATTCTGTTGTTCATCGGTGCGATGGGCAAGTCGGCGCAGGTGCCCCTGCACGTCTGGCTGCCGGACTCCATGGAAGGCCCGACCCCCATTTCGGCGCTGATCCATGCGGCGACCATGGTTACCGCGGGCATCTTCATGGTGGCGCGCATGTCGCCGCTGTACGAGCTGTCCACGACGGCGCTGTCCTTCGTGCTGCTGGTGGGTGCCGTCACCGCCTTCTTCATGGGGCTCATCGGCCTGGTCCAGAACGACATCAAGCGCGTCATCGCCTATTCGACGCTGTCGCAGCTCGGCTACATGACCGCGGCGCTCGGCGCTTCGGCCTATGCCGCCGGCATCTTCCACCTGATGACGCACGCATTCTTCAAGGCGCTGTTGTTCCTTGCAGCGGGCTCGGTGATCATCGCGATGCACCACGACCAGGACATCCGCAACATGGGCGGCCTGCGCAAGTACATGCCCATCACCTGGATCACTGCCCTGATCGGCTCCCTTGCGCTGATTGCCTTCCCGGGCTTCTCCGGCTTCTTCTCCAAGGACGCCATCATCGAGGCGGTGGGCGACTCGCACGTATTCGGCTCGGGCCTCGCCTGGCTGCTGCTCACCGTGGGTGCGCTGATCACGGCCCTGTACAGCTTCCGCATGTATTACCTCGTGTTCCACGGCCAGCCGCGCATGGACGAGAACACCCGCTCGCACCTGCACGAGACGCCCTGGGTGGTGACCGTGCCGCTCATTGCCCTGGCGGTGCCATCGGTGTTCATCGGCTGGTTTGCCATCGAGCCGCTGCTGGTGAAGGACTGGTTCGGCGATGCCATCTTCGTGCTGCCTGAGCACAACTCGCTGGCGCATCTGGCCGAGCACTGGCACGGGCAACTCGCCTTCATCGAGCACGGCATGCTGGGATGGCCATTCTGGCTGGCGATGAGCGGGCTGGTGCTCGCGACCGTCGTCTGGCTCGTCATGCACACGCGCAACCCCGCCATCGATGACCAGATCCAGCAGAAGGGCGGCTGGGTCACCCGGGTGCTGCAAGACAAGTACGGCTTTGATGACTTTAACCAGAAGGTGTTTGCCGGTGGCGGCCGCGACATCGGCAAGTTCCTCTGGAACGCCGGCGACCGCACGCTCATCGACGGTGCCATCGTCAACGGTTCGGCGCGCATGGTGGGCTATGCCGCCGGCGTCATGCGCCACCTCCAGACCGGCTATCTGTACCACTACGCCATTGCGATGATCATCGGCCTGGTGGCCCTGCTGACCCTGTTCGTCGCGCTGTAACGAGCCCAGGAGAGACCTACCCATGTTGTCCCAATTCCCCTGGCTCTCGCTGGTCATCTGGCTGCCCATCATCGGCGGCCTCGCCGTCATCGCCAATGGCGACAAGCACGCGGAGACCACCAAGCGCCTTGCGCTCGGCATTGCGGTTGCGGCCTTCGTCGTGAGCCTGCCGCTGTGGCTCGCGTTCGACAGCGGCACGGCGGCGATGCAGTTCGTCGAGCGGGCGGACTGGATTCCGGCGCTCAAGATCCAGTACTACCTCGGCGTCGACGGCATTTCGATGCCGTTGATCCTGCTCACCACCTTTATCACCATCTTCGTGATCATCGCCGGCTGGGAGGTGATCACCTATCGGCCGTCGTATTACATGGGTGCCTTCCTGATCATGGAGGGCATCATGGTGGGCGTCTTCTCGGCGCTGGATGCGATTCTGTTCTATTTCTTCTGGGAGGCGATGCTGATCCCGATGTTCATTATCATCGGGGTCTGGGGCGGGCCAAACCGTGTCTACGCCACCATCAAGTTCTTCCTGTACACCTTCTTCGGCTCGGTGTTCATGTTGGTCGCGCTGATCTACATGTTCTTCCAGGCCGACAGCTTCAGCATTCTGGACTTCCATGCCCTGGAGCTGGGCATGACGGCGCAGGTACTGATCTTCTTCGCCTTCCTGGTGGCGTTTGCCGTGAAGGTGCCGATGTTCCCGGTGCATACCTGGCTGCCGGATGCGCACGTGGAGGCGCCCACGGGCGGCTCGGTGATCCTGGCGGCCATCATGCTGAAGATCGGCGGGTACGGATTTCTGCGCTTCAGTCTGCCCATTACACCGGATGCGAGCGCGGAGCTGGACTGGCTGATCATCGCACTGTCGCTGATTGCGGTGGTCTACATCGGCTTCGTCGCGCTTGTGCAGCAGGACATGAAGAAGCTGATCGCCTATTCGTCCATCGCGCACATGGGCTTCGTGACCCTGGGCTTCTTCATCGTGTTTGCCATCGTGCGCGAGACCGGCAGCGCACAGGGTGCCGCGTTTGGCATGTCGGGCGGCATGGTACAGATGATCTCGCATGGCTTCATCTCGGGGGCGCTCTTCCTCTGCGTCGGCGTCCTCTACGACCGCATGCATACGCGGCAGATCGCCGACTATGGTGGCGTTATCAACACCATGCCTTGGTTCGGGGCCTTCGCGGTGTTCTTTGCGATGGCCAACGCCGGTCTGCCCGGCACCTCCGGCTTCGTCGGCGAGTTCATGGTGATCCTCGCCACCTTCCATGCGGACTTCTGGTTTGCACTGCTGGCGGCGACGACACTGATCCTGGCCGCGGCGTTCACCCTGTGGATGGTCAAGCGCGTCATTTTCGGCCCGGTGGGCAACGAGCACGTGGCGGCGCTCCAGGACCTCAACCGCCGCGAGGTGCTGAACCTGGGGGCTCTCGCCGCGGCGACGTTGGCCATCGGCATCTGGCCTAAGCCGCTGGTGGACGTGATGGAGCCTTCCATCCAGCACTTGGTGCAGCAGGTACAGGTGAGCAAGCTGCCGGCGGCCGCCACTGCCGATGCCGGCGGTGCCACGGCCGTTGCACTCGCCGCGGCTCGCGCAGAATGACGGGACTATGCCCATGAGCTTTCAAGCCATCGATCTCTTCACGCTGCTGCCGGAACTGGTCGTCCTGATTACGGCGTGCACCGTACTCGTCGTCGATCTGTACTTGCCAGCCGACCGCAAGGATGCGAACCAGCTCATCACCTTCGCGGGTCTGGTGCTTGCGCTGCTCGCCGTCGGTGTCGTGGGGCTGAGCTTTGGACCCGAGCCGACACTGGCCTTCGGCGGCGCCTTCGTGCGCGACCCGCTGAGCGACCTGCTGAAGGGCGCTGTGCTGGTGGTGACCCTGCTCGCCTTCGCGTACTCGGCGCGCTACATGCGCGAGCGCAACATGTGGGTGGGCGAGTTCCACGTGCTGGTGCTGTTCGCGCTGCTCGGCATCCTGGTGATGATCTCCGCCAATGGCTTCCTGACCATCTACCTGGGTCTGGAGTTGCTGGCCCTGTGCCTGTATGCGCTGGTTGCCTTCAATCGCGACTCCGGCGCCGGCGCGGAGGCGGCGATGAAGTACTTCGTGCTCGGTGCGCTCGGCTCCGGCATGTTGCTGTACGGCATCTCCATGATCTACGGGGCAACCGGAGAGCTCGGCTTCGCGCCGGTGGCACAGGCGATGTCCGCCGACGGAGCGGAGAGCCGCATTCTGGTGTTCGGGCTGGTCTTTGTGATCATCGGCATCGCCTTCAAGTTCGGCGCCGTTCCGTTCCACATGTGGATCCCGGACGTCTACCAGGGCGCGCCGGCGCCGGTGGCGCTGTTCCTGTCCAGCGCGCCCAAGGTGGCCGCGTTCGCGATGGCGGTGCGCATCCTGGTCGATGCGCTGGCCGGGCTTGGCTCCGACTGGTCGGATATCCTGATCATCCTGTCGGTGCTGTCGATGGGCATCGGCAATGTGGTGGCCATCGCGCAGAGCAACATCAAGCGCATGCTCGGCTATTCGACCATTTCGCACGTGGGCTTCATCTTCCTGGGGCTGCTGGCCGGGACCCATGAAGGCTATGTTGCCGCGATGTTCTATGCTGTTGTCTACGCCTTGATGGCCGCCGGTGCGTTCGGCGTGCTGGTGATGCTCTCGCATCAGGGCTTCGAGGCGGAGAACCTCGACGACCTTAAGGGCCTGGGTGACCGTGATCCCTGGCTTGCGGCGATGATGACGCTGGTGATGTTCTCGATGGCCGGCGTGCCGCCGCTGGTGGGCTTCATGGCCAAGCTGCTGGTGCTGCAGGCTGTCATCGACATCGGGCTGGTCTGGCTCGCAGTGGTAGCGGTGGTGTTCTCGATCGTCGGGGCCTTCTACTATCTGCGTGTCGTCAAGATGATCTACTTCGACAAGCCTGTGAGCGACGCCCCGGTGGACAGCACACGTGATGCCCGCATCGCTGTCAGCGTCAACGGCCTGTCGATGCTGGTGCTGGGCATGTTCCCGGCGGCGCTGTTGTCGTTGTGCGAGGCTGCCTTCGCGGGGTAGCCGGCCTCGCGCTTGCAGGCGCCGATGACTGGCCCGTAATTCCAGGTTACCGGGGAGGCGACGACCGATCCGATGCGTGTTCGTTACGCCTTCGGTGGAGCACAGCGCCGCCAGGCCATCGTCTTTCTGGCCCTGCGGGTGCTGGTCATTCTGGCGGTTGCATCAGTACTGCTGTACGTGGTGGCGGTGACGCCCGGCGTGCCCTATCACGTGCGCGAGCTCTTCGGCAGCCGGCCGACGCCGCTCCAGGCGCTGCTATTCGCGGTGATGGTGCTGCTGGCGCTGGGGCCGCCGGCGCTGCTGGGGCTTTTGCTGATCCGCGAGCCCAGGCCCTGGGCCTGGCTGTTTCCCATCGCCATCCTGGCGCATGCGGTGCTGGTTTTCCTGGTGTTTCGCTATGCGACGCCCATTGCCAGCGTGCAGGACTTGGTGGGTCCGTCCCAATGGCCGATCGCCGCGGAGTTGGAGCGACTGATCCGCTTCGTCGCGCTGTTCCTCGTCGTGTCCGTGTCGGTCGCGGGTGGCACCGCCTTGCTCTTCGCCATCACCCGATCGTCCGATCCGTTGCGCTTCCTGTGGTGGGTGCTCTATGCGGCGCTCTTCCTGGGGGTTGGCTACTGGATCGTCGTGGTCGTCGCCGCCACTGACAATGTCACCGTGTTGCTGCGCGGGGGCGCCAATCCACTGTCATGGCTGGCGCTGGCGCTTTGGATGCTGCTGATGGCCGCCGTGGCGTCGCTGGCCGCAGAGCGATTCGCCGGGGTCTTCACGGGTACGTTCGCGGCGCTTTTCGGTGTCGTGCTGTTCGCACCGCTCAGCTACGCCGTGTTGCTACTGGCCACCGAGCCGCGGGTGCTGGGGCCGCAGTCCAGTCTCTCCGCGCTGGAGTTCCTCTTCAGTGGCAGCCGCTCCGACTACGACCTTCGGGGCGCACAGTTGTTCGGCCACTACCTGCTGAGCTATCTGGCGGTGATGCTGTTGCTCGCCTTTGCGCAGTATCCTGTTTGGGTCGCCTATGCGACGCGTCGTTTCGCCCACAACCCGCTATTGCCCCGGGCCGATGACCCGCCCCCCGATGCCGTCCCAGGGGCGACGGCCGACGCGGACTGAGGGGGTGATGCTCGTGAGTCTGCGAGCCGCTCGTCGGCGCTCGGCAGTGAGCGTTCGCGAGATGCCGTTGCCCCCGCTCGCTTGCGGTTTCCGGTTCGCGCGAGGGGGCGTGGTCGCTGTCGCGTGTTGAGGACCGCACCGGTCACGGACGTCTTGGCACAGGGCTTCAAGGAGCCACGCTGGTGGCTCTTGTGTCTTGTCTACCTCGCGTTCGTCGTCTACGGCAGCCTGGTCCCGTTCGAGTGGCGGGATGTGCCTTTAGGCCAGGCGCTGACGCAGTTCTCCCACATCCGCCTGCTGCACCTGGGCGCGGCGTCCCGTGCGGACTGGGTGGCGAACATCGTCCTCTATGTGCCGCTCGCGTTCCTGGGCTGCGCGGCGCTCTTCGGCCTCCGCGTTGAGGGTCTGCTGGCGCCCGTCGCGGCCTTGCTTGTGTTCCTCCTGTGTACAGCCATCGCCGTTGCCGTGGAGTTCACGCAGATCTTCTTTGCGCCACGGACTGTGTCGCTGAACGATCTGCTGGCCGAGGCGATCGGTGCGGGTATCGGCGCGTCACTGTGGCTGTTCGGTCGCTGGCAAGTGGTTCGGTTGGGCCTTGCGTTCGCGCGCGGCGGCCGCGCATCCGTGCTCGCCGTGCTGGTGGTCTTTGTCGTCGCCTACCTGCTGCTGTCGCTGTTTCCGTACGATTTCGTGGTCTCGCGTGCGGAGCTGCATGCGGTGCTCCGGGAGCAGGGCCGCGCCTTCCTTTCCTTCGGCTGTGAGAGCTGGTTGCGCTGTTTCGCCTTCTGGGTGGTGGAGGTCCTGAGCATCGCGCCCCTCGGGCTTTTACTGATTCTGCTTCATCCGCGTTGGCCGCTGGCGCGGTTGTTCCTGCTTGGCATCGGCGTCGGCCTGGTGCTGGAACCGTTACAGCTGGTGTTGGTCTCCGGGAAGGGCCTGCTCCTGTCGATACTGCTGCGGGGGCTCGGGGTTCTGCTCGGCGGCCTGTTGGGCCGTCGTCTGACCACGCATCACGACATCGGTGCCTTGGCGGCCCTGGGGTGGCGCCTGGTGCCGTGGCTGGCGGTCCCCTATGTGCTCGCCGTCATGGCGCTGTCCGGGTGGTGGAATGGTGCCTGGCTGGGGTTTGCCGGCGCGGTGCAGAAATTGTCCACGCTCGACTGGGAGCCGTTCTACTACCACTACTGGACCTCGGAACCGGTGGCCATGGTGAGCCTGTTGGCGCAGCTGGCGATGTATGCGCCCATCGGCGTTGCGGCCTGGCTGCGAGCGTTTGCCCGAGCGGGTGGACGGGCATCCCAATGGTGGCCAGCCGTTGTCGCCACGGGGATGGCGCTGGTGATCGAAGCCGGCAAGCTGTTTGCACCCGGCGCGCGCCCCGATCCGACGAACCTGATCATTGCCGCTGTCGGGGCATGGCTCGCCTATGCGGCGGCGACTTGGCTCGGTCGGCTGCTTAGCACGACCGTGACGTCGCGGGGTGTCGCACCGCGCCCCGCGTTCCATGCGCTCGCGCCCACCTCGGACCCGCGTGCCGCCAAGCGGTCGATGTCCGACGGCCACGCGCTGTCCGGAGCACCACGGGGGCCGCGATCGGAGCCGGAACCTATCGTTATCGAACCGGCGCCGCTGCCGACGCCGGCCGTGCCGGCGCAGCCCCGTGCCATGGTGCGGGGCTCGGCATCGGTGCAGGGTGCTGCCGGCAAGTTCCGACAGATGCTCGCGGTGCGTGACGAGTCGTTTCCGGAGCCAACGATACTCGGCTACCTCTATGCGCTGGGCTGTGGAGCGGCGACGGTGACCGGCATCGTGCTGTATCCGTTTGCGCAGTTCTGGCTCGCCGCCGCATTGGCGCTCTTCGCCGTGGCGCTGTGGCGTTGGCCCTGGCTCTGGCTGGCAGTGGTGCCGGTGGGACTGCCGGTGCTGGATCTGACGCCCTGGAGTGGGCAACTGCTGCTGAATGCCTTCGACCTGATCGTGCTGGTGGGCCTCGGCGCGGCCGGATTGCGGCTGTCCGGCATCAGGCCCGCTCGACTGCCGAATGTCTGGCTTGGGCTCGCGCTGCTGCTGTTGGGGGCGAGCTGGCTCGTTGCCACGGGTATCGGCCTCGACGCGTCACGCGGCAGCGAGCGCTGGATCGCGTCATCTCACCCCTTGCTGGCGCCCTGGTATGCGGGCAAGGGACTGCTCTGGGCCTTGCTGGCGGTGCCGCTGCTGCGCCGCTTCCGGCGCTTGCTGGGTTCGACGCGGGCATCGCGGCTGTTGCTGCCGGGAGCGGTCGTCGGCCTGATCGCAGTTTGCACCGTCGTCGTCTACGAGCGCGTCGTGCACGTCGGTCTGTTCGACCTCGATGAGGTATTTCGCGTCAGCGGGCCCTTCGCCAGCATGCATGACGGTGGCGCCTACGTGGAGGCGTATCTG
The DNA here is from genome assembly GCF_022340605.1 of Thiohalocapsa sp. Classification (GTDB taxonomy): domain Bacteria; phylum Pseudomonadota; class Gammaproteobacteria; order Chromatiales; family Chromatiaceae; genus Thiohalocapsa. The sequence continues at coordinate 63,834 of NZ_JAJDNQ010000023.1, forward strand.
GCGTTCGCCTTCCCGATGATGCTGGTCTGGATGTTCATCGGGCGGCGCCGCTGGCAACTTGCACTCGGCGCAATGCTCGTGCCCGTTGCTGCCTATGCGATGTTGGTGACCTTCTCACGCGGCGGTTACGGCGGCTTCGCGGTGGGCTCGGTGGTCGTGTTGCTGGGCTTGCTCGCCGGCGTGAAGTCCCTGCCGAAAGCGCGCTGGCTGGTGCTGTTCGGCATGCTCGCCGTGGTGGGGGCCGCGGCGGTGCCGGCGCTGACGACGGGTTTTGCAGGCGAGCGGCTGGCCCGGATTGGTGCGGATCTCAACACCCGTCTCGTGCATTGGCGCCACGCCATCGGTCTGATGGACGATGGTTTCCTGACTACTACGTTCGGGGAGGGTTTCGGGCGCTATCCCGTGCAGTACCTGCTCGCGTCCCCGCCGGACAAGGCGGCGGGCACGTTCGAAGTGCGCAAGCACAACGACAACGGCTACCTGCACCTCGGCAAGGGCGAGGCGGTGTACCTGGATCAGCGTGTGCCAGTGCGGGCGCAAACCCGGTATCTCCTGACGCTGCGTGTGCGCGGATACGAGGCCGGCGCGCGGCTCAGCGTGCCGCTGTGCGAGAAGGCCCTGTTGTATTCGTTCTCCTGCGTCTGGAACAGACTGAAACCACAGACACCCGGGCAGTGGCAGACATTGGCCATACAGGTCCGCAGTGGGCAGGTCGGCAGCGGCGGACGCTGGCCGCATGGCCCCGTCAAGCTGTCGCTCTACAACGCGGGTGTGGGGCCGATCGATGTGGACGACGTCAGTCTCACCTCGCCGCAGGGCCGGGAGCTGATTGCGAACGGCGGCTTCGAGCACGGCGCGGAGCGTTGGCTGTTCGTCACCGACCAGGACCCCGCCTGGCATATCCACGAGCAGTTCGTGGAGACCTACTTTGCGCAGGGGTTGCTGGGCCTGCTGGCCACCGCGGTCTTGCTGATCGCCGCGTTCGCCGTGCTGCTGCCGGCGATCCGTGCCGGCAGGTACGAGGGTGTCGCGTTCGCCGGGGCGCTGACGGGTTTCCTGAGCGTCGGAGCGCTCGGCAGTACCGTGGATGCGCCGCGGACGGCGATGCTGTTATATCTCGGCGCCTTTTGCGCGGTGATACTGGTGCGCGGGAAAGATGCCAGGACACGTCGGCGCAAAAGCGGCGGACGTGCCAACGACGCCCCGCCTGTACCGCGCGTCATGCCTGGCTGAAGACTCACGTCCGGCGGCATTGGACGGAGGTCAGCGCCAGGTTAGCGCCTGCGCTATGCGTTTGCAGTCATCGGCGGCCGGGCTGGGCGGAGTGTCACCAGCCGCAGGGATTGGTGGCCGCTGGATCGGGAATCGCTGTGACCGCCTTGATCTCGGCGATTTCGCTGCTGCCGGAGCAGAAAAACTGTGGCTCGTCGCCTGCCCCACGTAGGTCGAAGGTGTAAGTGCCGTCGCCGGTGTAGTTGTAGGTGACTGAGCTGCCGGAATAACTCCATGTGCCGACGTTCGCGTCATAGGAGCCGTTCTTGTCCGTGGTGCCACGGCCGTGCTCGCCCAGCGTCTGCGGGCTTGCGCCATCGCCGTTGTGTATCTCGGACCAGCGCTGGTTCGGATCGCCCGTCTGACCGGGCTTGGACGCGCAGACCAGGCTGTTGTTCAGGGTCGATCCCGAGACCAGGGGATCGCTGCAATCCGCCTGGATGGTCGGGGCAAGCGTTGCGGCGAAGGCTGCCAGCGGCAGCATCAGGATGCGATTTGCGTGCATGATGTTTCCCTAGACTGGTTGTGGTGGAGTGGCGTCGTCGGCCTTTGGCCTCGATCATTCAAAGCGATCCAGGATGGCGCGGCTCTCGGCCGTGCTGATCCGTGGTCCGAGACTGGTCACGAGCTTCGCGGATGCGGCGGAGGCCAAGTCTCCGGCGCGCTGGTGGCTCCAGCCCTGGGTCAGGCCGTACAAAAAGGCCCCTGCAAACATGTCACCTGCACCGACCGTGTCCACGGGGGTCACCGGCACCGGGGCGATGTCCATGGCCTGCTGGCCGTCCCAAACCAGCGCGCCCTTGGGGCCGCGGGTGATGGCGAACTCCCGGGCGATGGTCTTGAGGTAGGCGACGGCATCGTCCAGGCTATCGGCCTCGGCCATGCCCATGGCCTCTTCCTCGTTGGCGAAGACCATGTCCACGCCCTCGCCGATCATCTCCATCAGCCCGTCCTTGAAGAACCGGACCATGTTCGGGTCGGACAGGGACAGCGCCGTGCGGACGCCGGAGCGCTCGGCCAGCTTGCGCGCCTCGATGGCGGCGACGCGGGCGGTGTCGGATGTGACCAGATAGCCCTCGGTGTAGAACCACTTGGAGCCCTTCAGCGCATCCTGGTCCAGCTCGTGCAGCGACAGGTTGCCGCTGATGCCGAGATAGGTGCACATGGTGCGGTCGGAGTCCGGGGTCACCAGCACCACGCAGCGGCCGGTGTCGCCTTGTTCGAGGAAGCTGGTGTCGCGGGTGGCGACGCCGCCGTCGCGCAGGTCCTTGAGGTAAAAGTGGCCGAGCTCGTCATTGGCCACCTTGCACGAGTACCAGCCGCTGCCGCCGAACTGGGCTAGGGCGATGATGGAGTTGGCCGCCGAGCCGCCGGAGCCGCGGTGATGATGGCGCTCGCGCAGGTGCTCCATGATGCGCAGCTGATGCGCCTCATCCACGAGCGTCATCACGCCCTTGTCGATGTCCAGGTGCCTGAGGTCCTCGGGGGCGACCTCGTATTCCATGTCCACCAGCGCGTTGCCCAGGGCGTAGACGTCGTAGTTGCTCATGCAATACCTCGTGCGTGTCGACAAACGCCGGGTATTGTCTCAGATTCCGCCGAACTCAGCCGCCGTCGGCCTCCAGGTCGACACGGATCAGCGCCGCGGGTGGCCTTGAGAGTGGCCTCGATACTTCCGCATGGGTGCACTAGCGCGGTGCATGGTAACCGCCGGCACAGGGTGGTATCCACCCACAGCGTCCGGTCCTTGAAGCGCAGGTGTCGAGGCGTTCAGGCCGATTTCCGTCCCAGGTGCTAGAGCGCGGATGCCCAGATAGGGCGCAGGTCGAGCCGAAAGCCGGGCAGCACGTCGCCGCCATCCATGTGCTCCGGGGCGTCGATCACGACGGGCGGCGAGGTTGGCCGGTACACGTGCACTTGCGGCCCGTCGGGCAGCAGCAGCCAGCCGAGCCGGACGCCGCAGGCGCGGTACTCGGCCATCTTCTCGGCAAGCTTTTCGGGGGCGTCGGTCGGGGAGGCGAGCTCGATGACGAAATCCGGTGCGAGCGGCAGAATGCGAAAAACTGCTCGTCGTCCATGCGCAGGCCAGGGGGCATGCGCAAATGAACGCTCGCGTTCGGCGTTGCGGGAGCCGGCTGCATGCGCGAGTCCTCGGCGGAGCGGGTGATTATTGCGGTTTGGTGCGACTGCGCGCAAACATGGAGCAGAATCCCCTCGCAGTCAAACCCATGGTCCGCGGCACGGCGATGCAATGCCTGCAGCTTGCAACATGGGCACGCTGCGCTTTGCCCATCCTACGTTCTACGTTCGCGGTGGTGTGCGCGATCAAGGCCACCCGCACCGCCGACTGGACGCCGGCGGTGCAATCGAGCGTCAGCTGCCCGCGTGCTCGGCCAGGTACAGCCAGGTGTCGATGACGGTGTCCGGGTTCAGCGAGACGCTCTCGATGCCTTCCTTCACCAGCCAGTCGGCGAAGTCGGCGTGGTCCGACGGGCCCTGGCCGCAGATGCCGACGTACTTGCCCTGCGCGCGGCAGGCGCGGATGGCCATGGAGAGCATGGCCTTGACGGCCGGGTCGCGCTCGTCGAAGTCGGCGGCCACCAGCGCCGAGTCGCGGTCGATGCCGAGCGTGAGCTGGGTCATGTCGTTGGAGCCGATGGAGAAACCGTCGAAGTACTCCAGGAACTGCTCCGCCAGCACGGCGTTGGACGGGATCTCGCACATCATGATGAGCTTCAGCCCGTTCTCGCCGCGCTTCAGGCCCTGCTCGGCCAGCGCCTCAGTGACCGCCTGAGCCTGCCGGAGCGTGCGCACGAAGGGGATCATGATCTGCAGGTTGGTCAGCCCCATCTCGTTGCGCACGTATTTCAGCGCCTCGCACTCCATCGCAAAGCACTCGCGGAAGTCGTCCGCCACGTAGCGGCCGGCGCCGCGGAAGCCGAGCATCGGGTTCTCCTCGTCCGGCTCGTAGCGGGGGCCGGCGACGAGGTTGGCGTACTCGTTGGACTTGAAGTCCGACATGCGCACGATGACCGGATTCGGCGCGAAGGCCGCGGCTAGCGTGCTGATGCCCTCGACGAGCCGCATGACATAGAAGTCCCGCGGGCTTGGATAGGCGGCGATGCGCGGGGTGATCCGCTCCTTGAGATCGGCCGGCAAATTGTCGAACTCCAGCAGCGCCTTGGGGTGGATGCCGATGGTGTTGTTGATGATGAACTCCAGGCGCGCGAGCCCGATGCCGGCGTTCGGCGTCGCCGCGAAGGCGAAGGCTCGCTCCGGGTTGCCGACGTTCATCATGACCTTGACCGGCACCTCCGGCATCTTGTCCAGCTCGGCCGTCTTGTGCTCGAAGGGCAGGGCGCCGTCGTAGATGAAGCCGGTGTCGCCCTCGGCGCAGGAGACGGTCACCGCGGCACCATCCGGGATCTTGTCGGTGGCGTCGTTGCAGCCGACGACCGCGGGCACGCCCAGCTCACGGGCGATGATGGCCGCGTGGCAGGTGCGCCCACCACGGTTGGTGACGATGGCGGCGGCGCGCTTCATGACCGGCTCCCAGTCCGGATCGGTCATGTCCGTGACCAGTACGTCGCCGGGCTGCACGTGCTCCATGTCGCGGATGGACTCCACCACTCGCGCCTTGCCGGCGCCGATCCGATGGCCGATGCTGCGCCCGGTGGCGAGCACCTCGCCCGTGCCTTGCAGGTGATAGCGCTCGATGACCTTGCCGGAGCGGCTCTGCACGGTCTCCGGGCGCGCCTGGACCACGTAGAGCAGGCCGTCGGTGCCGTCCTTCGCCCACTCGATGTCCATGGGCCGGCCGTAGTGCTGCTCGATGAGCACCGCCTGGCGGGCGAGGTCCTCGACCTCGGCGTCCGTGAGGCTGAAGCGCTGGCGGTCCGCCTCCGGCACGTCTTCGGTGAGGACGGGGTTCTCAGACCCGGGCTCAGCGTAAATCATGCGGATGGCCTTGTCGCCGACGCTGCGGCGCAGGATGGCCGGGCGGCTGGCGGCGAGCGTCGGCTTGTGCACGTAGAACTCGTCGGGGTTCACGGCGCCCTGCACCACCATCTCGCCGAGGCCGTAGCTGGCGGTGATGAAGACGGCGTCGCGGTAGCCGGACTCGGTGTCGAGCGTGAACATAACGCCGCTGGAGGCGAGATCGCTGCGCACCATGCGCTGCACGCCGGCGGACAGCGCCACCTCGGCGTGGGCGAAGCCCTGGTGCACGCGGTAGGCGATGGCGCGGTCGTTGTACAGGGACGCGAAGACCTCGCGGATGGCGCGCTTGACGTTGTCCAAGCCGTGCACGTTCAGGAAGGTCTCCTGCTGCCCGGCGAAGGACGCATCCGGCAGGTCTTCCGCGGTGGCCGACGAGCGCACCGCCCAAGAGGCGCTATCGTTGCCCTCCTGGCCTACCAGCTCGTGGTAGGCAGCCTCGATGTCCGCATCCAGGCCGGGCGGGAAGGGCTGCTCGATAATCCAGCCGCGGATCTTCGGACCCACCTCGCTGAGGGCGGCGATGTCGTCCACGTCCAGCGCCTCCAGCTCCGCGGCGATGCGCTCGGCGAGGCCGCTGGCGGACAGGAACTCCCGATAGGCCGCCGCCGTGGTGGCGAAGCCGCCTGGCACCCGCACGCCGACGGCCGTCAGGTGCTGGATCATTTCTCCCAGCGACGCGTTCTTGCCCCCGACGATGGGGACGTCGTCCATGCCCAGCTCGGAAAGCCAACGTACGGTCTCGGTCATCGCAGCATGCCTCGGCGCGGTCTTCGGTGCAGGTGTGGGGCCGAGGGCCGTGACAAACCCGCAACCCGCTTGACGTAATCCCGCAATATAGCCCAACGCCGGCCGCCGCGGTGCCGGGAGGTGTCAATGGTGAGCATTGGGCAGGGTCGGTGGCGGAGTGTCGGCCGGAGTGTGGGCCGGAGTGTCGCCCTCCAGGGCGACACCGCCAAGGACCCGTCCAATACCGGCCTACCTCATTGTTGTGGTCGTGGTCGTGGTCGTGGTCGATGTCGATGTCGATGTCGATGTCGATGTCGTAATCGTAATCGGAGTCGTAATTGAATCTCCGCACGATTGAGAGCCACGATCAACACCACGACCACGGCCTTGATCATCACTCCCACCAGGCGCTCGCCCCGTGGGAGCGGCGTCCCCGCCGCGACCGGACGCGCGTCGCACCGAGGACGGCGCTCCCACGGCAATGGACGGACTTATGATCAAGACCACGATCACGCTCATGACAACAACAACGACAACAACAACGACAACGACCTGAGACGCTCTCGGGACTCGCGCACAGTTGCACCAGGTACTGCAAAGTTCGCAAAGAGGGGCGTGACTCCGGAAGCGCTCGCCTCCTCAGTCGCGGGCGGAAGCACACAAAAAAGGCGCCCATCGGGCGCCTTCAGCGGGTGGCCGGGATGGCCAATAATCGGCGTCTCCCTAGGGCTGCACCGTCGTCAACCCGACGCTCACCCAGTCCTGCATGCCGCCGCGGTACCACTTGAGCTTGTGCACGGGGTAGCCGAGACCGGCGAGGGTCTTGATGTTGGCGCTAGACTGCGGGCACCAGATGCCGTTGCAGAACAGGATCAGCGTCTTTGCGTTGCTGAAGTCCCACTTGTCCTTGTTGGCGTCGTAGTTGGCGCCGAACTCGTCCGAGAGAATGTGCACCAAGCTGTCCACCTCGCCCGGGGTCTCGAAGGTGCCCTCGACATCGGTGTTGATCCGGTTCCAGGGGATGTTGACCGAGCCCGGGATGGTGCCGCGCATGACCCAGTCCGGGGTGCGGGAGTCGATCAGCATGATGTTGTCATCGCCGTCGGACATGCGCTTGAGGTAGTCCAGCACCTCCAACTCGCCGACGGTCTGCACGCCGGGCAGGACCTCGATGGGCTGTACGCAGAAGGGCGGGCAGCCGCGCTGGGTCTTCTGGAAGGCCTCGGGCAGCCTGGCATCGAGGTCGTGGCCGCGCTTGATGACCACGGTCTCGCCGTTGTGCTTGACCTCGACGGACTCGAGTCCGCGGGTGATCAGATTGTCCGCGGCCGTGGCCAGCCCGGCGACGAGCAGGCCGCAGGCCAGTGCGCCCAGGCGCAGCGCGCGGCGTTGAAACGCGCGGCCTTGAAACACGAACGGGATGGTGGCAGTCGTCATTGTGTCTGTCTCCTCTCGCGGGCGAATGGAAGGGGGGGCGGCGGCGTTGCAGCCGTGGTCACTTGACCGCATCCAGCATGTACTGCGGGAAGTCCGCGTCCTTCTCCGCCATTGCCTGCTCGTAGCCCCGTTTCGCCTGGAACTCGGCGGCGGCAGCGATCTCGATCGCCTTGTCGAACTCGCCGGCGCCGGCCAGGGTCTGCGCGCTCTTGATCATCTTGGCCGTGTCGCGCCACTCGCCGTCGACGGAGGCGGCCTTCTCGCGCGCCGCCTCGGCCGCAGCGATGAGGGATTCCGCCTGGGCGGCCTTGTCGGCCTCGACGGTGGTCTCGCCGCTGGACACTTGCATCGCGAATTCTGCCTGGCGAATCGCCCAGTAGGCGATCATCTTGGCCTTGGTGTACTGATGCGACGGCAACAGGGACTTGGCCTCTTCGATCATCTCCGCGGCCTGGTTGTCGGCCGCGTTCGCGGCGACGGCCTTCTCGTGCATGGCCTCCGCCTTGGCGATGGCGTCCTCGGCGTCGGCCCGGGTGGTAGCCCAGGCGCTGCTGAGCGGGATGGCGGCGAGCAGGGCGATCAGGATCAGGTCTGCGGCTAGCCTGGTCATTTTCATCTAGTGGAAACTCCTCTCGTGCGTTGTGTGCCGGCGGCCATGGGCCGGCCCCAAGTGGTTCGGGCGAGTTGGCGCCCGGTGCGGGTCCGGCCGGCGGGCGTTCGGGTGGTTCGTGCTATTTGCGCGCGCCCGGACCGTTCAGCTCGAGTCCGTTGTTCATGTAGCTCATGAAGTACTCGAGGTCCCGGTACTCCTCGCTCTGCGGCTCGAAGGGTTTGGCGCGCACCTGCTTGTTGCAGCCCTCATAGCGACGGTGCAGCGTGCCCATCTCGCCCCACTTCGAGCGGTAGACCGGGAAGTGGGTGGTGTGGCCCAGCGCCGGGCTCAGGATCTCGGTGCGCAGCCGGTTGCCGGAGTTGCCGACGTGGCAGTTGGCGCAACTGAAGTTGAGCTGGCCGCGGCGGGCGAAGAAGAAGTGCTTGCCCTTCTCGTAGGCTTCCAGCGCACGCGGGTCGTCCGCCGGGATCTTGACGTCGATCACCTGGCCGCGCGACTGATAGGCGATGTAGGACAGGAGGTCCGCGATGGGGCCCTTGGCGTACTTGAGCGGCTCTTCGCCGTTGGCCTCACGGCACTCGTTGATGGCCAGCGGTAGCGTCATGACCATGCCCTTGTCCTTGTCCCAGTAGGGATACTTGCCTTCGATGGCGGGGCCGTCCGGGAAGCAGTCCTTGTAGGTCTTGCCGTTGGCGAAGGGGGTGTTCCACATCTCTTCGCCGTTGGAGATGGACGTCTCGTAGGGCGGGAACTCTTCAATGGCCTCCCAGTTCTCGCGGCCGACGGGGTCGATGGCATAGACACCGTTGACGAAGTCGCTGCGCTCCACTTGCGGGAAGCGCTGCTGGAAGTAGTCGTTCCAGACCTCGCGGTCTTCTTCCGGGGTGCTGGCGGCCAGGGGGGTGGCCAGCAGGCCGCCGATGCAGGCGGCGGTGATGGTGGCGATAGTCTTGTTCATGTCGATGTGATCTCCGATGAGCGGTTCACGTGTGTCGTCGTCGTCTTTCTTCTGGTTCTTGCCGGCCGGTCAGAGGCTTTTGGGCCGAGGCTGCCGTGCCGCTGCGGACGTGCTCGATCAGAGCGACCAGACGTATTCGACGACGTCGACGAACTCCTTGTCGCTCAGGATGCCGTGCTTGCCGAAGGGCGGCATGACGGCGTCGGGATTCTTGATGGTGGGATCCCAGATCTGCTGCGCGAGGTCTTGCTTGCTGGAGTAGCGTGTCTGCATGGCGACCAGCGCGGGGCCGATGGCGCCGGGCGACTCGCCGCCCGGCAGCACGTGGCAGGCGATACAGTTGCCGCGCGAGCGGTCCATGGCGATCTCTTTACCGGCTTCGGCGTTGCCGCTCAGGTTCAGCTCCGGCATCTCGGCCAGCGCCGTGGCGCTGGCGAGGGTCAGGAGCGTCGCCGCTGATACGGCAAGGAGCGGCTGCTTGATGGGCATGGCATACCTCCTGGGGGTCGTTCGTGCTGAGTGCTTGTGTCTGTCGAGCGGCATCGTTGCGATGTCGCCTTGGTTGTCGCTGTCGTGCTTGTGGCGGCGGCGCCCGCCGTGGCCGGACCGGAGGGCTCGGCCTGCGAGGTTGCGAGGGTCACCGGGGGTGGGACCGATCGCGTTGCGCGTGCCGGCGGCGACCGGTGCTGGCCGCGTTCAATGATTTTTATCATTGTCCGAGTGCGCGGATGGTGCCCGGCGCGTGGCCGAAACGCAAGAGTGTGCGCGTTTTGATGGGCCGGCGGCGGCGAGACGGCGGGCGCCGAGGGCATGTCCCCGGCTCGCGCAGTCGGACGACCGGCCCTCGCCGAACCTGCGTGGCCTGCCCTTTGCAATAGAAGACAAGTCCCAAGACCGCCTCAGGTCGTTGTCGTGGTCGTTGTCGAGTATCCGACCACGACCACGACCACGACCACGACCACGACCACGAGCACGACCACAAGCAGAGACTTCGAACAGGACCCGCGGCTTCGGCCCCACCCGAGTTGGCGCCCTGCAAGATTGGCTGAAACGGGGGATTAGCCCTCCTGTCCGCTCTTGGCCCGGTCGGGGTAGAGCATCAGCATCATGCGCATCAGCTCGGACAGGGAGCGCGCCTCCAGCTTCTCCATGACCTTGGCGCGGTGGGCCTCGACGGTGGACTGACTGATGCCGAGGTCGGCGGCGATGACCTTGTTGCGCTTGCCGGCGAGGATCTGGTCCAGCACCTCGCGCTCGCGCTTGGTGAGGCGCTCGACGCGGTCCTGGATCTGCGCCACCTCCAGCGCGTGGCCGCGCTGCTCGGCGTCCACTTCCAGCGCGCGATGGACCGCGTCCAAAAGCGCCTGGTCGTTGAACGGCTTCTCGATGAAGTCGACGGCACCGTTCTTGACGGCGCGCACGGCCATGGGCACATCGCCATGACCGGTGATGATGATGATGGGCGGGTGCAGGGGTTCCTCCGAGAGCCGCTCCTGGAGCTCGAGCCCGCTCATGTGCCGCATGCGCACATCGAGCACCAGGCAGCCGGGGCGCTCCGGGTCGAAGCAGTTCAGGAAGGCCCAGGCTGAGTCGAAGGTCTCGGCGGCGAGTCCCACGGAGTCCATCAGCAGGGCGATGGCCTCGCGGACTTCGTCGTCGTCGTCGACGATGAACACCGTCGGGTCGTTGCTCATGCGTGCTCTCCGGAATGGTCGTTTTCGTTGCCGCCGGATTGTAATGAGGCGGCGTCGGAATTCACCCCGTGGCGCTTGTCCACATAGGGCAGACTGAAGAAGAAGGTTGCGCCGATGCCGGGCGTGGAGTCCACCCGCAGGCGCCCGCCGTGGGCCTCGACGATGCCGTGGCTGATGGACAGGCCGACGCCGAGCCCTTGCGGCTTGGTGGTGACGAAAGGCTCGAACAGGTGCTCCGGCGAGCCCTTGCCGAGGCCGGGGCCGGTGTCCACGACACGGATCTCCACCATGTCGCCGTTGCGCCTGGCGAGCAGCAGCACGCGGCGCTCGCGGGGCTGATCCAGCATCGCCTCCACGGCGTTGCGGACCAGATTGAGCAGCACCTGCTCGATCTGGGTGCGCTGTGCCATGACGTAGTCGGCGCCGAAGCCGATCTGCCGGTGCAGCGCCACGCCGGCGCGGCGCGCGTCCTGGCGCATCAGCACCAGCACCGTCTCGAACATGTCCGCCACCGCCACCGGCGCCATTTCCGGCTCTTCCTTGCGGACGAAGCGGCGGATGTGGCGGATCACCTCACCGGCGCGCTCGGCCTGCTCGGCGATCTTGGTCATCACCTCCCGGCAGGTGCCGGTGTCGGCGCGGCCGGCATTGATCATGCGCACACAGGCACGCGCGTTGGTGGTGATGGCCGTGAGCGGCTGGTTCAGCTCGTGCGCGATGCCCGAGGCCATCTCGCCCAAGGTGCTCAGCCGCGTGAAGTGGGTCTGCTCGGCCTCCTGGCGGCGGAAGCGCTCGGCCGCCTCGCGGCGCTCGGTGATGTCGCGGCAGACGACGACGGTGCCGATGGTCTGCCCCTGCTCGTCGCGGATGGGGGTGGCGCTGTACTCCACCGGAAAGCTGGTGCCGTTGCGCCGCCAGAACACGTCGTCCTCGACGTAGCGCGACTGCTCGTCGCGGAAGGTGGTGTAAACGGGGCAGTCCTCACGTGGGTGCGGCTCGCCGTCGCCGCGGGTGTGGTGCATGATCTCGTGGGTCTCGTTGCCGATGAGCTCCTCGGCACGCCAGCCGGTCATGCGCTCCATGGCCTTGTTGACGAACGTGGCGCAGCCCTTGAGATCGACCCCGTAGATGCCCTCGGCCACCGAGTCCAGGATCAACTGGTGGCGGCGTTCCAGGCGCGTGTTGGCGCGGCTCAGGCGCTGATTGAGCTGCAGGACCCGGCTGGTCAGCAGGGCCATGGTCACCAGCGCCAGCGTGCCGATGAGCACCGCGAGCCAATACTTGGCCAGCGCGTCGGCCAGCGTGAAGGGCGCCTCGCCGTCGTAAGGGGGGCGCTGCAGCTCCCGCAGGAGCTGATGCACCGGCTGGTAGTCCAGCGCTACGGTCCAGCCGGAATAGTCGCCGGCACGCGCGGCGGCGCTGTCGGCCGGCATCTGCAGCAGCGCCACGGCCACCGCCTGGGCCAGGTCCGTCGGGGTGTCCGGCAGCTTGCTGAATGGCCACTCCGGATACAGCGGGGTGCTGTGCAGCGGCGGGAAGTCCGGGTCCTCACGGGCGCCGAGGATCTTGAAGTCGGCCAGATCGATGGTGCCGGCGTCCGCCATGTGCTCCAGCACGTCGGTGCGTACGGTGCCGGCGTCCACGGTGCCGTCGCGCACGGCCAGCACCACGGTGTCGTGGATGCCGCCGAACACCAGCTGGCCCAAGTCCTTGGCTGGATCGACGCCATGCTTGCGCAGTTCCGCGTTGGCCATCTCGTAGCCGCCGAGCGAGGTTGGATCCACGGCCATGAAGCGTTTGCCGGCCAGGTCTTCGAGGCGGGTCATGTCGTCGCGCTCAGCGCGAGTGAAGATGACGCCGCCGAAGACGTTGCGCGCATGCCCGTTGCTGCCGTTTCTGAGCGTCGCGATGCGCGAGACGCCGTGCTCCACCTCCAGTAGCACGTAGATGGCCGGGTTGACCAGCACGAAGTCCACGCTGCCGGCGGCCACGGCGGGTTCCACGGCGGCGAAGTCCAGTGGCGCGATATCGAAGTGGTAGCCCGGGATCTGCGCCGTCAGATAATCCGCGGTGGGCTGCCAGGCGCGCCGGCTGCGGGCGTCGCCGCGGTGGCTGAGCACGCCGATGAGCACCTGCCGCTCCGCCGTGGGGGCGGGCGCGGACGGCGCGGCGGTGCCGGCGGCGGGCATGGCGCCGATGGCAAGCAGGAGGATCAGCAACAATGGGGCCGGCATCGGGCGGGAGGTCTGAAACGCTGGCTTTGAGGTTGTTCTCTGTGTCTCGGGTCGCGCCGGACGGGCAGCCGGGCCGTGTTCGGGCATTGGCAAAGCCGGTCTCGGCGCAGGCATACTAGCGCGCCGTTCCATGCCATCCGGATCTGTACGACGGCGTGCTGAGCCGCAATCGCCACGGATGATCATAATCCCGCGGCAGCCGCGACCCGACTCAGGGGCAGTCTGAGGGTCAGTGTCAGCTGCCCTAAGTGAAAACCAGAGGAGATCATAACCGAATGTCCATTTCACGACGCGAATTCATGCGGCTGATGGGGCTTGCCGGAGCCGCGGGCATGCTGCCCGGCTCTGTGTTCGCCCAGGCCAGGCAGCCGAGCGACCTTTACGAGGTGCCCAAGTTCGGCAATGTGACCCTACTGCACATGACGGATTGTCACGCGCAGCTCAATCCCATCTATTTCCGCGAGCCGAACGTGAATATCGGCGTCGGTCCGGCCTACGGCAAAGCCCCGCATCTGGTGGGGGAACACCTGCTCGAGCATTTCGGGATCACCCCCGGCGGCATCGAGGCGCACGCCTTCACCTATCTGAACTACCCCGCGGCGGCGGAGCAGTTCGGCGCGGTGGGCGGCTTCGCGCACCTGAAGACCCTCGTGGACCGCATCCGCGCGGAGCGTGGCGACGGCAACACCCTGCTGATGGATGGCGGCGATACCTGGCAGGGCTCCGGTACCGCCTACTGGACCCGCGGCATGGACATGGTGGGCGCCTGCAACCTGCTCGGCGTGGACGTGATGACTGGCCACTGGGAGTTCACCTACCTGGAAGACGAGGTCATCAAGAACATCCGCGCCTTCAAGGGCGATTTCGTGGCGCAGAACGTCAAGGTGCGCGAGGAGGCGCTGTTCGACTACCAGTTCGCGGACTTCGGCGGCTTCGATGAGGATGCCGGGCTCGCCTTCAGCCCTTACACCATCAAGGATGTCGGTGGGGCGCGCGTTGCCGTCATCGGTCAGGCCTTCCCGTACACCCCGATCGCCAACCCGCAGCGCTTCATTCCGGACTGGACCTTCGGTATCCAGGATGCGCGCATGCAGGAGTTCGTGGACAAGATCCGTGCCGAGGAGGAGCCGGACCTGGTGGTGGTCATCTCCCACAACGGCATGGACGTGGACCTCAAGATGGCCTCCAAGGTCACCGGCATCGACGTCATCTTCGGTGGCCACACCCATGATGGCATGCCGGCGCCGTCGATCGTCGAGAACGCGTCCGGCAAGACGCTGGTCACCAACGCGGGCTCCAACGGCAAGTTCCTCGGCGTCATGGACCTGGACGTGAAAGACGGCAAGCTCCGCGACTACCGCTACCGGCTGCTGCCCGTGTTCTCGAACCTGCTGCCGGCCGACGCCGATATGGCCAAGTACATCGAGGAGACCCGCGCGCCCTACCGCGACAAGCTCACCGAGGAGCTGGCCACCGCCGAGCAGGTGCTCTACCGCCGCGGCAACTTCAACGGCACCTTCGACCAGGTCATCTGCGACGCACTGCGCAAGGTGCACGACGCCCAGGTCAGCCTCTCGCCCGGCTTCCGCTGGGGCACCACGGTGCTGCCGGGGCAGAAGATCACCATGGACAACGTCATGGACCAGACCTGCATCACCTACCCGGAGACCTACCGCCGGGAGATGACGGGCGCCGAGATCAAGGCCATCCTGGAGGACGTCTGCGACAACCTGTTCAACCCCGACCCCTACGTGCAGCAGGGCGGCGACATGGTGCGCGTCGGCGGGCTGGACTACGTCTGCGACCCGGCCGCCGACATGGGCCAGCGCATCAGCGACATGCAGCTCGACGACGGCACCAAGATCGACCCCGACAAGACCTATGTGGTCGCCGGCTGGGCCACCGTGGGCAGCCAGTCGCCCGGTGAGCCCATCTGGGAGACCGTGGCGACCTATCTGCGCGACGTTGAGACGGTCAAGCTCGACAAGCTCAACACGCCGAAGTTGAAGAACGTGGAAGGCAACCCGGGCATTGCCGACTATGCCGGCAAGATCCTGAGCTAGCACCTCGGCGCGCCGGGCCGGTTCCGGTTCTCGTCTTGGTTCCGGTCCCGGGCGCTCGCCGCTTTCCGACGGGCTCTCCGATGCGCACTCCCATGTCTGGCGCCCAGCGCATGCGGCCCCCGGGCTGACAACCTGATGACAGACCATCGCAGCCTGCCGCCGTTGCGCATCGCGCCTCGGCCGTCGCGCCGGCTGCTGGTCTTCGTCATCCTCACCCACGCCGTCGCGCTGGCGGTGCTGGCGCCGCTGCCTGCACCGGGCGTGGCTCTGCGCGCTGGCCTCGCGGCGGTGATCCTGGCGAGCCTGGCCTATGTCATCTGGGCGCAGGTGCTGCGCCGCGCGCCCTGGTCGGTGGTGGCCGTGGACTGGAACGAGCGGGGCTGGCAGGCGACCTTCGCCGATGGCAGCACGCGGCCCGTTCGACTGGCCCCGTCCACCTTCGTCGGCGTCGGGCTCGTAATCCTGCACCTGCGCGCCGGACGCCTGTTTCGGCCCACCCTGTTGTTGAGCGCGGATACGGTGCCCGCCGATCAGCTGCGTCGGCTGCGGGTGCTGCTGCGGCTCGGGCTGGCGCGCGGTGGAGACCGCGGCGACGCGCCCGGGCTGTCTGATGCAGCACGGCCCAATCCGACAGACCACGCGACCTAGACGCACACTTGGCTTGTGGTTGAGTCAGACCACGGAGACAGCAGACGGCCGACTTTTCCCTGGTGGCGGCTCTGACTCGCAGCCCGAGCGTTGTCGGCGTGGTGCGCCCGCTGTATCAGGCTGGCTGCCGTGCGAAGCGCGTCGGTCAGCTTGGTAGGTGCCACAGTGTCGATTGGACCGGGGCGCGGCGCGAGCCATTTCCCGGGGCCGCGCGATGCTTGTCCTGCCGAGGGGCCGCCGCTATTGCTTAAGCAGGCTCCCTCGCAACTGCGATATTCGAGATGAACGGCGATCACGCCACCGATTTCAATGACTGGCTTGGTCGCACGGCCCGGCTAATCCGCGAACGGCGTTGGCAGGAGGTCGACGCGGAGCAACTGGCGGACGAGGTCGAGGACTTGGGCAAGAGCGAGAGACGCGGGATCGCAAGTCAGCTCACGCGGCTGCTCGTACATCTGCTCAAGTGGCGCCACCAGCCGGAGCGGCGCTCGGATGGCTGGCAAGATTCCATTGCGGATTCGCGCCTCCAGATCCAGCTTGCCATCGAGGACAGCCCCAGCCTGCGGGACTATCTGGCCCAGCAGTTGGACCCGTGCTACCAACGGGCGCGGCGCGCCGTGGCAAAGCAGACCGGGCTACCGCTACGGGTCTTTCCCGAGACCTGCCCGTTTCCCCCGCAAGATGTGCTGAGCGAAGACTGGCTGCCAATGTGAGGTCTTGCGCCGGCGGGATGCCGGCGCTCCCGACCGCTCAGGGGCCGCACTGCGTCCGGTCTGCCTCGCCGCCGGTGGTGCCGGGCAGGGCCGCACCTGCCGCTATCCGCTCCAGGCTCTTGACCGTCTTCACCGCCTTTTCGTCGGTCTGGATGATCTCCAGCGGGTGGCCGTAGAGCTTGAGGCTGGTGCCGGGCTGGGGGATGGTCTCGAGGTAATCGATGATGAGGCCGTTCAGGGTCTTGGGACCGCGCTTGGGCAGGTTCCAGCGCATGGCGCGGTTCAGCTCGCGCACGTTGATGCTGCAGTCGATGAGCAGGCTGCCGTCGTCGGCGCGGTGGATTTCCGGGTAGGCGTCCGCCGGGTCGGTGGTGAATTCGCCGACGATCTCCTCCAGCAGGTCGGCCAGGGTCACCAGGCCCTGGAAGTCGCCGTACTCGTCCACCACCAGCGCCACGCGGCGCTTGGCGCGCTGGAAGGCGATGAGCTGCCGGTAGAGGCGGGTGCCCTCGGGCACGAAGTAGGGCGGGCGCGCGATGGCGCGCAGGCGCTCGCGCACGTCGCCGCTGCCGTCCAGCAGGCCGATGGCGTTGCGGGTGTGGAAGACGCCGACCACGTTGTCGATGCCGCCATCGAACAGCGGCAGCCGCGTGTAGCTGGCGCGCTTGACAGCGGCGACGATCTCCTCCGGCGGGTCTTGCAGGTCGATGCCCTCCACCTCGTTGCGGGGGATCATGATGTCCTCCACCACGGCGTTCTCGAGGTCCAGGATCGCCAGCAGCATGTCCCGCGAACGCTCGGGGATCATCGCCCCCGCCTCGTTGACCACGGTGCGCAGCTCCTCGCGGCTCAGCGCCGAGCCGTTGCCCGCCTCCGGCTGCACGCCCAGCAGCCTGATCAGGTTGTTGGTGATGAGGTTCACCGACCAGACCACCGGCTGCATCACCCGCAGCAGCGGCGTGTAGATGTAGGCGGCCGGGTAGGCGACGAGCTCCGGGTGCAATGCCGCGAGCGTCTTCGGCGTCACTTCCGAGAAGATTAGGATCACCAGCGTCAGCACGCCGGCGGCGACGGCGATGGCGCCCTCGCCGCCGAGCTTGAGCGCGATCACCGTCGCCAGCGAGGACGCCAGGATGTTGACGAAGTTATTGCCGAGCAGGACCAGGCCGATGAGTTTGTCCGGCCGCTCAAGGAGCCGCTGCGCCAGCTTCGCGCCCCGATGCCCCTGCTCCGCGCGGTGGCGCAGCCGGTAGCGGTTCAGCGTCATGAGTGCCGTCTCGGAGCCGGAGAAAAAGCCCGAGAGCACCAGCAGGGCCAGCAGCGCGAGCAGTTCGGTGATGGGGATCTGGCTCACAGTGGGGCCTAAGTCGGATGGAGCATTGGGTTGGGCTGAGATGACGGCGGCATCGCGCGTGGCCGGCGCTCGTCGCCGGGTCACCGGCGGGCGCGGCTGCCGGCTAGCCGCCGAAGGACTCGGTGCGATAGCGCCAGACCCTCAGGCTCGGGCTCCAATGATCGGCGGGCAGGCCGGCCTTTTCTTTCAGTCGGCGCAGAAAGTCCCGGCGCTCGGGCAACTGCTTCCAGACCGACGGCAGGAAGGTGCCGCGGCGGCCGGCATCGGCCAGGATTAGCCCGTCGATGCCGGGCTCGATGGTGGCGAGCAACGCCGCCTCGTCGGCAAAGGCCAGCTCCATGGCCGGCGTCAGCACCGAGATCTTGATGCTGAGCGGATCAAGCTCGGGGGCGGTCAGCGGCGGGAAGCGCGGGTCGAGGAATGCCGCCGCGAAGGCATTGTCGGAGACGTCCAGCACCAGCGGCTGCGTCGCCTCCAGGTGCCCGATGCAGCCGCGCAGATGGCCGCGCAGCTCCAGTGTCACGAAGGCCGCCCGGTGCACCAGGAGCTCGGGCGGCTCGGCGCTCGTCTCCAGCGCCGGCGCCCGGCCGGTGTCGAGCCCGTGACGGATGGATTGCCGCGCCAGGGTCAGCAGGCGCTGGCGGTGGGGCGGTGCGAGCTGTCGCGCGAAGTCGTTCGGCGCTGCGGCATCTTCGCCGGCGTTGCCCGCCGCTGGCCGCTGCTCAGCTGAATGCATAGGCGCCATAGCCCACCACCCGGTCGCGTGGTCCCGCGGTGTCCCCGGAGTTGCGCAGGTCCAGTTGCTCGGCGTGCAAGTGATGTCGCTGCGCCGCTGTGAGCAGCCCCGCGATGGGGTGCCGGCCGCAGGCCTGGCGGCTCGCGATGGCCGCCGGGCGCAGCGCGCAGATGGCCTCCGAGGTGCGCGCATCGATGGCCCGGGCGCTGTCGTAGTCCAGGTAGTGGCTCAGGTCCGAGCTGATGACGATGAGCGTCTCCGGGCCGCCCCAGAGTCGCTCCAAGACCTCTGCCACCTCGTCGCCGGCGGCGTCACCCACCAGCAGTGGCACGACGCGGAAGTCGCTGAGCAGCGCCTGCAAGAAGGGCAGTTGCACCTCCAGGCAGTGCTCGCCGTCGAAGGCGGCGTCCAGCGCGCCCACCTGTGGCAGGTCAGCGATGGCGGCGATGGCGTCGCGGTCCACAGGCACCGTGCCCAGTGGCGTTGCAAATGCCTCGGCGGCGGGTACCGCGATGCCGCGGAATGGCAGCCGGTGCGCCGGCCCCAGCAGCAGCACCCGGCGGATGGTCTCCGGCCGGGTCAGTTGCGCGTAGGCGCTGGCGGCGATGGGGCCGGAGTAGATGTAGCCGGCGTGTGGGGCGATGAGGGCCTTGGGCTGCATCTGGTGCTCGCGCGCGGCGTCGGCAGGCGCCGCGGCGGCGAGCAGGTCCGCCACCAGGCCGCGCAGGTCGCCGGCATCGCTCGGATAGAAAAGCCCCGCCACGGCGGGGCGGCGAATATTCGACATGGCTCGATGTCCGCTGCGGACAGGGTTTGTTGCGACCATACTTAGGTTAAGTCCGAACGCCTGCTTCCCGATACCCTGTCGACGTGACGGGTAGGAAGCAAGGCATCGGCTTTCTCAATCGAATTCTAGCGCGCGAGGCGACCCGTGCGGCGCCGCGTGCGCGGCTGCCGGAGAGCCTCTATGAGCGCAACCTCGGTTCACCCCACCGAATTCTGGCACCGCCTGGCTGACGGGCGTGTGCAATGCGACGTCTGTCCGCGCGCCTGCGTGCTGAAGGAAGGCCAGCGCGGGCTGTGCTTCGTACGCGGCTGCGAGGACGGCGCAGTCGTGCTGCACACCTATGGGCGTTCCAGCGGCTTCTGCATCGATCCCATCGAGAAGAAGCCGCTCAACCACTTCCTGCCCGGCACGCCGGTGCTGTCGTTCGGCACCGCCGGGTGCAATCTGACCTGTCGGTTCTGTCAGAACTGGGATATGTCCAAGTCCCGGGAGATGGACACGCTGGCGGCCGAGGCGTCGCCCGCGGGCATCGCCCATGCGGCGCAGGCACACGGCTGCCGCAGCGTCGCCTACACCTACAACGACCCGGTGATCTTCCTGGAGTATGCCTGCGATACCGCGCAGCTGTGCCGCGAACTCGGCATCCGCAACGTGGCTGTGACCGCGGGCTACATCTCGCCGGGGGCGCGGGAGCGGTTCTTCTCGTGCATGGACGCGGCCAACATCGACCTCAAGGCGTTCACTGACGACTTCTACAAGAGGCTCTGCAGCGCGCGGCTCGGGCCGATCCTGGAGACCATCGAGTACGTGCACAAGGAGACCCCGGTGTGGCTGGAGCTGACCACGCTCATCATTCCCGGCCACAACGACAGCGATGCGGAGATCGCGCGCATGGCGGCCTGGGTGGTGGAGCACTTGGGGCCGGATGTGCCAATGCACTTCAGCGCCTTCCATCCGGCCTACCGCATGCAGGACGTGCCGCCGACGCCGGCATCGACGCTCACCCGCGCCCGGCAGGTGGCCATGGACCAAGGCGTGCACTATGCCTACACCGGCAATGTGCACGACGCCGGCGGCGGCAGCACCTACTGCCACGCCTGCGGGGAGCTGCTCATGGAGCGCGACTGGTACCGGATCGGGCATTGGGGCCTGACGGCGGAGGGCCGCTGCGCCCACTGCGGCACCCCCTGTGCCGGCGTGTTCGAGGCCGCACCCGGGCATTGGGGCGCGCGGCGGCTGCCGCTGTCGCCTGCCGCAATGGCCGAGGTCGCTTGAGCGGGAGGGCGCCGGACAGCGAACGGGATCGACAATTCCAGGGCCATGCACTAGTCGAGGTCTCTGTTCGTATTCGCGGTCGGATACTCGACAACGACAACGAAAGCAAAGTTGGGTGAAACGCTGCACTAACGGGATAACCCCCTGTGTCATAGCAATTTGGCTGGAGTTTTTACCTGGTGGGAGCGGCGTCCTCGCCGCGACGGGGCGTCGATCGCGCCGAAGACGGCGCTCCCACGGGGCGTGCGCGGTGATGACCCACGCGCGCGGCGTCTTTTCACGCATCGGCGCAACGAGTGGCGTGGGCAACGCAAAAAGCGTTGCGTTCGTGGCGTCGTTGCGCGAGACCATCCCTGCACGCGCCTTGAGCACCGGCCCCGGAAGCGTTTGCCGGGGAACCCCGCAAGCCGGATAATCCGCGGCTTTTTTGCGGGAGCAGCGGATGTTCAAGAACGCCCGGGCCTATCGGCTCAACACCCCCTTCGAGTTGGACCAGCTCGCGCTGCATGAGCGCTTGAGCGAGAAAGTCTTCCGCGGCTGCGGCCCGCTGGAGGCCGCGACCATGGGCTGGGCGCCGCCGCTCGGGCCGCAGGCGGAGCTGCTGGTCCATGCCGCCAACGGCTGCCTGCTGGTGGCGGCGCGCCGCCAGGAGCGGCTGCTGCCGGCGTCCGTGGTGGGCGAGGCGGTGGCGGAGCGGGTTGCCGAGCTGGAGCAGGCCGAAGGCCGCGACGTTCCGCGCCGCGAGCGCTCGCAGCTGCGCGAAGCCCTGCTGGCGGAGATGCTGCCGCAGGCCTTCACCCGCTCGCGCGTGGTCCTGGCGCTGATCGATCCGCAGGCCGGCCGGGTTGTGGTCGATGCGGCCTCGGACAAGCTGGCGGAAGAGGTGCTGTCGCTGCTGCGCCAGAGCCTGGGCTCGCTGCCGGCGACGCCACTCACCGCCGCCGCGGCCTCCGAGCGCCTCACGGCCTGGGTACTCTCAGGCGAGCCGCCGAGCGGACTCGCGCTGGAGGATCAATGCGAGCTGCGCGACCCGGCGGAGAAGGGCTCCGTGGTGCGCTGTCGCGGTGTGGACCTCGGCTCCCCGGAGGTGCGCGCCCACATCGACACCGGCATGCGGGTGGCCGCAGTGGGGCTCGACTGGCAGGACGGCCTGTCGCTGGTGCTCGCCGACGACCTGTCCTTGAAGCGCCTGCGCTTCGCCGACGAGTTGCTGGAGCAGGCCATGGACGGCGCCGAGGACGAGGACCCGGCGCTGCGCTTCGAGGCCGAGATGACCATCATGACCGAGCAGCTGCGCGGGCTGCTGAGCTGCCTGGAAGATGCCCTGACCGATGGCGCGGCGGCGGCCGACCGCGCGCAGCCGGAAGGTGCCCGCCGAGCGCAGGAGCCGGAGCCGGCCGAGCCGCCTTTCTGAGTTTCTTTCGAGGCGCGCGGCAGCGCGCCTCGGCGCCAGCCAAAGCGGCGTCCATCGTGACCATGTCTACCGATGTGGGAGCGCCGTCTTCGGCGCGACGAGCGCCCGGTCGCGGCGGGGACGCCGCTCGCACGGGGCCACGGCACTGCACGGCGTTGTGATCGGGGCCATCAAGACCCCCGTCGGGTTCAGACCGCGTAATAGTCCCGATACCACTCCACGAAGCGCGCCACGCCGTCCTCAACGCTCGTTGCGGGCTTGTAGTCGAATTGCTCCACCAGGTCGGCGACATCGGCGTAAGTGTCCGGCACGTCGCCGGGTTGCAGCGGCAGCAGGTTCTTCTGTGCCTCGCGGCCGAGGCAGCGCTCCAGCACCTCGATGTAGTGCATCAGCTCGACCGGCTGGTTGTTGCCGATGTTGTAGAGCCGGTACGGCGCGCTGCTGGTGGCGGAGTCGGGGCTGTCGCCGGACCACTCGGGGTTGGGCTCGGGGATACGGTCCAGCACCCGGATCACGCCCTCGACGATGTCGTCGATGTAGGTGAAGTCGCGCCGGTGCTTGCCGTAGTTGAAGACCTCGATGGGCTCGCCCGCGAGGATGGCGCGGGTGAACTTGAACAGCGCCATGTCCGGCCGCCCCCAGGGGCCGTAGACGGTGAAGAACCGCAGTCCCGTCGTCGGCAGCCGGTACAGGTGGCTGTAGGTGTGCGCCATCAGCTCGTTGGCCTTCTTGCTGGCGGCATAGAGGCTGAGCGGATGGTCCACGTTGTCGTGCACCGAAAAGGGCATGCGCGTGTTGGCGCCGTAAACGGAACTGCTTGAGGCGTAGACCAGGTGCTCGACGCCGTTGTACCGGCAGCCTTCAAGGATGTGCGCGAAGCCGACGAGGTTGGTGTCGACGTACGCCAGCGGATTCTCGATGGAGTAGCGCACGCCGGCCTGGGCGGCCAGGTTCACGACCCGATGTGGCCGGTGCTCGGCGAAGGCGGCGGCGATGCCGTCGCGGTCCTCCAGGCTCAGGCGCAAGTCCGTGAAGCCGTCGAGCGCGCGGACCCGCTCCAGGCGCGCCTCTTTCAGGCCGACGTCGTAGTAGTCGTTCAGATTGTCGACGCCGATGACCTCGTCGCCACGGGCGAGCAGCCGCAAGGCAAGATTCGAGCCGATGAACCCGGCGCTGCCGGTGACCAGTACTTTCATGAATCCGTGCTCAGGTCTGAAGCGGGCACAATGCGCGTGCGCCCGCGACGATGGGGGTACGGTTCGCGCCAGGGCGGAACGGTGGTGAGGCGCCGCTGGTCCGCCGCGAGCCCGCCGCTGTTTCGCAGCTGGCCGTGATGGGGCAGCACCCCGCGGCGTCGTGGCTGCGGTTGCTCAGAGCCGTCCGTCCACCGCCGTGGCGGGAAACAGGTGCTTGACGTCGTAGAGCACGGCGCTCGGCTTCCCGAGGGCGCGCACGGCCTCGATGCCCATCTCGGCGAACTGCCGGTGCGCCACCGCCAGCACCACGGCATCGTAGTCATCGCCGGCCTTGGGCTCAACCAGCGCAATGCCGTATTCGTGCTCGGCCTCCTCGCGGCTGACCCACGGATCGTGCACGTCGCAGCCGATGCCGTAGCCCTTCAGCTCCGTGGCGATGTCCACCACGCGGGTGTTGCGCAGGTCCGGGCAGTTCTCCTTGAAGGTCAGCCCCAGCAGGAGCACGCGCGCGTCCCGGGGCAAGCCGTTGCGTGCGGTCATCAGCTTCACCACCTCGCGCGCGACGAAGGCGCCCATGCTGTCGTTCAGCCGCCGCCCGGCGAGGATGATCTCCGGGTGATAGCCGATCTGCTGTGCCTTGTGGGTCAGGTAGTAGGGGTCGACGCCGATGCAGTGTCCGCCCACGAGTCCAGGCCGGAAGGGCAGGAAATTCCACTTGCTGCCGGCGGCGGCGAGCACCTCGTCGGTGTCGATGCCGAGGCGGTTGAAGATCAGCGCCAGCTCGTTGATGAGGGCGATGTTCACGTCGCGCTGGGTGTTCTCGATGACCTTGGCGGCCTCGGCCACGCGGATGCTGCTGGCGCGATGGGTGCCCGCGGTGATGATGCTGGCATAGAGGGCGTCGACAAAGTCGGCGACCTCCGGCGTCGAGCCGGAAGTGACCTTCTTGATGGACGCGAGCCGGTGCTGCTTGTCGCCCGGGTTGATGCGCTCGGGGCTGTAGCCGACGAAGAAGTCCTTGTTTAGGTGAAAACCCGATCCCTGCTCGAGGAGTGGCACGCAGACCTCCTCGGTGGCGCCAGGGTAGACCGTCGACTCGTAAACGACCACGTCGCCGCCGCCGAGCACACCGCTGAGCATGGTGCTCGCCGAGACAAGGGGCTGCAGATCCGGCGTCTTGGCCTCCGTGATGGGCGTCGGCACGGTGACGATATACACGTTGCACGGGCGCAGATCATCGATGGCCGTGGTGAAGCTCAGGTGCTGCGCCGTCGTCAGCTCGTCCGGTTCCACTTCGAGCGAGCTGTCGCGCCCGGCGCGCAGCTCCGCGACGCGCGTGGGGTTGATGTCGAGACCGATGGTCGTGTAGCGCTGACCCAGCGCAACGGCGAGGGGCAAACCCACGTAGCCGAGCCCGACGACGCCGATCGTCGTGGTGCTCGCATCGAGTCGAAGGGGCATGGTAACGGGCTCCGGGCGGGACTGAGGACGGACTTGTCCGGGCCACGCGACGGGCACTCCGCGTGGCCTCGGCGATCGACGATGGGTCGGCCCACGGGCGGGACGAGGCAGGCGAACGGCCAGTCTCGTCCCGCCGCGGTGCTGCCGTGCTCGGCACGCGGGCGCCGCCGTCCATCGACGATGAGCGCATATGCTACCATGCGCTTCGCTGCTGGATTTCCCGATCGGGGATCACCTGCGCAAGCGCTCGCACGCGCGCCGTGCCTGCCGCCAGAGGCCATGCTCTGCGTGGCGGCGGCCAGTGCGGCGGCCAGTGCGGCGGCCGGTGCGGCGGTCCAGGCTCGTCGATCGCGCAGCTCAAGACCGGCACCGCATGCTCACCACCTCGCGGGTGTTGCTCAGCTGCCCGCCCGCACCGCGCTGTTGCTGCTAAACCAGAATGATCCGGCTCTTCGGCCACCACGTCTCCGCGATCAACCTCGTGTTGGCCCTGCTGGAGCTCACGCTGTTTTTCGGCGCGCTGCACCTTGGTGTCGGGGTGCGCTTCGGCTGGCAGTTGCCGCACGACATCGCGTCTGGCGATCCGTGGATCACCGGGGCGGTATTCGCGCTGGTGCTGTCGTTTTCGCTCGCGTCGATGGGGCTGTATCAACGCCGCGCGCAGGACGGCGAGGCGGGCTTCCTGGTGCGTCTGGGCATCGCCTTCGTCATCGGCACCACGCTGTTGGCGCTCTTGTTCTATCTGTTTCCGGCCCTCTTCATGGGCCGCGGCATTCTGGCGCTGTCGCTGCTGTTCTCGTTCATCGGGACGGTGCTGCTGCGTGTCGCCTTCGACCGCATCGCCGGGGCCGAGTGGCAGAAGCGCCGGGTGCTGGTCCTCGGAGCCGGCGTCAACGCCGAGCGTATCGCCGAGGTGGCCGAGCGTGGCGGCAATCAGGCCTTCTGCGTCGTCGGTTACGTGCCGCTGCCACGCAGTCAGCGTCTGCTCGGCGAGGACAAGCTCCTGGCGCAGACGGGCTCACTGCTGGAGTTGGCCATCGCGCACAACGTGGATGAGATCGTCGTCGCGGCCGACGACCGCCGCCGCAAGCTCCCCGTGGGCGAGCTGTTGGACTGCAGGCTGAGCGGTTTCGGGGTGCAGGACCTGCTGACCTTCTTCGAAAAAGAACAGGCGGCGGTGAAGATCGACCTGTTGCACCCGAGCTGGATCTTCTTCTCGCGCGACGGCTTCAGGATGGGCGTCACGGGCCTGTACGGAAAGCGCCTGCTGGACCTGATGCTCGGCTCGCTGATGCTGCTGCTGGCGGCGCCGGTGATGCTCCTGGTGGCCCTGGCATCGCTGATCGAATCCCGCGGGCGCGATCCGATCCTCTACCACCAGATCCGCGTGGGGCAGGGGGGCTTGCCGTTTCGACTGCACAAGTTCCGCAGCATGCGCGTGGACGCCGAGGCCGACGGGCGACCGCGCTGGGCGGCCAAGAACGACGCCCGCATCACGCGGCTCGGCGCCTTTCTGCGGCGCACACGCCTGGACGAGCTGCCGCAACTGTTCAACGTGCTGAAGGGGCAGATGAGTCTGGTGGGGCCGCGGCCGGAGCGGCCGGAGTTCGTCGAGCGCCTCACCACCGGCATTCCCTACTATGCCGAGCGTCATCGGGTGAAGCCCGGGCTCACCGGCTGGGCGCAGTTGCTCTATCCATACGGGTCCGACGAGGAGGATGCGAAAAGCAAGCTCGAATTCGACCTCTACTATGTCAAGAATGCGGGCATTTTCCTCGATCTGATCATCTTGCTGCAGACCGTCGAAGTGGTCTTGCTGGGCAAGGGCGCGCGCTAGGATCGGCGCGCCGGGCCGCCGGATGGCAGCACTGATGTCCCCTGATCTCATCGGTTCCGCCGGCTACGCCGCGGATGCGCTGGCTATGGCAGTACTGGGGCTGCTGCTGCTCACCAGCTGGCGCGGGCGGCTGCAGGGCGGTCTGCTGCTGCTGGCCGTCATGGCGAGTGTCGTCTGGGCACTCCTGCTCGCGATTCAGGCGCAGTGGCACGTCGTGCCGGTGCAACTGATCTGGGCGGCCGAAGCGGTGCGGATGGTCGCCTGGTGTGTCTTCCTGCTGCGGGTGCTGGCCCACGGTCAAAGCGCTTTGGCGCAGCGGCTTCGGCTGCTGCGCTGGAGCGTGCTGGGGGGTGGCTTCCTGCTGCTGTTGCCATTTGAGGACTGGGTGCCCGCGTTGCTGCCCGGCCCTGGTGACTGGCTGGCCAAGGCGCGCCTGATCGGGCAGTTGTTGCTGACCGTGGTGGGTCTGTTCCTGGTTGAGCAGATGTATCGAAACACCCCTTGGCAGCACCGCTGGGGCATCAAATTCCTGTGCTTTGGGCTCGGCGCCCTGTTCGTCTACGATTTCTACTTCTTTGCCGATGCGCTGCTGTTCGGCCGGCTGGACCCCGGGGTCTGGCTCGCCCGGGGTGCGGTCAACGCCCTGGCGACGCCTTTGCTCGCCGTCTCCATTGCGCGCAACCCGCAATGGTCGTTCGATCTCGCGGTGTCCCGCACCGTCGTGGTGCACTCCACGACCCTGATGGCCGCCGGCATCTACCTGTTGTTCATGGCATTGGCCGGCTACTACATCCGCGCCTACGGCGGCGAGTGGAGCGCGGTCTTCCAGCCGCTGTTCTTCTTCGGTGCGGCACTGCTGCTGGTTGTTCTGTTGTTTTCCGGCCAGTTGCGCTCGCGCCTGAAGCTGTTCGTCAGCAAGCACTTCTACAGCTACCGCTACGACTATCGCGAAGAATGGCTGCGCCTCATCAGCGTGCTGTCGGGCAAGGTCTTGCAGGCCAGCTTGCCCGAACGCATCATCTTCGCCCTCGCCGAGCTGGTGGACAGCCCCGGGGGGGCCATCTGGGTTCGCGACCCGGACGGCGTCTGCACCTTTCGCCGCTGCTGGAATCTGGCACCGGCCGCTGTGGACCGCCGCTGGGACGCCGCCATGCTGTGCGCGGCCCTGGAGCCGAGCGGTCAGGTGGTGGAGCTGGGTCCGCCGATGGAGGATGCCGTGATTGCCGCGGCAATACCCACTTGGCTGCGCGAGAGTCCGACGCTCTGGCTGCTGCTGCCCCTGATGCACGACACGCGGCTGCTGGGCTTCGTGCTGCTCGCCCGCCCCCGGGCACCCCAGGAGCTCGGCTGGGAGAATCGTCAATTGCTCCGGACCGCTGCCCGTCAGGCGGCGAGCTATCTGGCCCTGGACGAGGCCGCCGCGGCCCTGTTTGAGGCGCGTCAGTTCGAAGGCTTCAACCGGCTGTCCGCGTTCGTCGTCCACGATCTCAAGAACCTGGTGGCCCAGCTGTCACTGGTGAGCCGCAATGCGGAGCGTTATCGTGACAACCCGGAGTTCGTCGACGACGCTTTGCAGACGGTCCGCGACGCCGTCGACCGAATGAATCGGCTCCTGCTCCAGCTGCGAGCGGCCGTGCCGGGCGGCCGGCAACTGTGTTGCGAGCTGCTGCCCGTGCTCGAGCGGGCCGTGGCCGAGCGCTCGGCGCACGCGCCGGCACCGGTGCTGCAAGTCGAGACGGCCGCTGCCGAGGAGGTGTGCATCGATGCCGAGCGACTTCAGGCGGTGCTGCGGAACGTGATCCAGAACGCCCAAGATGCCACGGACAGGTCCGGGCATGTGGCAGTGACGTTGCGCGCGGATGCCGACATGGTGACCATCGATATCGAGGACGACGGCTGCGGCATGGACGAGGAATTCGTCCGCGAGCGGCTGTTTCGGCCCTTCGACTCGACCAAGGGCCTCGCCGGCATGGGTATCGGTGCGTATGAATGCAAGTCCCTCGTTGCCCTGGCCGGCGGGCGCGTGGACGTTGACAGTGAGCCCGGGCGCGGTACGCGCTTTCGCATCCGCCTGCCGAAGGCGGGTTCGGCGGTAGCACCACAGCCCGTGGCGGCAGCGATCTAGTGGCAGCACAAGAGCAACCCATCAAACTTTTGGTCGTCGAAGACGACCCGGGACTGCAACGGCAACTGCGTTGGAGCTTCGAAGGCTGCGAGACGGCCGTCGCCTCGGACCACGACTCCGCGCTCGCCGAGCTCGCGCGCTTCACGCCCGCGGTGGTCACCCTGGATCTCGGACTGCCCCCCGATCCGGGCGGCACTAGCGAGGGCTTTCGACTGCTCGATGAGATCCTGGTGCGTGCACCGGATACGAAGATCATCGTCGTCACCGGCCACAACGACCGCGACAACGCCGTGCGCGCCGTGGGCCGGGGTGCCTACGACTTCTTCGAGAAGCCCATCGATCCGGATCTGCTCGGCATGATGATAGAGCGGGCCGCGAAGCTCGCGCGCCTCGAACAGGACTACCGCAAGCTTGCCAGCACCGTGCCGGCGTCGCCGTTCGGCGAGCTGATCGCCGTTAGCCCGCAGATGCTCGAGGTGTGCCGCACGGTCGAGAAGCTGGCGCCGACCGATGTCACCACGCTGATTCTCGGCGAGAGCGGCACCGGCAAGGAGGTGCTGGTGCGCATCCTGCATTCGCTGAGCGCCCGCAGCGGCCGTCGCCTGGTCGCCATCAATTGCGCGGCCATCCCGGATGCGCTGCTCGAGAGCGAGCTGTTCGGCTACGAGAAGGGCGCCTTCACCGGTGCGGTGAAGACCACCCGCGGCAAAATCGAAACCGCCGACCGCGGCATCTTGTTCCTGGACGAGATCGGTGATCTGCCCCTGTCGCTGCAGGCGAAGCTGCTGCGCTTCCTGCAGGAGCGTGTCATCGAGCGCATCGGGGGGCGGCAGGAAATTCCGGTGGATGTGCGCGTCGTCTGCGCGACACACCAGAACCTGCCCAAGCTCATCGAGGAGGGCCGTTTCCGCGAGGATCTCTATTACCGCATCAACGAGGCGACCATCCAGGTGCCGCCTCTGCGCGAGCGCCGGGACGATGCCGTGGTGCTTGCGCGCGCTTTCCTGAATCGCTTCGCCGCGCAGCACCGCAAGCCGGTCAAGAGCTTCGCGCGGCAGGCTCTGGCCATGATCGAGGCATACGCCTGGCCGGGCAACGTGCGCGAGTTGGAAAACCGGGTCAAGCGTGCGGTGGTGATGGCCGACGGCCGCGAGATCACCGCCGAGGACCTCGAGCTCGCGCAGGTGGAAGCGCGCGAGACGCCCTTCAATCTGCGCGAAGTGCGGGAGCTGTCCGAGATGCAGGCGATCACGCGCGCCATCCATCACAGCGACCGCAACCTCTCGCGCGCCGCCGAGCTCCTGGGCATCACCCGCCCGACGCTCTACAACCTGATGAAGAAGTACAGCATCCCCAATTGACGGGCCGCGCGCGGCGGGCCGTCTGCGTCCCGTTTCGTCAAGCCTCACCCCATCATGCATCGTCCGGAGGTGGTCATGATCATCCACTCGCCGCGCAGGCTGCGCCGTTCGCTGCGCATCCGCGCCGTCCTGTTCGCCCTGCTGTGTGCCAGCGCCGCGCCATCCGTGTGGGCCGGCAGCGAAACGCTCGACGAGGCCCAGGGCGCCTTCGACAAGGGCGATTACAACGCCGCCGAGATCGAGCTCAAGAACCTGCTCCAGTCCGACCCGAACCTGATGGACGCCCGGGTGCTGCTCGCCCAGGTATACCTGCGTGCCGGACGGGGTGCGGAGGCGGAGAAGGAGCTGCGTCGGGCGTTGGATCTCGGTGCCGACCCGGCGACGCTGCGTTTCGACCTCGTCGAGGCGCAGTTGCAGCAACAGGAGTTCCAGGCCGTGTTGGACACGCTGGACGTGGCCGCACTGCCGGCAGAGGAGCAGGCCCGCGCCCTGGCCCTGCGCGGGCGCGCCTACGTTGGTTTGCGCGACAAGGATGCCGCCAAGCAAGCCTTCGCCGACGCGGTGGCGCTGGACCCGACCGATCGTGAGGCCGGCTCGGGCCTGGTGCAGCTGGCCCTCCTCGACGGCGACATGGAGACCGCGGAAGCGGCCTCCAAGCGCCTGCTGGAGCAGTACCCGAAAGACCCCGACGTGATGTTGCTGCGGGCCGAGGTGGAGCGCCGTGCCCAGCAGCCGGAGGCGGCCGTGGCGCTGTTCGGCGAGGTGCTGAAGCTCGAGCCCGAGAACCTGCGCGCATTGCTCGGCCGGGCGACCACCCTGGTGAGCATGCGGCACTTCGACGAGGCGCGGGCGGACCTGAAGCGAGTCGATGCCCTCCAGCCCAAGATCGTCATCGTCAGCTATCTGCGCGGCGTCATGGCCTTCTACGAGCGCAAGTGGGACGAGGCCGCGGAGCACCTGCAACGGGTGCTCAGCGCCCAACCCAGCCACGTGCAGAGTCAGCTGCTAATGGGCATCGTCAGCTATGCCCGCAACGATCTCCAGCTAGCCGAGGAATATCTGTCGCGCATCCATGACGCGATGCCGGACAACCTGCAGGCGGCCAAGGTGCTGGCCGCAACCCGTCTCAAGCTCCGCGAGCCGAAGCAGGCGGTCAAGGTCCTGGAGCCTCTCGCCGGCGGCCAGGACCCGCAGGTGATGGCGCTGCTCGGTAGCGCCTATATGCTGGCGGGGGATCAGGCGAAGGGGCAGGACTGGCTCAACCGGGCCGTGGAAGCGGCGCCGGACGTGGCCGCGCTGCGCACCCAGCTCGCGCTGACGCTCATCGCCGGGGGCGACATGAACGGTGCCATCGACGAGCTTCAGAGCGCCGTCGACCTAGGCCAGGACGTGCTGCAGGCGGACGTCCTGCTGGTCCTCGCCAAGCTCAAGGAGAAGCGCTACGACGAGGCCATTGCCGCCAGCAAGGCGCTGGAGGCGCGTCAGCCCAAGAGTCCCATCGCCTTCAACCTCACCGGTCTCGCAATGCTCGCGCAGGGCAAGCTGGACGACGCCCGTGCACGCTTCGAGAAGGCGCTTGAACTGGACTCGGAGTTCACCACCGCACACATCAACCTCGCCCGCGTCGAGGTGGCCAACAAAGATCTCGACGCCGCCGAGGGCCAGTACCGGCAGGTGTTGAAACAGGACCCGAAGAACCTCGCCGCCCTGCTCGGCATGGCCGCCCTTGCCGAACTGCGCAAAGACGATGCCGGCATCCTCGAATGGCTGAACAAGGCGCAGGACGCCAATCCCACCGCCACACAGCCCGGGCTGCTGCTGAGCCGCTACTACATCGATCGGCAGGAATACCTGAAGGCGCTCACGACCGCGAGCGACCTCGCCGGGCGCTTTCCGGACAATGCCGATGCCCTCGAGATGCTCGGGCGGGCCCAGACCCTCGCCGACGAGCCGGCCAGCGCCATCCGCAGCTACGACCAAATCCTGGACAAGAACCCGGATGACGCCCGCATCCTCTATCTCAAAGGCGGCGCGCAATGGAAGAGCAAGGATCTCGACGGTGCGCGGCGCTCATTCGAGCACGCTATTGCACAGAAACCGGACTTCATCGAAGCGCGCGTCGCCCTGGCATCGGTGCTGGTGGCCGCCGAGAACTACGACGCCGCCCTGAAGGTTGCGCGTGGCCTGCAGACGGATTACCCAAAGCAGGCGCTCGGCTACCGCATCGAGGGGACGGTGCAGATGGCCGCGCGCAATCCGGCCGGCGCCATCGCGCCGCTGAAGGAGGCCCTGGATCTGGCGCCGGCGCCGGAGCTGGTCCGTCAGCTCGCCGAAGCCTATGGCCGTGCAGGCCGCAACGCCGACGCCATCGCTTTGCTTCAGGACTGGAGCAGGCAGCAGCCGGATGATCTTGGCACACAGGCCATGCTGGCCATGCTGCTGCACGGCGAGGGCAAGGCGGACCAGGCATTGCCAATCTACGAGCGGCTCTACGCCGCCGGCCAGAAGAACATCCTCATTCTCAACAACCTCGCCTGGATCCTGCAAGAGCGCGGTGACCCCCGGGCGCTGGAGATCGCCGGCAACGCCTACGAGCTCGACCCGAACCGCCCCGAGGTGGCCGACACCTACGGCTGGATCCTGTTCAACAACGGCCAGCGGGACAAGGGCCTGCGCATCCTGCAAAACGCCCATCTGGCCTATCCGACCCAGACCGAAATCGCCTATCACACGGCGTTGGCGCTGAGCGACTTGGGGCGTGGCAATGAGGCCCTGCCCATCCTGCACCGCCTGGTGCGTGAGCACCCGCACTCGGCGCAGGCGGACGACGCCCAGCAACTGCTGAACAAGCTGGGCGGTGGCGCGGGCTGAGGCAGCGCACCGATGAGCCCCATAGGCGCGGCGACCCCGCCGCGCGACCGGAAGCGATGCGGCGCAATCGGCTGAGGCGGTTGCCATGCGCCAAATCTGTTGCGTGTGCATCCTTGCCCGAGGCGAGGCACGGCATCTCAGCGCAGCGCCCGGTGGTCCTGGAGCCTTGGCGCCGAAATGTCGAGACCGTTCTTGGAATTGGGTGTAGGTCGGGTTAGCGCAGCGTAACCCGACGCTGGGCGCCAGTAAGAGCGCCAGTAAGCCGTTGATTGTCGGGTTACGCTATCGCTAACCCGACCTACGATTCGCTCGATTTCTGCGTTACGGGCAATACTTCCACGGTCTCGAAACGGTTCCACCAGCTCTGCGGGACGATGGAAAGCACGACCTGTCGCCTGCCGGGAAGGTCAGAACAGCCGACCGTTGCAGAGCTCAGCTCCGCCAAAGGGCGCGCAGCGCGAGCGCTGCGACGCCCGCCGCCGCCTCGCCATGCGCGCGAATGACATCGCAGCCGAGCAGGCGCCGGCGCATGGCGGTCCAGGTGGCGTTGGCCGCGCCGCCGCCAATGCTGAGCACGCGGCGCGGGGGCGGCGCACCCAGGCGGGCGAGCAGCCGGTAGCCATCGCGCTCGATGCGGGCGATGCCCTCCAGCAGCCCATGCAGGAAGCGCGCGTCGTCCGCCGGCCGCGGTGTCAGCCGCGGGGCGAGCCCGGGGTCGTGCACCGGGAAGCGCTCACCCGGTGCCGGCAGCGGGTAGTAGTCGAGCCCACTGGGCCGCTCTGGGTCGATCCTCGCGCTCAGCCGGGCCAGGGTGGCATCGTCGAAGTGCGCCCGCAGCGCCGCGCCGCCGCTGTTGGAGGCGCCGCCCACCAGCCAGGCATCGCCCCAGTCACACCGCAGCCGATGGCTGTACACGCCGTACTCGGGCGCGCTTACCCGCCGCTCGGCGATGACCTTGAGCACCAGGGTGCTGCCCAGACTGGTGATGGCGTCGCCGATGTCCGCGGCGCCGGTCGCCAGCACCGCGGCGGTGCTGTCTGTGGTGCCGGCGCAGATGATGGTGTTGTCCGGCAAGCCGGTTGCGGCGGCGGCCATGGGCGCGATGATGCCCAACGGCGTTCCGGGCACGTGCACTCGCGGTAGCGCCGTGGCCGGCAGCGGCAGGCTGCCCAGCCAGTCCGGCCAGCGCTCCGCCCGCGGGTCGTAGCCCAGCTTGAGCGCGTTGTTCCAGTCGCTGTCGCCGAACCGCCCCAGCAGCCGCCCGGCCAGCCAGTCCGCCTGGTGCAGCACGCGGACCTCGGCCGCATCGAGCCCGCCGGCTGACCGCAGGTGCATCGCCTTGGCCAGGCTGGAGCCGACGCCCAGCGCCGGTGAGTCTGCCGGCGCCGCGGCCGCGATGGCCGCGGCCGTCCGTGTCGCCCGGCGGTCGTTGTACATGAGCGCGGGGCCGAGCGGGCGGCCGTCCGGCGCCGTCAGCAGCACGGTTGCGGAGGTGCCGTCCAGGCTCAGCGCGCAGTCCTGGCCGGCGAGCGCCACCTCGGTCGTGAGGTGCCGCAGTGTCCGCACCAGGGCGTCCCACCAGCATTCCGGGTCCTGCTCGACGCCGCCCTCCGCGGTATGCAGCGGCGCCGGCAGGCGCTCGACGGCGCGGGCCAGCACGTTGCCGGCGCCGTCCAACGCCACCGCGCGCACGCCGCTGGTGCCGACGTCGACACCGATGCCGACTCGCTCGCTCAAGGCAGATGCACCGGCTCGGCCGCACGCCAGCCCGTGGCGCGGTGCTCGGCGACTACCTTGGTGTAGATGCCGCCGCGGACGTTGAAGTCCGCCGTCAGCCGCATGAAGCGCGGCTCGGTGGCCGCCACCAGATCGTCCAGGATGCGGTTGGTCATAGCCTCGTGGAAGCCGCCCTCGTCGCGGAACGACCAGACGTAGAGCTTCAGGCTCTTCAGCTCCACGCAGAGCGCCTCCGGCACGTATTCGAGGGTGAGCTCCGCGAAGTCCGGCTGGCCCGTCTTCGGGCACAAACAGGTGAACTCCGGCACCCGGATGCGGATGACGTAATCACGCCCCGGCTGGGGGTTGGGGAAGGTTTCGAGGGTTTTGGTTGGTTGACTCGGCATGGTGTTTGGGAGTGCGAAGTGCGAAGTGCGTAGTGCGTAGTGCGTGGTGCGTGGTGCGTGGTGCGTGGTGCGTGGTGCGTGGTGCGTAGCGCGTAGCGCGAGCGCCCATGGTGCGGGGACGCTTGCTTGTTTGGCGCTGCGTGCAAGGCTCCTTTCGGCCCTCGGCCCTCGGCCCTCGGCCCGCTGCATTCCGCAAAGTCTAACAGCGCGCCCCCAGGCGTCAGTCGGTGGACGCTTGTTAGGTTCACATCCCTTCAGTATCTTTCCGCGATGCGGCTGGAAAAGATCAAACTGGCGGGATTCAAGTCATTCGTCGACGCGACGACGGTGCAGTTTCCGAGCAATCTCGTCGGTGTCGTCGGTCCCAACGGCTGCGGCAAGTCCAACGTCATCGATGCGGTGCGCTGGGTCATGGGCGAGAGCTCGGCCAAGATGCTCCGCGGCGAGTCCATGGCGGATGTCATCTTCAACGGCAGCACCAGCCGCAAGCCGGTCGGCGTGGCCGGCATCGAGCTCACCTTCGACAACAGCCAGGGCCGCGCCGGCGGCGAGTTCGCTCGGTTCAACCAGATCGCCGTCAAGCGCCAGGTCTCCCGCGACGGCCAGTCGGCCTACTTCCTGAATGGTGCCCGCTGCCGGCGGCGCGACATCCAGGACCTCTTCCTCGGCACGGGCCTGGGGCCGCGCAGTTACGCGATCATCGAGCAGGGCATGATCTCGCGCTTCATCGAGGCCAAGCCCGATGAGCTTCGGCTCTTCATCGAAGAGGCCGCCGGCATCTCCAAGTACAAGGAGCGCCGCCGCGAGACCGAGAACCGCATCCGCCACACCCGCGAGAATCTGGACCGCCTCAACGATCTGCGCGAGGAGGTGGGCAAGCAGATCAAGCATCTGGAGCGCCAGGCCGAGACCGCCGAGAAGTACCGCAAACTGAAGGAAGACGAGCGGGCGCTGGAGGACGAGCTGACGGCGCTGCGTTGGCGCGAGCTGGACCAGGAGCTCGCCGAGCGCGACCGCGCGCTGGCGCAGCTTGAGGTGGATCTGGAGCGCCGCCGCGCGGAGCAGCGCCGGGTGGAGGCGCAGATCGAGGCGGACCGTGATGCCCACGCCGATGCCTCCGACGGCTTCAACGCCGTGCAGGGCCGCTACTACGCCGTCGGTGCCGAGATCGCCCGGCTGGAGCAGGCCATCCGTTTCGCCGACGAGAACCGCACCCGCCAGGAGGTGGAGCTCGCGAGGGTGCGCGGCGAGCTGGAAGCCGCCCGGGGCCACCGCGAGCGCGACACCGGCCGCATCCGGGAGCTCACCGAAGAGCTTACGCGTGACGAGCCTGCCCTCGAAGAGGTGGGCGAGCGTCTCGCGGCCGCGGGCGACGAGCTGGCGCAGGCGGAAGAGCGGCTCGACGCCTGGCAGGCGGCCTGGGACGAGCTCCAGGAGGGTCCCGGCGGCCCCACCGAGCGCGCGCAGACTGAGCGCGGGCGCATCAACGACCTGGAGCAGCGCATCGCCCGCGCGGGGCAGCGCGCCGCACGCATCGCCGAGGACCGGGCCAAGCTGGATACCGCCGAGCTGGAAACCCGCCTAGCGGCGCTGCGGGAGCGCTCCGAGGCGTTGGACGAGCAGATCGCCGCGGCCGCCGACGGCCAGGCCCGCAGCGCCGAGGCCCTGCGCGCGCTGGACGCGGAGCGCACCGCGGCCGCCGCGCGTCTGGACGCTGCCCGCACCGAGCTGCAGACATGCCGCGGTCGCCAAGCCTCGCTGGAGGCGTTGCAGGATGCCGCGTTGGAGCACGGCGACGACGCGGTGGGCGTCTGGATCGAGGAGCAGGGGCTGGGTGACGTGCCGCGGCTGCTGGACGGCATCGAGGTGGATGCCGGCTGGGAGGCAGCCGCGGAGGCGGTGCTCGCGGACATGCTTGGCGCGCTGTGCGTCGCCGATCTGGACGCCCACGGCCCACACCTCGATTGCGGCCCCCTCGGTCTGCTGGGGCCGGGCCTGAGCCAGGATCTGGACCCGCCGGCACCGCCCCCCGACAGCCTCGCGGCCAGGGTGCGCTGCCCCTGGCCGCTGCATGGCCTGCTGCACGGCATCCGCACCACCAACACCCTGCCCGAGGCCCTGTCCCGCCGAAGTGAGATCGGCCCCGGCGAGCGCATTGTCACCCGCGACGGTGCGCAGGTGGGCCGCGACTGGCTGCAACGTCCGGGCGACGGTCCCAAGGTGGCCGGCAGCCTGGAGCGGGCCGAGACCCTACGCAGCCTGCAGGCCGAGATCGACGACCTGGAGCAGGTGATCGCCGAGCTGGCGGAGAGCCACGACGCGCTGGCCGAGCGCCGCCAGGTCCTGGAGCGGGAACGCGACGACGCCCTGGATACCGTCGGCCGCCTGAGCCGCGAGCGCGCTGCACTCGACGCGGACCTCGGCGCCGGGCGCTCGCGCCTGGAGCACATGCGCGAGCGCGTGGCGGCCCTGGACGAGGAGCTCCGGGAGCTCACCGAGCGCCGCGCCGAGGCCGAGGAGGAGATCGAAGCCGCCCGCGAGCGCCTGCACGCGGCGTTGGCGGAGACGGATCGGCTCGCCGCCCGCCGCGAGGCGCTGGGCGTGGAGCGCGACGCGTTGCGTGCCCGCGTCGCCGAGGCGCGCGCCGCCGAGGGCAGGCTGCGGGACGAGCGCCAGCGCCTGGAGGTCGCCATCGAGACGCGGCGGGCGTCCTTGAGCGCACTGGAGGGCCAGCTGACACGTGCCGCCGAGCAGCTGGAGACCCTCAACGCCCGCCGCGACGAGCTGATCGAGGCCCTGAACGAGGCGGCGGAGCCCATCGCCGAGCAGCGCGAGCAGCTCGACGTGCAACTGGAGCTGCGCGTGGACGTGGAGGCGGAGCTGAGCGAGGCCCGCGCGCGCATGGAGTCGCTGGATCAGGCCGTGCGCGAGGCCGAGCAGCAGCGTCATACCCTGGAGCAGGGCGTAGGCTCGGTGCAGCAGGCGCTGGATGCCATGCGCCTGGAGCGCCAGGAGCGCCTGGTGCGTCGGCGTACCCTGGAGGAGCAGCTCGGCGAGCGCGGCGGCGTCATGGCGGAGGTGGTCGCGCGCCTCGCGGCCGCCGCCACCAGCACCGAGCACGAGGGCGAGCTGACGCGGGTCAAGTCCCGCATCGAGCGCCTCGGCAACATCAATCTTGCCGCCATCGACGAGTTCCGCGAGCAGTCCGAGCGCATGCACTACCTGGACGAGCAGCACGGGGACATCAGCGAGTCCCTGGAGACCCTGGAAGCGGCCATCCGCAAAATCGACCGCGAGACCCGCCAGCGCTTCCAGGAGACCTTCGATCGCATCAATCAGGGCTTGCAGCAGTTGTTCCCGCGCGTCTTCGCCGGCGGGCATGCGTACTTGGAGCTTACCGGCGAGGATCTGCTGGACACCGGCGTGGCCATCATGGCCCGCCCGCCAGGCAAGCGGAACAGCAGCATTCACCTGCTCTCCGGCGGTGAGAAGGCGCTGACGGCGGTGGCCCTGGTGTTTGCCATCTTCCAGCTCAATCCGGCGCCCTTTTGCATGCTGGACGAGGTGGACGCGCCGCTCGACGACGCCAATGTCGGGCGCTTCTGCGAACTGGTGCGCTCCATGTCGGATCAGGTGCAATTCATTTTCATCACCCACAACAAGGTGACCATGGAGATCGCGGATCACCTCATCGGCGTCACCATGCACGAGCCCGGCTGCTCGCGGCTGGTGTCCGTGGACGTGGAGGAGGCCGCTCGGCTCGCGGCGGTCTCCTGACCGCAATCCGGGTGATGAGCGGGCTGATGTGCGGGATAATCGGCGTATGAGTCCGTTTCGGCCAGCTGGAGGCGGTGTTCGTCGGCCCGGCCGCCGCCAACCGCGCTTGATCGCGCTGATATACTGCGCGCGACAATAGACTTATTCCGGTCAAGACAACGTTTGGGGGGCGAGCACCGAATGGACGCCACGACTTTGCGCCTGATACTGACGGTCATTGGGGCCGTGTTTCTGATCGGGCTGTATCTCTGGGAGAAGCAGCGGGCGCAGGGCTTCACGGGGGCGCGGCGGGTGCGTCGGCCGCCATCCCGACGCAGGCAGGAGCCGAATTTCGGCCGCCTGGGTGAGGCGGACGATGATGATTCCGCCGCTTCGGCGTATGCCTATGGTGACGATGCCGACGACCTCTCCTATGAAGCCGTGCCGGCGCCCGAATCGGCCATGACCGACGCTTATGATGACGATGAGGGCGAGCAGTCCGCCAGCGAGCGC
The DNA here is from genome assembly GCF_022340605.1 of Thiohalocapsa sp. GTDB lineage: Bacteria > Pseudomonadota > Gammaproteobacteria > Chromatiales > Chromatiaceae > Thiohalocapsa. The sequence goes on from NZ_JAJDNQ010000023.1 coordinate 103,000, forward strand.
GCCGCCGCCGGTGCCGCCGGTGCCGCCAGTGATGAGTTGCTGATCCAGCTCTATATCACCAGCCCCGGCGGCGCCTTCGACGGTGAAGACATCCTTGCCGCTGCCGAGCGCTGCAAGCTGCGCCCCGGCGACATGGACATCTTCCACCGCACCCGCGGCGACGCGCCGCACGGTGAGCCGCTATTCAGCATGGCCAACCTGGTCAACCCCGGCACCTTCCCCTTCGATGACATGAGCGAGTTCGCCAGTCCCGGGCTCGCCGTGTTCGCCCAGTTCCGCGGTGAGCCGAGCGATCTCATGGTATTCGACGAGATGCTGGACGGTGCCCGCATCATGGCGGAGCTGCTCGGCGGCGACATCCGCGGACCGCAGCGCCAGCCGTTGCGCGACGCCGACGCCAAGGCGCTGCGCACCCAGGTGCGCGCCCTGCTGCATGGCAACGCGGCGACCGCCGACACGCCGTGAGCGCGCCCCCTGAGGCGCCCCCTGAGGCGCCCCCTGATGTGCCCGACGCGCCCGACGACGCGCCGGACGCACTCGAGTCGGCGGCACGGCGGGCGGAAGCACTGCGCACCGAGCTGCACCACCACAACTACTGCTACTACGTCCTCGACAACCCGGAGGTCAGCGACGCCGAGTATGACGCGCTGTTCCGGGAGCTGCAGGAGCTCGAGCGCAGCTACCCGGCGCTGCGCACGCCCGACTCGCCCACGCAGCGGGTCGGTGCACCGCCGTCCGAGCGCTTCGCCGAGGCCCGCCACCGCGTGCCCATGCTCTCCTTGGGCAACGCGCGCACCGACGGCGACGTGCAGGACTTCGACCGCCGTATCCGCAAGGACCTGGACACCGACGCGGTGGACTATGTCGCCGAGCCCAAGCTCGACGGCCTGGCCATCAGCCTGCTGTACGAAGACGGCCTACTGACCCTGGCCGCTACCCGCGGCGACGGCACCGTCGGCGAGGACGTGACCGCCCAGGTGCGTACCATCGGTGCCATCCCGCTGCGGCTTCAGGGCGCCGGCTGGCCCCGGCTGCTGGAGGTGCGCGGCGAGGTCTATCTCCCCATCGCCGCCTTCGAGCGCCTCAAGGAACAGATGCTCGAAGCCGGCCAGACGCCCTTCAAGAACCCCCGCAACGCCGCCGCCGGCAGTCTGCGGCAGCTGGACCCGGGGGTTACGGCGAGTCGGCCGCTCGCCATGTTCTGCTACGGTTTCGGTGCCGTGGAGGGCGGCGAGCTGGGCGCGACGCAGCACGACGCGCTTGCGGCCTTCCGCGGCTGGGGGCTGCGGGTGTCGCCCGAGTCCAAGGTGGTCCGCGGTGCGGCGGGCTGTATCGACTACCACCGCGCCATCGGCGCGCGCCGCGACAGTCTCGAATACGAGATCGATGGCGTCGTGTTCAAGGTCAACGACATCGCCGCCCAGCGCCAGCTTGGGCGCAGGGCGCGGGACCCGATCTGGGCCATCGCCTACAAGTACCCGCCGCGGGAGGAGCAGACGGTGGTGCGGGCGGTGGAGTTCCAGGTGGGTCGCACGGGTGCCGTCACCCCCGTCGCGCGACTGGAGCCCGTGGACGTGGCCGGCGTGACCGTCTCCAACGCCACGCTGCACAACATCGACGAGGTGCACCGCAAGGACGTGCGCGCCGGCGACACCGTCATCGTGCGCCGCGCCGGGGACGTGATCCCGGAGGTGGTGTCCGTGGTGGAATCGCTGCGCCCGCCGGGGACCGTGCCGGTGGAGCTGCCGACGCACTGCCCCGCGTGCGGCTCCGATGTGATCCGTGCCGAGGGCGATGCCATCGCGCGTTGCAGCGGCGGGCTCAGCTGCGCCGCGCAGCGCAAGGAAGCGCTGAAGCACTTCGCGTCCCGCCGGGCGATGGACATCGACGGTCTCGGCGAGAAGCTCATCGAGCAGCTCGTCGACCAGGAACTGGTGCGCGACCCGGCGGACCTCTACCGGCTCGGCGTGGACGACTACGCCGGGCTGGAGCGCATGGGGCAGAAGTCCGCGCAGAACCTCATCGACGCGCTGGACCGCAGCCGCCGCACCACGCTCGCGCGCTTCATCTATGCACTGGGCATCCGCGAGGTGGGGGAGGCCACGGCGGCGGCGCTGGCGGACCATTTTGGTGATCTGGAGCCATTGTTGAGCGCCGACATCGACACCTTCGTCGTCGATGAGCCGGGCATCGAGGGCGTGGGCGAGAAGACCGCCACGGCATTGCTGGAGTGGCTCGGTGAGCATCCCGAGGCCCATCCGGCTGAGCAGCCGTCGGCGGACTGGCTCGCCGGCCTCGAGGTGCGCGGCCTGCGGGCCGCCGCGGCGGCCAAGATCGCCGAGCGCTGGCCCGACCTGGCGTCACTACGCGGCGCCACGGTCGCCGAGCTCCAGGGTGGCAAGTGTAGTCTCATCGAAGGGGTCGGACCCATCGTTGCCGCCCACATCGTGAGCTTCTTCGCCCAGCCCCATAACCGCGAGGTCATCGACAAGCTGCTTGACCCGGCCATCGGCGGCATCACCTGGGCGGTGCCGACCGCGCGGGCCGCCGCGGCAGGCGAAGTGGGTGGCGGGCAGCTCCTGGCCGGCAAGACCTTCGTCATCACCGGCACCTTGAGCCGACCGCGCGACGCCGTGAAGGCACAGCTAGAGGCCCTGGGTGCCAAGGTTACCGGCAGCGTGTCCGGCAACACCGACTACCTGCTGGCCGGCGCAGAGGCGGGCTCCAAGCTCAAAAAGGCGCAGTCGCTCGGCGTTGCGGTGCTGGATGAGGCGGCGCTGGCGGACCTGACGGGCGGCCTGTACCAGCCCGCGGCAGCGGCCGGTTGAGCGTTGTGCCCCTTTTGACTCGGCTCCGGGCTAGTGAATAATGCGCCGTTCGCCCCGACCCTGATGCGCGGGCGGGCAAGATCGCGGCGATGCCGCGCGGCCTCCCCGACGTGACAGCTACATGGCCGACAACTCAAACGCAACGGGAGGAGTCAGATGCCCGAGCTTAGCAAAGAACAGCAGATCCTGATCGCGATGCGCAAGACGCTGGGGGCGATCATCAGAGACGTGACGCCGCCGCCCGGCATGAAGCATCCACTCTCCGGTAACACGATCGAGGACGTGCGCCAGTGCCTCGCGCTGATCGCCGCGCGCGAGCAAGAGCTCGCCGACCTCGATGGCCGCGGCGGCGAGCGTCCCTACTTTGCCGACGAGCCGCAATCGGCCCAGGTGGTCTCCGTTGCGGGCCTGAAGCGCAACCGCGACGACTGATACGACATGAGCAAGCCGTCTCGCCGGTTTGGCCCGTGGGTCCGGCCCATGGCACTCGCCCAACTTGCTGCGCAAGCACTGCCCGGCGCCCTCGCCGTCGCGGGGCTCCTGCTCTGCGCCGCGCCCGCGGCCGCCTGGCAGCCGGGTGTCTCGCTGCCGGACCCGGACGCGATGCCGCAGTGGGCCTACAGTGGCGCAAAGGGGCCGGAGCGCTGGGCCGATCTTGATCCCGACTACGGCACCTGCGGCCGCGGTGACCATCAGTCACCGGTGGCCCTGACGGAGGCGGTTGCCGTTGCGGCGCCCTGCGAGCCGCTGCGCTTCCGCTACCGCAGCAGCGCCCTCTATGTCACCAACGATGGGCGCGCCCTGCGGCTGGGCTACGATCGTGGCAGCTATCTGGTGGTGGACGGACTCAGCTACGAATTGGTGGAGCTGCGTTTCCACGTGCCCTCCGAGCATGTCATCGACGGCCACACGGCGGATGCGGAGCTACAGCTCATCCATGCCAACAATCGCGGCGACATTGCCGTGGTCGCCGTGCCGTTGATCGCCGGTCCACGCGTCAACCAGATCCTGCGGCGGGTCTTGGAGAACGCACCGAGCCGGCCGGGCCAATCCTTCTACGGCCGCAACGTGGGCGTGAACCCGCTGTTCATGCTACCGGGTCGCAAGGACTACTACGCCTACGAGGGCTCCCTGACCCGACCGCCCTGCACCGAGGGTGTGCACTGGTTCGTGATGCGCACCCCGGTGGAGGTGGCGGCGGTCGACCTGAATCGGCTCGCGAGTCTGGTGGGGCGGAACGCCAGACCGCTTCAGCGCCTGGGTAATCGGCGTGTCGCCATGGTCTGTACGCCCTGACGCGTGGTCCTAGAACCAGCAGTTGACTGCTGTGGCCGGTGCACCTGCGCCAAATTCCTGGCACCGCCAGCCACAGACGTTTCAGGATCGAAATCGAAATCGGGATCGAAATCGAGCAGATCGCAGGCAGCGCTTGTGGGGGCGGCACTCTCGGTGCCGCGACCGGCGGCCAGGCAGCACACCGCGCGCTGAGTAACTGCCATGCGGCAGGCAACCTCCCACCCGTCGTCGCGCCACAAAAGGCAGTGGCGCTCCCACAGCGCCGACGCGCCTAGAGCAACCGCTATGGCAGGCAGCGCTTGTGGGGCTTGGTGGGAGCGGCACTCTCGGTGCCGCGACCGGCGGCCGGGTAAGCACGGCTTACGGACGCCCATCGTCGGGTTACGCTACCGCTAACCCGACCTACACCGACTGGTCGCCCGCTCGCCCATGGCCGGGCACCGGCACGTCCTGCTGCCGGTGCCGCGGGCCATCCTGGCCCTGGGCACGGGCTTTGGCCGGGGCGTTACTTCTTCTCGCCGCCGTCGTCCTTGAGCTTCACGACGTCTTCGTTCAGTTCCACCATGGCCTGATTGCGCAATTCGGCCAGCTTCTCGGCGACCTTCTGGCGCTTGATTGCAGCCTCCAGGCTCGGCTTTGCGTCCTCGAACGACGGCGGTTCGGCGTCGCGGGTGTCTTCCAGCAGGATCACGTGCCAGCCGAACTGGGTGTGCACTGGTTCCTTGGTCCACTCGCCAGGCTTGAGCTTGGCCACGGCGTCGGCGAAGGGCTTGACCATCTGCTGGCCATCGAACCAGCCGAGGTCGCCGCCCTTGTCGGCGGTGGGACCGAGGGAGTTCTCTTTGGCCAGCTTCTCGAAGTTCTTGCCCTTCTTCTTGGTGACCTCTTTGGCGAGCTCCTCGGCCTTTTCCTTGTTGTCCACCAGGATGTGGCGGGCCTTGTACTCGGTGCGCTTGGCCTGCTGCTTGAACTGCTCGTAGGCCTGCTTCAGCTCCTTGTCGGTGACCTCGGTGTCTGCGGCGATGGCCTGCAACGCGGCCGTGGAGAGCACCATCATGCGCTCCAGCTCCAGCGCCGCCTGCACGTCGGGGCGCTCGGCGAGCTTGCGCTTTTCGCCCTCCTGGGAAGAGACCACGAGGTTCATGAATTCGTTGAACGCCCGTTCCTGCAAGTCAGCCGAGTTCTCCCCGCCCGTCTGTTGCAGGCGCTGGGCATAGAACAGGCGGAATACGTCGAGCTTGTAGGGCTCGCCGTTGATGGTGGCGATGACCGTATCGTCGCCGGCAGGGGTCTTGTCCTCCGCCGACGCAGGCGTGGCGAATGCCGCGGCCAGCAGGCCGCTGGCGACGGCGATGCGCAACAGGTGCTTCGGGAACGGTTTGGATCGCATCTGACTTCTTCCTCGGGTTGGTGATGGTGTGCGCTGACCTCGGCGCCGGCCGGCATCATGTGCCGCGCGCCCTTGGCCTAGGAAGGGGGTTCTGGGTTCGGTTGCTCGGGCTGCCGGTTGCTCATCCCGGACGCCGTGCTCAGGCGGGGCGGTGGTTTCGGCGGGCCCCGCTCAGCGGGGCAGCACCTGGATGAACGGCTTGACCAGCACGTTCTGGTAGACGCCCGCGGCGATATAGGGATCGGCGTCGGCCCAGGCACGGGCGGCGTCGAGGTCCTCGAATTCCGCCACCACCAGCGAGCCGGTGAAGCCCGCATCGCCCGGATCGGTGGCCGCCACCGCCGGGTGAGGTCCGGCAAGCACCAGCCGACCCTCCGCCTGCAGGGCCTCCAGCCGTGCCAGGTGCGCCGGCCGCGCCGCGCGGCGTGCGGGCAGACTGTTCGGGTGATCTGTGGCGATGATGGCGTACAACACTGTCGAGCACTCCGGGCTGTTTAGTCCTGGGCTATCGGCCGCCTGCGTCGGCCTCCTGCGAGATATCGCCCGCGGCGGGCGCGGGCTCCTTGTCGTGGTGAGCGTACCGGGCCAGGTAGACCGCCTGCGCCAGGACGAACACCAATGTCATGCCCATCATACCGAACAGCTTGAAGTCGACCCATGACGACTCGCTCATGTGCGCCCGCTGACAGAGGGCGAGAACGGAGCCGGAGAAGTGTTGTGCGCACTGCTTGAGGTCGATGTCCGTGACGCCGCTGGCGGCGATGAGTGCCTCACGGGCCTCGTAGAAGCCACTGCCGACGTAGACCACGTAGAGGTTAACCAGGCCGGAGAAGATGAAGAAGACCGCCCAAGCAAGGTTGAGCCGCCGCCAGATGACGTCCGGCACCTCCACGGCGTGCTCCATCATGCGCTGCGCCAGCGGCTTGTCGCCGATGAACTGGGTCACCAGGAATACCAGCCCGAACAACCAGTTGACGATGGTGGGCTTCCACATCACGAAGGTAGGGTCGCGCAGCGCCAGGGTCATTCCGCCGAAGATCACCAGCAGCGCCAGCGTGGCCAGGTGCATGCGCTCGGCGCGGCCGCGGCGCAGGCGCACCCAAGCCACCTGCAAGGCCGATGCGGCAATGGCGACGGTCGTGGCCACATAGATGCCGAACAGCTTGTAGGCGACGAAGAACAGGATGACTGGGAAGAGGTCGAACAGGAGTTTCATGGCATCTCTTGCATGGGCCGTGTCGTGGCCTGGGGTCTTCGATGGCGCCGGCCGTGGCTGCGGACGTCGAAGCGCGGGCTGCGCGTTTGCGGCGACCCGGCTCGCCGTGCACGTCAGTGCAGGCGCTCGTCCGTGCCGCGGGCATCGTGGTAGCGGCGCATGACCTCGCGCACGGCACGCGGATAGTCCATCAGCGCCATTTGGCGCATGCCCTCACGGAAGAAGGTGGGGGCGTCGGCGGGCAACTCCTCCAGCAGGGCATCGAAGGCCGGCTCCATCAACTGCGGCTCCAGCGTCCGCATTGCGATGATGGCGCGATTGATGAGCAGCGCGCGCCAGGTCTCGAAGCGCGCGCTCCCGGGCAGGGCGCCGCTGAAGCGTGCCGACAGCCCGCGGGCGACGTCGTCGGCCATGTGGTAGAGCAGGCGGATCTGCGCCGGGTCGCGCTCGTCTTTGGCACGCTCCGCGGCGGCGTTGACCACCGGTTGCAGGAGCGAGAGCTCACCGCCGCTGCGCACCACGCAGCAGGCCAGGGCCAGCAGCAGCCCGTCGAGGTCGTGCGCGTCGGCATCGGCGCCGAGCCGCCGCGCGTGCTGCGTCAGGCGGTCCAGCAGGTCGATGACGTGGTCGCCGAGCCGGTCGAGACCGGGCTGTTCCGTGACCGGCGCGTCGCTGCAATCGATGTGGATGCGCTGGGCAAGCGCGTCCAGCGCCTCCTCCAGGGCCGTCGCCAGCGTGGACAAGGACATCGCCTCCGGCGCGTCCGCAGACCCGGCGCTGGGGGCGGCCGTCTGCTCCGGCAGCGCATCCAGAATGCGCCGGAGCTCGTCGCGGATGGCGGTGGGTTCGCAGGGGGGCAACATGGCTCGGCAGCATAGCAGCCGGACCGCCAAGGATGTAAGCACCGCCGCGAGGCCGGTGGTCTGGGGATTGGCGATAACGATCGCCGAGCTGCGCCGGAGCGCTTGCCGCAGGTGTGATCTTGTTGCCTTTGGCGGTTTGTCTCTGCGGCTCAATTCGCGGCTTGCCAATGGCTCGACGACGGTGCGGGCGCGTCCGCGTTGGTCATCGTGGCTCGACGGTCATCGCTGTCGGGCAGATGACTGCCTTCTTTGTCGGCTTTGGGAATACAAAGACGCGCTGAATCTTGGTGCCGGCGACGATGTGGGGAAGACCGGTCAGGTGCTTGCGGGAATAATGCGATGGCGGGCATGGGAAAGTTTTCGGCGTACGGTTTGGCACGGTGTATTGGGTAAAGGTCGCCTGATGTGCGCAGAAACCACAGAGAGGCATGAGGGCAGCTTGGGTAAGAA
>NZ_JAJDNQ010000024.1 GCF_022340605.1 Thiohalocapsa sp.
CCCGTTCCTCTGGCTAGGTACGCATGTGCGGGCGGTCCCGGTGGCCTGAGCAGTCGTACTCGTAGTGGCTCGCCAAGGAATGATACCCATGCAGGGCTCAGGTATGCACGGTGCGTTGGCCGAAGTGCGCCACCCAGGGCTCCGATTCTCCGCATTGGCCGACGACCACCAACTGGCAAACTACCGTGGCGATTTGGCCCTTCGAGAAGTGCGGATGGCGAGCGGGGCGTTCCGGGGCACGACGACCGCCCGGTTCCAGTGACCGGAGTACGCTGATCCCAGCGCTTTCAGCACCGCCGTTCAACCGCCCAGCCCCAGACCCAGCAGCGCCCCCAGCCAGAACCAGACCCAGCCACCCTTGGCCTTCTGCGGTGGGTCCTCGACCTGCTCGTCCTCGGGCTCCGCAGGCGGCGCCTCGGGCATCTCGAAGACGAGGCGGACGACGATTTCGGTCGGTCCTTCACCGTCGCCGTCGGTGGGTTCAGGGCTGCGGGGGAAGGGGATGATGTCGGCCATGGTGAGCGTCCGATGAGAATCCAGCCAAGACGGGACAAAGGCGCTGGCGAGCACGGCAGTCGCTCTCTGGTTTCCGCCGGTTCGCAACTTCGAGACAGACTACTGGGGCGCAAGCGTCGGCGCTTGACGCGGAGGGCGAGGGGCTCGCGACGCCTACGTCACCAGCATCGCGTTGACCCGCTGGCGCAGCTCCTTGCCCGGCTTGAAGTGCGGGGAATGTCGCGCGGGGATGGCTACCGGGGCGCCGGTCCGCGGGTTGCGCGCCAGGCGGGGCGGACGTGCATGAAGACTGAAGCTGCCGAAGCCTCGGATCTCGATGCGCTGCCCCGCAGCCAGCGCGTCGCTCATTTGCTGCAGAAGTATCTTGACTGCGTCATCCACGTCCTGCTGACTGAGCGTGCTTTGGTGTGATGTGAGGAGGGCGACCAGCTCTGATTTCGTCATGTTTGCGAACCGCGCAAGTTCTGTCCGGGGTAGCTTTGTTGGGCGCTTTCCACCCGCAAGTGTATGAAATTCTCGAGGAGTCTGCTCACCAACGGTGCCTTCACGGGCCGCACCGGGCCGGATGGCGCGAAGCAGCTCTGGCACAGCGGAAAAACCTCGCGGTCCGCGCCGGTGCGCCCGGCCGCGACCAGCATGTGGATTCACCTGTCGCCTCTGCGTTTTGCCGCCGCCGGCCATCACGCAAGCACCGACCGAGCATGCCGTCGGTCCCCAAAATCTCCACCGGGCGACCGCACTTGCGGCAGAGCAGCGCCCCAGCGGCCGCTTTCCAGAACAATTGTCGCGATGCACCCTTGACCGCCGGCTGGATTCCGACGCGCCCACGACAGGCAGGAGCTAACGTTGACGACCCTCTTCATCAGCCATAGCAGCAAAGACCGGACACGGGCCGATTGGTTGCGCACCGCGTTGAAGGAGCGCGGCTTCAAGTCCCTGTTCCTCGATAGCCACCCCGACGACGGTATTCCCGCCGGCAGTCAGTGGGAGCATGAACTCTGGCAGGCGCTGCGCCGCAGCCGCGCCCTGGTGGTGCTCTGCACCGCCAACTGGCTACGCTCCCCCTGGTGTGTCGCCGAGGCCATGATGGCCCGCGAGCGCGGCAAGCCCGTGTTCCTGCTGGCCGATGCCGAGATCGTCGATGACCGCATCGTGAAGGACGAGGCTGGAGGCGCATCGAGGCCGCGGCTCCCCGACTTTCTCAAGGACACCCAATTCATCAGCGTCGCCGGCGTCCACCTGGACAACGGATTCCGGCACCGGCGTCGGACAGTGTACACACGTCGCTAAGTAGCTGATTCTGCACATCGCAACAAAGCGCGGGCAGTCATCGATAGGCCGCTCGCCCCTTACGCCTTCGCGGATCATCAGCGCCACCAGCGTTCGCAAGCCGGCGTAAGTGGTCAAAGGGGCAGCCTTACGGCTTTCTGTTTCGGGGCAGGTATATAGATTCTGCCAATGGATCGTAATTCACTCATAGGTGGTACCGATAGCTTGGCACACGCGCCAAACCGCGTCCATATCGATTGGCAACCGCCCGACGGCACGCCGCCGGGCGAACGGCCCATCCGCCGGGGCGCGCCGCCTTACGCGTCGCCCTTCTTACGCGGCGCAGTAGTGCCCTCCCGAGCCAGTTGCGCATCCTCCTCGGCCATATGCTTCCGCTGCGCCATCAGCTTCTCGTACTGCCGCTTTGCCGCCGCCTGCACCTCGGGCGTCAGTAACGACGACACGTACGACGGGCGCGGCTGCGCTGGCGCTGGCGCTGCGGCCGGCACCTGTTCCTTCCCGGCAGAGCGTTCTGTGCGTTTCAAAACGCTCTGGCCAGCCGATTCAGGCCCAGACGCCGCTTTTTTCTGTTTGTGCGTGTTCTGTGTGGTCTGCGTCTGCGACACACACACAGAAGAAACAGCAGTTTCAGAATTTTTCGGCATAGGCAGAGCGTTTTGAAACGCTCTGCCCGCACCCGAAGTATGATGAACGGCACCCGATGGGCCACGAACGGCATCAAGGCTGCGCACAGACGCGGATTCCTGTTCGGTCGACACAGCCAGCGAAACGACGCGGTACGACTTGAGCGCTGTGCCCTTCCCCTTGGCCAGAGACAGCCCATCAATCTGCCTGCCGACCAGCCGTGCCAGCGCCCAGCCCACGTTCCGGGTGCGGTGGCTCGCGAATTTGCACCAGGCAGTGCATCCCGCCGAAGATCACTACGTTCCAAGGCGATTCGTCCTTCAGCATCGCGTCTTGGACGTCGAGCGCCATGTGGTAATAGTCGCTTTCGCGGACGATGATCTCGGTGCGCTCGCCCCGCACCTGCTCGCGCGTCGCCTGCGCATCGGCAGCAAAGCGACTGCTCGAATAAACAGTGAGATGGAGCAGCCAGCCGTGGACGCGGTATGCTGGTCGCGTCTACGGCGTGGCTGCTGCTGTTGGTGGTGGTGTCCTCGGTCATGCGCTGACGCTCGTTTTGGTTGGTTCTCAGGCTTGTGGCGGACTCGAGTCCCCGTTACATGATCGAGCCGACGAGCAGTCCGCAAATGAATGCCAATGCAGCGGTGTCGATAATCACCGTCTTGACCACCTCGCGGTAGACGTCGTTGATCGGGTCTTTGGTATAGCTGAAAGTTTTCATTCGCTCCCCCGGGGCGATGAATGCCCCTCACGGGGCGGGACGCCTGCCAGCTCACACTGGCGGGCGTTCTTTTTAGGGCAAGCCCCGGGGTGGATGGCTCAACTTACTTCCTCGCCGTCGCGCAAACGGACCACCGAGTGCAGGCAACGCCAGTCCAGGCGCATAGGGCGGCGGCCCGTTGCCGGGGACCGAGGAACTAGGCAGCCGCGTCCTGACCCAGAACGTGATCGAGCACTTTGGGAACGTGGACGAGCGCCTTGCGGCCAACCATGGCGGCAGCGCCCTTGGCGGCTAGGCCGTTTAGAGTCCGGTCGCGGAAGAGTCGCTTGGCGTGGGTCTTGGTGATGAGTCCGGCGCTGCGGACCGGGAGGTCCTCGACGGTTGACCAGTCGGAGAGATCTTGCGGGGACACTGGGTCGCACCCCTGCTTGTTCAGGGTGCTCCAAATGTTATGAGGGGTGAGAGGTGGACTGAGTGGGAAACCCCCACAATCGGAAGCGTTCTCACTCAGGGAGTTCAGAGAAGAAGCTGCAGACGTCGCGTGCAAGCTGCTGAAGATCGAAGCGGGCATCGAGCACGGCACAGACGATTTTGAGGTACTCGGTCAGGTCGCTGGCGCAGCCGGGGTCACAATCGAACCCCAACGCCCGCCAGATGAAGGCGGTCTCCATAATGATCTGCTGTCGGACGGCATTGCTCTTTGGCCGGTGATACCTTACTTCCAGGAGGGCATCGAGATACCCGATCAGATCGAATTGCTCAGGCAGGCCGCCGCCGAAACCGTAGTGCCTCGCGTTGATGCCATGCAGTACACGGATGAGTAAGCGGGTCGCGGGCGAGACCTTCGCAAGCGCCTTGCGTAGCTGCACACGCTCCTTCTCCAACCGCTCCTTGGTCGGGAACTGGACAGGCGGCACGTGCTTCATCATCGCCACGCGCACACGCGCCAGCTTGAGTAGCCGCTCGCCGCCAATGTCCAAGAGCGCCTCCTCCTGCTGCGGGGTAAAGGGGCTGGGGAGCCCCTTTGCCGGCACAAGGTCCGCGTCCGCAGACTCGCAGGCTTGGATCATGCGCTTGAGGTTCATCAAAGCTTGTCCCCCAGCACGCGGTCGGTCAGCGCCTGCTTATGCGATGTGCTCAAGTGAGCGTAGCGCTTTGTCGTCTGCACGCTCTTGTGGCCGAGCACCTCCGCGACCTCGTGCAGTGTGGCGCCGGCCATGGCGAGCTGCGAGGCCACATCGTGACGCAGGTCGTGCAGGCGCAGGTCAGGCAACCCGGCCGCGGTCCTGGCTTGGTTCCAGTGCTTCCGGAAATGAAACGGTGCGGCCGGCTCCTCGTCGCGGCCGAATACGAGGCCGACGCCGATCTGTCGGTGCTTCTTCAGCTCGGCGACTAAGGGCTCGGGCAGCGTCAAGACCCGGCTCGTGCCGTTCTTGGTGTCGGGCAGGAAGACGTGCCGATCGTGCAGATCGACATCGCACCAGCGCGTGCTAAGCGCCTCGCCAAGGCGACAGCCGGTGCCCAAGAGTATCGCGCCAGCAGGCCCAGACGAGGCCAGCCAAAGGCGTCACAGGCGGCCAAGAGCCGCTTGCGCTCGTCGGGCTCAAGCCTCAAGCCAGCGCACGCGGCCGCGCGGTTCGGTCTGGTGGCGAAGCTGGCGGGCGGGGTTCGTGGTGATCCAACCCTCGCGTTGCGCGTGACGGAACACCACAGACCACGCGGCCTTTAGCCGGTTGGCGCTGGCGGGCGCGCGGGCCTCTGCGTACTCGTTCAGGTGCCGGCGCGACTCGCCGACCTCGATGCGGCCGATGGCGGTGTCGCCGATGCGCTCGCACCACTAGCGGATCAGATAGTCGCGGCTGCGGTCCTTGGCGGGCACCGTCAGGACAAGGGCAGCCACGTCGCGGGACAGCCTGGCACCGTCTGGGTTACCGAGCGCGGCCATGCGCTCACGGTCGCCTTCGATGCGCGCCGCCTAGGCGACGGCGTCTTTGCGCTTGCTGAAGGTCTTGGATGCGACCTCGCGGCCGCCGGACTTGACGACGCGACGGCGCGGTAGCTCGCGCCGCCGAATTTGAGAGGCCGCTTCTTGATGCTGGCCATCGGATGAAACTCCAGTGCAGAGGAATACCGCACGCCGGGGGCCTTGTGGGGGTCTCGGCGCGATGGGTGCCTGCACTGGCTTGCCAATTTCGTCCATGAAATCAGCACCTTGGTGGTGCGCCCTGTTGGACTCGAACCAACGACCACCTGATTAAAAGTCAGATGCTCTACCAACTGAGCTAAGGGCGCGCGTAAACGTGGGACGCGATGAATCGCGCCGCACTGAACGGCAAAGTATAACTTGGCATGGGGGCGCTGAGAACCACGTCGGCGCTCCGGCCGGCGTGCGGGGGGCTTCAGGCGTAGCGGGTCGGGTCCGGCAGGCCAGCCGCGCGGAAGCCTTCGGCACGCAGGCGGCAGGAGTCGCAACGGCCGCAGGCGCGGCCTTGGTCATCGGCCTGGTAGCAGGAGACGGTCAGCGCGTAGTCGACGCCGAGCTCGGTGCCGCGGCGGATGATCTCGGCCTTGGTGAGGTCGATAAGGGGGGCGTGGATGCGCGGTGCGTTACCCTCGATGCCGGCCTTGGTGGCGACGGCAGCCAGCTCCTGGAACTTGGCGATGAAGGCGGGGCGGCAGTCCGGGTAGCCGGAGTAGTCGAGGGCATTGACGCCGATGACGATCTGGGAAGCACCGATGGTCTCGGCAAGGCCGAGCGCGAGCGCCAGGAGCAGGGTGTTGCGGGCCGGCACGTAGGTGATGGGAATGCCATCGGTGGGTGTCTCGGGCACGGCGATGGCGCTGTCGGTGAGGGCGGAGCCGCCGATGGGGCGCAGGTCCAGCGGCACGATGGTGTGCGCGGCGGCGCCGAGCTGACGTGCGACGGCGCCGGCGGCGGTGAGCTCCGCGCGGTGACGCTGGCCGTAGTCGACGCTGAGGGCGTGGCAGCGCAGGCCCTCTGCGCGGGCCATGGCGAGGGCGGTGGCGGAGTCGAGACCGCCGGAGAGCAGGACGACGGCGATGCTGGGTGCTGGAGCGGACATGGCGGCGGCGCGGGGCACGTGGGTCAAGCGCCAGTCTAACCGCGCGCGGGGCAAGCGCAAGATGCTGCGTGCCCGGGGCACGCAACCGCCGGGTCCACCACCGGGCAACGGCAGCCACGCACTGGCCGGCCACCTACGCGGACCGGCCCTGAGCCCCGAGCGCGTGAGCCCCGGCGCGATGCTTTGCATTCCTTGCGCGCAACGCCTGTTGGGCCGCAGGATACGAGGCACGGCCCGGGCCGCACGCATCGGGTCAACACGAGCCACCGATCTGTGGACGATGACGAGCGGCGACTGCGAGCAACGACACCCCGTCGTTGCCTAACCGTGGCAACTGTCCGAAACAAAAACGGCTAGGCTTGTGGGCGTGGCTTGCGGCGGGCGTATCAAAACTGCGACGCCGGGGCGCCGAAGGCAGACCGCCAGCGTACACATAATGATTCAGAGCGACGCACATGTCCGTTTCCGTCGCCGCGATTCTCGGCGAGTTCAAACAGATCGAGCGGCGCAGTCCGGAGGACGTCGCGGTCCTCATGACGCCGCTGTTGCGCGCACTCGAGGCAGTGCGGGATGGCCGGGACCCACAACTGGACCACGCCCAAGTGCTGGCCATGGCCAACAGCCTGGCACAGACGGCGGCGCAGGCTGGCGACGTGGATGCCGCGGTGGCCATCGCCACGGCGTCCGCGGAGCTCGAGCAACTCGCCCCGGAGACCTTCGCTCCGCGTAACGGGCGTGCTGACGGGACGCCCGCGGCGGCGGGCGCTGCGGCGCCGGAGACCTCGCGGCGACCGTCCATCTCTCCCTTTGCGCATCCGTCCCAGCAGTTGCTCGGCATCATCGGCATCTGCGGGCTGAGCTACGCCGGCTATGTGGCGATCCTGGCCCGTATTCCGCCGGAGTCCGTCGCCGGATGGTTACTGACGGGCTCGTCCAGCCTGCTGGCGCTCGCCCTGGGCCTGGGATGGCGGCGCTTCGTGCTGCACCGGCGCCGCGGGCCGGCGCTCACCCTGCTGGCGCTGGTGTTCGCCGCCAGCGCCACCGTCCTGGCGGTGCAGACGGCATCGAGCCTGCTGCCGCAGATGGCCACGGCGCAACAGGACGCGGCGCCCGCCGCGCCCCCGGAGACCCCTGCCGATAGCTCGGACGACACGGCCGATGCGACCGCGACGAGCCCGCACCAGACTCCGGTGCCGAACCCTGGACCCATCGCCTTCTGGTGGCTCGGAGATGCGCCGACGCCGAGATCGACGAGCATCCCCCGACACGCGGCCGATGCGGCCACGGCGCCCGCATCTGGCCAAGCCGCATCAAACCCGCCCGGGGCGAAGCGCGCTGGCGCCACAGAGCACATCGCAAGCACCGCCCCGATGCGCCCTGCAAGCTCGCCGCCGCGGCGGGACGCCCCTTCGGAGCAGAGCGCAACGCGGTACACACCCCCCTTGCCCCGGCAGCCCCAGACGCCGCAAGAGCGCTACCGCGGCCTGCTGGAGCGCGAGGTTGTGGTCACGGACGTCAAGGGCATGCGCCACCAAGGCAAGCTCACGGGCATCAGCAAGTATGGTGTGACCCTGCTCATGGAGGTGCAGCTGTTCGGCCAGCCGATCCTCGCCCAGCGCTTCTACTTGTTCGACGACATCGAGACGCTGCACGCGAAATGATGCAAAGATCGTGGCAGTGTGCTTATCTTTCCTTAAGGGAAACGCTTAAACTTTTTGCCGTATCCACTTAGCTCAACGCCGATACGTCGGCGTTCGCCGCAGAGCGCAGGATGCGCAGCCCCTTTCGGCGCGATAAACCGCTGAAAACGAAGGAACTCGGAATCCGCCCAAGTGCTGAGCAGGTTTGAGCTCCGTGCCGATTCTGGTCAGGGATGCCCGATCATCGGCGTCGCCTGAAGAGCAGAACGATCGCCGGACGCATGTATCCCTTCTCCGTCATCGATCCAAACACGCTGATGCTCACGGCCATCGGCGTGTTCTCGGTGACCGGTCTGTTCATGGCGCTAGCTCACGGCATCCGCAACGAGCGTGCCTACGCCTGGCTCGCCGCCGGCAACCTGAGCTTCGCCATCGGCTGGGCACTGGCGCTGGCGGAGAACGTGATCGGTGTCGGCTGGATCACCGTGCCGCTGTCGAACATCTTCTTGCTGCTGCTGCCGGTGATGTTGATCTGCGCATCGCTGGAGTTCCTGCGCCTGCCCGGCATCGGCTTCGCGCTCATCGTCTCCTCCCCCATCGTGCTGACGCTCTACTTCGTGCTGGCGGAGACCATGCACCACCCGATCATCCCTGGGGCGCTCACCTCGAGCCTCGATGGCGCCATGTACTTGGGCACGGCCTGGATCTTCAACCGCTATAGCTATCCGCGCGGCAGCGTAGTGCAGGCCATCATCGGTGCCAACGTCCTCATCGGCGCCGTCTTCATCGCCCGCACTGCGGTGCTGCTGTTCGCGAGCGTCGCCCCGGAGCGGGTGGCACCGCTGTTTCTCGAACAACTCGTCTACACGGCACTGTTCGTCAACCTCATCTGCGCGCTGGCGCAGGCGCTGTGCTTCCCGCTGCTGGACTTCATGCGTGCGGAAAGCGACCGCTCCCGCGTCAGCCGCAGGCTCAGCAACCTCGCCGACCGCGACAGCCTCACCGGCACCTATAACCGCCGCGCCTTCACCGTACGCCTGGAGGTCGAGATCCAGTTCCACAAGCCGAACCGCCTGCCGCTGAGCGTGATCGTGCTGGACATCGACCACCTGGACGCCATCAACGACAGCTACGGCCGCGGGGCCGGCGACGCGGCACTGCTGGCGACGGCGGAGATCGTGGAGTCCTGCTCGCGCGGCAACGACACCTTCGCGCGCTTCGGCGACGACGAGTTCGCCCTGCTGCTGCCGGAGACGACCATCGGCCAGGCTTCCGCCATGGCCGAGTCCATCCGCGCGGCCGTGGCCAATCTCGACCGCGGGGAACAGCCGGACGTGGCCGTGCCCATGACCTGCTCGGCGGGCGTCGCCTCGCTGAACCACCGCAGCGACACGCAGTCGACCCTGCTGGCGAATGCCGACATCGCGTTGTTCGAGGCCAAGCGCAGCGGCGGCAACTGCATCTATCCGCCACCCAACATCAACGGCCCCGCCATGCCGGACGAGGATGACGCACACGCCAAGATCGGCGGCTCGGACCTGAGCCTGGTGGCGGCGATGCTGGAGCCGGGCGCCGAGCAGGGTGAGCCGTGAGCATTCGGGGCGCAACGACGCCCGCGCGAGCATGCACCGGCGCGGGGCGCGTCGCGTGCATCGCATAGCCAAGTGGGTCGCAGTCGCGCCGCGGCTGAAGCGATAACATATGCGCGGTAGGCGCGGCTGCGATCGGCCGCGGCGACCGCGGGCACAACAAGCCGACACAGCGAGCCCAGCAGGGGGAAGCCGCCATGCCGAGACCCAGGTTCATGTCCTACGCGGTCATCATGCGGCTGCTCACCATGCTCATCGTCTGGCTGACGCTGCTGGTGTGGGTCTTCAACGCGAACCGCGCTGGGTGTCTCGCCAACGCCGGGGTGCTGGCGCTGATCGCCGGCATGATCT
This sequence comes from Thiohalocapsa sp., assembly GCF_022340605.1. Taxonomy (GTDB): domain Bacteria; phylum Pseudomonadota; class Gammaproteobacteria; order Chromatiales; family Chromatiaceae; genus Thiohalocapsa. The sequence continues at coordinate 9,815 of NZ_JAJDNQ010000024.1, forward strand.
TCATCGCCGGCAACGAGCGCTCACACCTGCTGCGCCGGGCGCTGCTGGAAGAAGCCAAACAGGGTGAGGGGCGGCTGTTGCCGCTGGTCTATCACGGTATACCGGTAACGCTGCGCGACGCCGTCGGCGCGGTATTGCTGGCGGTGGTGCTGCTCGCCAGTGCGCTGACCTTCGCGCCGCAGCAGTGGTCCGTGTTGTTCGCAGATCTGCTGCTGCTCACCCTGCTCATACCGCGCCTGTCGCGCGCCATGCGCGGCGAGGTCCGCGCCGAGTACCGCTACGCCATGGCGCGGCAGTGGGCCGTCTGGATCAGCCTGCTGCTGCTGTGGTCGGAAGCGGTGATGTCGCTGGCCTTGTATCCGCCGGCCGACTACACCGGCATGCGCTGGCAGGAGGTGGTCACCTACAACCTGTCGGTGCCGGACGCCGCCTGCGCCCCGCTCCAAACTGCCGCGCGGGTCTTCGTCACGGGACAGGCGATGGCCATCTGGGCGGTGCAGAATGGCACCCGCTTCGCCCACGACCCCACCCAATCCATCATGCTCTGGGTGGGGTACGCGGCGCTGGTGGGCTTCACGTTCCTCACGGCGCTCGCCTACAGCCGGGCGCTCATCGGCGTCATGGGGCGGCCTTGGGAGATGTGGCGGAGAGGCGGCGCGACGGACGACACGCACGGACTCGCGGAGTCAGCAGAAGCCCGCCGGCTAGCGCAGCGCTAGCGAGGCGCGGCCGCAAACCCCGCGAAAAAGCCCTGCGTGGGTCGGGCTGAGGAACAAAGCCCGACGCTGGGCTCAGTGTCAGCGCCTGTTTGTCGGACCGTCTACGTCGGCCCGACCTGCGCCAGCCGCGTGCCCCGAGACCGCAACGGGTTTTCTTCACACCGTCTCGGGCCGACGAGCCATTTCCATCGGAATCGGGATCGCGATCGAAATCGATAGCGATCCCGATCCGGGTTTCGAAGCCGTCGCGGTCTCGTGACTAGCCCTGCGCCTGCCCCAGGCTCTTGGACACGACCTCGTAGACGTCGTTGGAAAGCCCTTCGACCTCGAGCACGCGCTCCAGTTGGTCGCGCATCAGGCCTTGGCGGTGGTCGTCGTAGCGCCGCCAGCGGGTCATCGGATACAACAGCCGCGAGGCGATTTGCGGGTTCAGCGGATCGAGCTCCAGGATACGGTCGGCCAGGAAGTGGTAGCCGGCGCCGTCGGCGGCATGGAAGCGCAGTGGGTTGCCGATGGCGAAGGCGCCGATCAGCGCACGCACACGGTTGGGGTTGGTCAGCGAGAACCGCGGGTGGCCCATGAGCCGCTCCACCCGCTCCAGGGTGTCGATGCGGCTGCTCTGCGCCTGCAGCGAGAACCACTTGTCCAGCACCAGCGCATCCGCGGACCAGCGCTCGTAGAAGGCCGCGAGCGCCCACTCGCCGGCGTCGCCGAACAGCGCCGGATCGGCATCCACCAGGCAGCGCAGCGCGGCGATGACGTCGGTCATGTTGTGCCCGGCGCGGAACTGATTCTGGCACCGCTCCAGGATGTCCGCGCTCGGGACACGCATCAGGTAGCCGAGCGCGCAGTTGCGCAGTGCACGACGACCGACCGCAGCGGGTGACAGCGCGTACTCGGCGGGCTCCAGGTTGCGCTCGAAGACCGCCAGCAGATCGTCGCGCAATTGCTCGCCGATGGCGGCGGCCAGCAGCTCGCGGGCGCGGTGAATGCCATCCACGTCGACGCTGCGCATCTGGTCGCCGAGGTAGCTCTCCGACGGCAGCGTCAGCACCTCCGCCAACAGCGCTTGGTCGCCGTCGTCGTTCAGCAGCGTGCGGCGGAAGGCATCGATGTAGGCGTCCGGCACCGGCTTGTCCGGCTCCGCCACCAGTTCCAGCAGCAGCCGCACGCTCAAGGTCTGCGCCGCGTCCCAGCGATTGAAGCCGTCGCTGTCGTGGGTCATCAGAAAGTCGAGCTGTGCATCGCTGTACGGATAGCGCACGATCACGGGCGCCGAGAAGCCGCGCAGCAGCGACGGCACCGGCTCGGCGGCGAGACCGGTGAAGCTGAAGCGCTGCACCGGCTCGCGCAGAGACAGCATGCGGGTGCCGGGTGCCGGCGGCTCGGCCTCGCCCGCCAACTGCAACGCCAGGTCGTTGCCCGCCGCGTCTAGCAGACCGAGCGCGAAGGGAATATGCAGCGGCAGCTTGGTGGGCTGCCCCGGCGTGGCCGGCGTGTGCTGGCGGACCTCCAGGGTATAGGTGCCGGTGGCGGCGTCGAAGCTGTCCGCGCACTCCAGCACCGGTGTTCCGGCCTGGGCGTACCAGCGGCGGAACTGCTCGAGGTCCAGCCCGCTCGCCTCTTCCATGCAGCCGACGAAATCCTCCGTCGTCACCGCCTGGCCGTCGAAGCGCAGGAAGTACAGGTCCGTGCCCCGGCGGAAGCGCTCGGGCCCCAAGAGGTTGGCCTGCATGCGCACCACCTCGGCGCCCTTCTCGTACACCGTCGCGGTATAGAAATTGTTGATTTCGATATAGGAGTCCGGGCGCACCGGATGCGCCATGGGGCCCGCGTCCTCCGGGAACTGGCGGGCGCGCAGCATGCGCACGTCCTCGATGCGCTTGACGCCGCGCGAGCCCATGTCCGCGCTGAACTCCTGGTCGCGGTAGACGGTGAAACCCTCTTTCAGGCTGAGCTGAAACCAGTCGCGGCAGGTGATGCGGTTGCCGGTCCAGTTGTGGAAGTACTCGTGCGCCACGACGCCCTCGATGCCGGCGAAATCCATGTCCGTGGCGGTGTCCGGCCGCGCCAGGATGTACTTGGCGTTGAACACGTTGAGGCCCTTGTTCTCCATGGCGCCCATGTTGAAGTGGCTGACGGCGACGATGTTGAACACGTCGAGGTCGTACTCCCGGCCGTAGCGCTCCTCGTCCCAGCGCATGGCCGCCTTCAGCGAGCGCATGGCGTGGTCGCACTTGTCGGTGTTCTCGGGCTCCACATAGATGTTGAGCGGGACGTCACGACCGGATTGGGTCGTGAAGCTGTCGGACACGGCGGCGAGGTTGCCGGCCACCACCGCGAACAGGTAGCTCGGCTTGGGAAACGGGTCATCCCAGCGGGCAAGCCTGCGGCCGTCGTCCAACGTCTCCTCGCCCGCGGGGTTGCCATTGGAGAGCAGCACCGGGAAGCGCGCCGGGTCCGCAGCCAGCTCGACGCGGAAGCGCGCCATCACGTCCGGGCGGTCGAGGTAATAGGTGATGCGCCGGAAGCCCTCCGCCTCGCACTGGGTGCAAAGCATGTCGCCGGAGACGTAGAGCCCTTCCAGCGCCGTGTTATCCCGCGGGCGGATCAGCACCCGGGTGCGCAGCCGGAAGCGGTCCGGCACCCGGTGCACCACTAGCGCGTCCTCGTGCACGCTGTACTCCACCGGCGGCAGCGGACGGTCGTCCAGGGCCAGCTCCAGCAGCTCCAGGTGCTCACCGTCGAGCCGGAGATCGCCGTCGCCGCGGGTGGCGGCCGGATTGCGGCGGATGTCCAGCTCGGCGTGGACCGCGGTCTCGTCGAGCCCCAAATCGAAGCGCAGCACCGCCTGGTCGATCAGGAACTCCGGCGGGCGATAGTCTTTGAGGTGGATGACCGGGGGCGTGGGTCGATACATGGTGCGCTGCTCTATGTCGATCTGAACGTCTGGTTTGGGGCGCCTGCTCTTGGTGCCCCCGAGGCGGCGGACAAGCGTTCCCCCACCGGCCGGCATCTTGGCGCCAAAGGCCGCATTGTGTCAGTCTTTCGGCTTGTCCGGCCGCGGCGGCGGGTTTTCAAGTTGCCATCGTCGATGGCCGGCACCCGCAGCACGAGCCCCGCGGAAGAATCGCGGCAAGATAAGCCGGCAGAAGAAACCCGGCGCCAGAACCAGAGAAAAGCACGAGGAGACTGATGTACCCCAGCAGCATGCAACCGGCCCACGGGCCCGACGCGAGCACGGACGCCAACCAACCGCGGGTGCGCATGTACGCCACCGCCTTCTGCCCCTACTGCGTCCGCGCACGGCGCCTGCTGGAGCGCAAGGGCGTGGAATGGGAGGAGATCTCCATCGACGGCGACCGCGAGCGCTTCCAGGAGATGACCCAGCTCAGCCACCGCACCACGGTGCCGCAGATCTTCATCGGCGACGTGCACGTCGGCGGCTACGACGACATGGCCGCGCTGGACCGCGCCGGCAAGCTGGACCCGTTGCTGTTCGGGCGCTGATTGACGGCAGCACCCGCAACCCCAATGCCCGCGGACACCGCAAGCGACCCGGCCGGCACCCAGCGCCTCGACAAGTGGCTCTGGGCCGCGCGCTTCTTCAAGACCCGCCCGCTGGCCGTCGAGGCCATCAACGGCGGCAAGGTGCAGGTGGACGGTCAGCGCGTGAAGCCCGGCCGCGCCGTCCGTCCCGGCACGCGCCTCACCATCCACAAGGGCGAGCTGGAGTGGCAAGTCGAGGTGCAGGGCATCGCCAAGCAGCGCCGCCCCGCCGCCGAGGCCGCCCTGCTCTACACCGAAGACGAGGCAAGCCGCCGCAAGCGCCAGGAGCTCGTGCGCGAGCGCCGCGAGGCCGGGCACGCCCCGGCGCCCGAGCACGGCCGCCCCACCAAGCGCGACCGCCGGCGCATCGGCGAGTTCACCGGGCGCGGGCGCTGATCGTTCCCACGCTCTCTTGGGATGGCTGTATCTCTATCGATTTCGATTCCGGTCGCAATTTCGACGCTAAAGCGCCTTTAGTCGGCGGCAGATGTAGGTCGGGTTACGCTATCGGTAACCCGACCTACGATCCGCTCGATTTCGGCGTTGCGACCGATACTTGCTCAGGCTCCGGAGCGCAGGATCCGGGCGTCCGCCCGGATTCGACGCTTACTCCCGATGCCCGTAGTGCCCGCGGCGTGCCCCGGGCAGGAGCTTCAGGAAGTCCTCGCTGCTGACCTTGACCAGGTTCTGGTGATCGCCGGACTCGAAGTAGACCTCGGCCAGCGTGGTCAGGGCCTCGTCCAGAAAGGTCTCGATGCCGTAGACCGGCCCCAGCGGCGGCACCGCGCCGATGGCGCAATCGGGCAACAACTCGGCCAGCTCGGGCTCGTCGTCGAGCCTGAAGGTGCGGCCGGTGTCCGTGTTCAACGCATCCAGGTGCAGCCAAGTGTCGCCGGGGATCACGGCCATCGCGGGGGCGTGGCCGTCGTGCAGCATCACGGCCTTGGCGATGTGGTCCTCGGGCACATGCGCGGCCGACGCGGTCTCGTGCGTCGAGCCGGTGGTCTTGTGGGGCAGCAGCTCGTACGGGACTTGCTGCTCGCCCAAGCGTCTTTCGACACGTGCAGCGATGCTCATCTCATACCTCCCATCATGCCAGCCGACATGCTTCCCAGCCGCCGCAAGCGCGGCTTCTCTTCTTAAGATTCGTACAGGTACGGTCGGAAAGCAAAGCGCGAAACTCTAAGTCCGGTACCCTGGTTTCCCTGACGGCACGGGGCGGCGGCATTTGCCCCTCCGGCACGGGAGGCACCGTCGACGGAAGCCCCGACGATCTTTCTCCCGCATGAAATGGCGGCGGCGATTCGTTCCCCGTCGACCGCGCCTTCCATCTGCGGAGGTCCAACGTGACCACATTGCTGCATCACCTCGCGGGCCTCATCGGCCAGTACGGCATTCCGGCCGTGTTCCTCGCGGTATCGTTGGAGTCGATGGGCGTGCCTCTGCCCGGCGAAGGCACCATCGTGATCGCCTCCGCCGCCGCGGGGGCGGGAGATTTGGACATTCGCCTGGTGGTGCTGACCGCCTTGGTCGCGGCAGTGCTCGGCGACAACTTGGGCTACCTGATCGGGCGCAAGCTCGGCCGGCCGGTGATCCTGCGCTATGGCGCCCGCTTCGGCGCCACCGAGTGCCAGCTTGCCCGCGCCGAGGGGGCCGCGGCGCGCCATGGGCCGCTGATGGTGATCTTCGCGCGCTTCTTCGTGGTGCTGCGCCAGCTCAACGGCGTCGTCGCCGGCTTGAGCCGCATGCGCTGGCGGGTGTTCCTCGCCGCGAACGCCATCGGTGCCGCGCTCTGGGTCGGGCTCTGGTCGGCGCTGGCCTACCGCTTCGGGCTGACCACCGAGGCGCTGCCCTTCATCTGGCATCACCTGTACGTGCTCGCCGCAATCCTCGGGCTCTTCTCGATACTGGCCCTGACGGCGCTGTTCCTGCGCTCACGCCGCCACCCGCGCTGACGCGGGCCGGTGCCGCGGCATCGCCATGGCGCGCCGCTTCGGGCGAAACGGCCGGGGTGAAATCGCGCGCCGAGGTTCCCATGTCGTGCAGACGACAACTCCATTCCCCGCATCGCGCATGTTGAGGCAGCCCGCATCACCCGACCGGCGACGCCGCAAAGCCGCGCGCGGCCAGGGTCGGCATCGCCCGTGGCGACCATAACCAGCATCCGCGCCGCCAAGGCACTGCTGGTGCTCAGCATGGGGTTCTTCGCCCTGCTCGCGGGCATCGGCAACGTGATGGCGCCCGGCGCCAACCTGTCTTTCGTGCGCCATGTGCTGGCGATGGACACGGTGTTCCCCGACAACCCGCTGCGCTGGCGGGCCATCACCAGTCCCGTGCTGCACCAGAGCGCCTTCTGGGGCATCGTCGCCGTTGAGTTGGCGGTCGCGGCGCTGTGCCTCTGGGGCGGTGCCCGGCTGCTGCTGGATGCGGCGGCGCCCGCACTCCGATTCAACGCCGCCAAGGCACCCGCGGTGGCTGGCCTGACGCTCGGCATCCTGCTCTGGTTCACCGGCTTCATCGTCATCGGCGGCGAATGGTTCCTGATGTGGCAGTCGCAGGAATGGAACGGCATCGAGGCGGCGTTTCGCTTCACCGCCTGTCTGTTCCTGACGCTGCTGTTCGTCGTCGGCGAGGACCGGGACTGACCGGCCGCATCGGGCCTCATCGGACTCCATCAGGGCGATGGCCCGGACGACCGCCGCATCGATTCTCCAAGCCAACCCGGACACCAACCTTGGACCAAGACGCCTTCCGCGATACCTACAACGCCGTCAACGAACGCCGCTGTCCGTACGAGAAGTCCGTCCTGACGGACAACTGCGGCTGCGCGCGGGCCGAGCGATTCTGCATCGCCGAGCGCGAGGGGGTGCACTGCACCGCCGACGCGGCCCAGGCGCGCTGCCTCGGGTTCCTGGAGCAACTGCGCGGCCAGGCCCGCTTCGCGTTGCGCACCACCGACGCCCATGCGTCGCTGCCGCACGCCAAGGCCATGCGCATCCAGGTGGGCGGGCTGCGCGGGGTGCACGCTGCGCTCGCGCCGGACGCCGGCATACCGGCACGCATCGACGACGTGGACGGCCTGCTGCGCACGGCCATCGCGCGCTTCGGCGGCCTCGCCAACCTGCCCTACCCGCAGATCATCCAGCAGATTGCCGCCTACAAGGGCAGGCAGTCGTTCCGCGAGCGCCGCCGCGCCCGCAAGCCCACCGAGCCAGGGGACGACGAACCGGCCTGAGCCCAGCGCGTGGCCAGTTCGCATCCCGCGCTCGCAGGTGCCGCCGGCAGACGCGCGCGGCGAGGCTCGGGCGCCGGCGTTGCCTCGGCGCGAGCCCTGACCGACAATCCGCCCACCGGCCATTGACGGCACCCACGCCAGCAACACCCTGCAGTGCCCCGCATCCCCGCCGAGCTGAGCATCAACGGCGTCTACGCGCCGCCCTGGCTAGTGGCCGCCCTGCTGGGGCTGTTGCTGGCGATGGTGTTGGCGCGACTCGCCAATTGGACCGGACTGAGCCGCTTCGTGTGGCATCCGCCCTTGTTCTTCGCCGCACTCGTGGTGGCCTGCACCGTGCTGATGGGCACGACCCTGGTACCGGCGTTCTTCGGTTGAACCGGCCCCGCCGCCCCTTGCTTCCAGGCGCATGTTTTCAGGAGTCCCCGGATGATCGCCCGGCACCCCCAAGGCTCGGCCTCGCGGCTGCATGACTGGCTCTTCGACCTGCTGCGGATACTGGTGACGCTGGCGATGGTCGCCATCGCCGCCGCTTCGGTGTGGTGGGTCCGGGAGCAGCAGCAGGCACATCCCTGGACCCGCGACGGGCAGGTTCTCGGCAACCTGGTCCAGGTCGCACCGCAGGTGGCCGGGCCGGTTATCGCGGTGCACGTCACCGACAATCAGCGGGTGGCCAAAGGCGACGTGCTGTTCGAGATCGATCCGACGCCCTTCGAAGAGGCCGTGCACCAGGCAGAGGCCGAGCTGGCCGCGGCGAGCGCCGACGGACGCGGCGGCGCCGCGAACCACCACGACGCACCGTCGGACGCGTCCGCGACGACCGAGCAGACCGAGAACACGGCGGCGCGCGGCGCCGGCGTCGCCCTCGCCAAGCTGGCGGCGGCACACCGCCGGCTTGCGCTGGCGCGGGTGACCGCGCCGGTGAGCGGCTTCGTGACCAACCTGACGCTCGCGGCCGGTAGCCAGGTCGAGGCCGGCACGCCGCAGATCGCGCTGGTCGAACCCGGCACCTTCTGGGTGGACGCCTACTTCAAGGAAACGGACCTGGCGGCGATCCACCCCGGCGACCCGGCGGCGGTGGTGCTCATGAGTGCGCCGGACCGACCGCTGACGGGCCGGGTCCTGAGCATTGCCCACGGCATCGCCCGGCGGAACATGGGCAAGGGTCCGGGCGACCTGGCACAGGTGGCGCCGACCTTCGAGTGGATTCGCCTCGCGCAGCGCATCCCGGTACACATCGAGCTCATCGACCCGCCCGCGGACTTGCCGCTGCGCATCGGCACCACCGCCAGCGTGACCGTCCGACCGTCCGCCACCGCCGACGACGGCGCCGCCGCCGGGCACGGTGGTGGCGAGCACGGCGGTGGCTGACGCCGCAGCGCCACTGCCGCGGCCGCAACTGGCCGGGCGCGTGCTCGGCAGCACGCCGTTGTGGAGCCCCACGGCGGCGGTCAACGCGCTGAAGACCGCCATCGGCATCATCGCCGCCTGGTACATCGCCCTGTGGCTCAATTGGCCTGAGCCGTTCATGGCGCCGCTGGCGGTGGTGACGCTGCAGACACCCTACCTCGGCGCGTCGCTGCAAAAGGGGCTGATGCGCAGCCTCGGCACCCTCACCGGCGCACTGCTGGTGCTGCTGCTGCTAGCCTGGCTGGTGCAGAGCCAGTGGCCGCTGATTACCGCGCTGTCGCTCGTGATCGGTGCCGGGATCTACGCGATGCGCCACAGCCGCTACGCCTACGCCTGGTTCATGCTGACGCTGAACGTGGCGCTGATCGCCACCGACGCCGCCGCCGCGCCCGATAGCGCCTTCGAGCTCGCCGTCTATCGCAGCGCGCAGACCATCGTCGGCATCCTCGTGGTGCTGGTGGTCAACGGCCTGTTCTGGCCACGCACCGGCGGGCGGGCCTACGCCCACAAGCTGGCCGAGATCCGGCGCGAGCTCACCGCTCATCTGGACCGTCTGGGCGCGCAGGTCGCGGCCGCCACGCCGGTGGAGTCGCCGCGCGCCCTGCGCGGGGCCGGCGTGGCGCTGCGGGAGATCCTCGCCGCCGCGGCCCTGGACAGTGGCGGCTTCCGGCAACTGCACCGCACCTACGAGGCGCAGGTTCAGGCGATCGGCGACCTGGTGGGCTCGCTGATGGCCTTCGGAGAAGGGCTGCGGCTGGTGGCCGAGGGCGACGCCGCGGTGCTGAGCGCCGAGGAGCGGGGCATGGTCGCCGACGTCCTGCATGACCTCGCGCGCGCCGTCGACGCGCTCGGCGGCACCGGGAGCGCGGCCGCCGCGGCGACGCGCGCCGCGCTGGCTGCCGCGCACGCGGGCTGCGAGCGCCTGCTCGGCAGCGCACGCGATCCCGTCCCTGGTCTCATCCGTGCCGGACGGGACAGTGCACTGCTGCACGCCGCCGCCCTACAGCTGCGGGTGCTGATGGACGAGGTACAGACCCTCGCCGATACCAGCGCCGCGGTGGCCGCCGGACGCCGCCTACCGCCGGCGGACCTGCCCGCGGATCGGCAGCCCGTCACGCTCCGGCGCCTGGCCAACGGGCTGCCGGACGCGCTGGCCGTGACGCTGGCTTACTGGACCATGATGCTGGTCTGGATCGAGCTGCAGTGGCCGCCCGTGGGCTTCATCGGCGTGCTGATGGCGGTGGCGGTGGTGGGGCTCGATGCGCTGACGGCGCTGCCGGTACGTCAATCCGCCTGGGCCGCGATCTTCGGCGCGTTCATCGGGCTCGTCATCACCGCGCCGGTGTATCTGCTAGTGATGCCGCGCCTGGACGGCTTCACGGAACTGACCCTGGTGCTGTTTCCGTTCTTCTACGCCATCGCGTACCTGTTCCATGCCCTGCCGCGGCCGCGCAACATGGTGGTGCTGCGGGTGGCCATCATCGCGCTGATCATGGTGAACCTGTCACCGAGCCAGCATTACGACGCCGCCGCCTACCTGAACGTCGGCCTGAGCGTGCTGACGGGCTTTGTCGTCGGCGTCGCACTGCTCGGGATCTTGCGCGGCATGACGCCCCGCGAGCGGCTGCGCCGGCGCCTGAAGGCGCTGCTGCAAACCCTGGACACGGCGCTCGCCGACCTGGCCGACCCCCGCCGACCCGGCTTCGAACGGGTGGTGCGGCAGCACGTGCAGGCCCTGCGCGCGGAGCAACAGCTCATCGCGGAGATCGCCCCGCAGGTCTATGCACCCCATGTGCCGCAGAACGACCCCAGACGCATCCGCGCGCTGGTGGAAGCGGCGGAGGCGCTGTCGATTCGCTTTCGGGCCTTGCAGCGGGCGCGCGCCCGCTGGCTCGCCGCGGGCGCATCCCAGGCACCGACCGCCGGCGCCGGGAACGAGCGTGCGCATGCCCTCGCCGAGCGCTGGCGAGGTGCCTTCCGCTGCTCGGTGCGCGCGCTGCTGGCGGGCTTGGAGCGGCCATATGCGCCGGTGACACTCACCGCGCTGGATACCACCCGGGCGCGGGCGCTGGCGGATCTCGAGGCGCTGCACCATCAGCACGCCCCGCATTCGGCGCCGGATCCAGCGCCTGATATGGCGCCGGATGCGGCTTCCGATGCCACCCTGCTCCGGCTCGGCATCGCCGGGCATTACGTGGGCGTGGCGCGGGCGTTGCGGGAGTCGGCGGCAGCATTCAATGCCATCGACTGGGCTGCATGGCAGATACCGCGCTTCTGAAGCGCGCGCGAGCACCTATTCTCTGTGCGTATGATGCGGACCGTCGGTTTGGCGCTAGCGTAACCGCTGCTTCGGGCGCGCCGGCATCGTGGGAGCGCCCCTGGTGACCGTCTAAACCGGCCCCGTCGGCGCCTTCCTGTACCTGCTCGCCTGCCGCCGGCCCTTCCCCGGCGGGCACGACCACTACACCGCCGCCACCTGGAAGCAAGGCCTGAACAGCGAGATGCACTGCCTCGCCGGCGATGCCACCAGCATCGTCGTCGCCGCGGCCATCGTGCCGGCCTTCGGGCTGGCGAACGGCTGGGACGCGCTGATCGAGTACGGCGCGGGGTTCTTCTTCGGACTGTTCATCTTCCAGGCGCTGATGATGGTGCGCATGTACCAGGGCAACTACCTGCGCGCCGTGCGCAAGACCTTCTTCGCCGAGACCTTGTCCATGAACCTGGTCATGACCGGCATGATCCCGGTGATGCTTTGGCTCGCGTCGCTGTGGCCGGATGCGGAAGACCCGCTATCGGGCATGACCATGCGCGCGCCGCCCGCCGGCGTGGCGCTGCCGTGGATCATCGCCACCTTTGCCGTGCTGATCGCGGCGGTCTGGGCGACGACACGCTGGGTACCGGTCAGCTTCGCCTGAGGGCGCGGCGCGCTCGGCTCAGCCGCTCTGCGCGGAACGCGCGCTGCGCAGTTCCTCCAGCAGACGGGCCGCCTGATCGCGTTTGGCGAACCCCGGCCCCGCCGTCTGCAGCAGATCGGTCAGCTGCGCCATGGCCTCGTCGGTGCGCCCGAGACCCTTCAGCGCGACGGCGATGTGGTAGCCGATGCTCGGGTCGTCGGCGGCGCGGGTCTGCGCATCGCGCAGGTACGCGAGCCCCTCGTTCAGCTCACCGCGGCTCACCAGCACCCAGCCCAGGGTGTCGCCGGTCTCCGCCGCGCTGGGCAACAGATCGTGGGCACGGCGTGCGTACGCCAGCGCCCGCGGGTCGTCGAGCTCGTTATAGATGACGGCCAGGTTGTTGAGCAGCATCGGGTTGTCTGGTGCGCGCGTTAGCCCCTGCTCGAGCAGGGTGACGGCCCGCTCATGATCCCCCAGCGCGTAGTAGCCCTCGCCGAGGGTCTGCATCACGACCCCGTCGCCGGGATGCGCATCGAGCCAGGACTGCAGGAAGGCCACGCCCTTGGCCATGCCCGCGGCGTCGCGCTTGGCCTCGAACGCGCGTATGGCCAGCAGCGGCGATTCTGTCAGCTTCAGCGCGCGGGAGAACGCATCGAAGGCCGCCTCGGGCTGCCCCTTGGCGGTGAAGACGAGTCCCATCAGGTGATCGGCGTAAGGTTGCTTCGGGTAGTCACGGCGCAGCTTCTGTACCACCTCCAAGGCGTCGTCGAAGCGCCCATGCGCGATGAGCTGCTCGCCGAAGCGCAGCCGCGCCGGCAGGTAATCCGGGTCGCCCTCGGTGGCCTTCCGCAGCGACCAGAGGGCACCGTCGGCATCGCCCGCCTCGAGCTGCAGCATGGCCACTTTCAGCAGGCGGCGGGCATCGTAGCCGGCGAGGCTGGAGCCGCGGCGCAGCACCACCTGCGCCGTCGAGCGACGGCCGCTGGCGATATAGGCCCGGCTCAGGGTCGCGAGCAGGTCGGGGTCGTCCGGCCGGTCGTTGCCGGCACGAACCTCGACGCTCTCGGCGACACGCACTGCCTTGTCGGGCTCGCGCATGCGCAGCAGGAGCTCGGTCTGATAGATGGCCACGTCAATCGCGCCGGGATCGGCCGCGAGCGCGCGCTCGGAGAGCCGCAGGGCCTGGTCGAGGTCGCCGTCGGCCTCGTAAGAGCGCGCCATGACCATCAGTGCCTCGGTCTCGTCGGGCTCGGCCTCGAGCACGCGCTGGAGGTGACCGCGCGCCAGCTTCACCTTGCCCTCGCGCAGCAGCAGCTCCGCCAGATTGGTGCGCGCCGGATAGAACCCCGGCTCATACGCCAACGCGAGCTCGAAGGCCCAGCGGGCAGTGTCGAGGTCGCCCTTGGCGAAGGCCGCGGCGCCCAGCAAATTGATGTAAGAGAGATTGTCCGGCACCCGCAGCAGCAGCTTGCGCGCTCCTTCCAGGGCGCCGTCGTAATCGCGCTCCTGCAGCAGCATGACGATGAGCGTCGCCCCGGCGTTGCTGAGCTCCGGGCGACTGTCGAACACCGCCGAGAGCTCGCTGATGGCGTCGTCGTGCCGCCCGAGCCCGAACTCGTTCACCGCCCGCTGGGTGCGCAGCATGACGTCGTCGCCGCGCTGCTCCTGCGCGTCACGGAGCAGTTGCGCCGCGCGCAGGTGCTGCCCGGTCTTCATGTAGGCCTCGGCGAGCACCGACAGCGCCGGAACGTTGCCCGGGGTGCGCTCCACGGCGGGCTCCAGCAGCCGGATCGCCTGCTCCGGCTCGTTGTGCTGCTGCAAGGCGATGCGCGCCAACAGCACGCGCGGGCCCGTGGCATCGCCGTTCTCGGAAAGATAGAGCGTGAGGTAGTCCTCGGCCTGCTCCCAGTGCTTGAGCGTGTAGGCGATGATGCCGGCCAGCAACAGCGTCGGGCGATGGCCCTCGATGAGCTCGCGGGGGTAACGGGCGATGAGGTTGGCGCCGGCCTGCAGGGCCTCCACGGCGGCTTGGTCGTGACCGAGCTTGGTCTGCACCACCGCCCTCAGATAATGGCTGCGGGGATCGTTCGGGTAGATCTCTTGCACGGCGCTGGCGACGGCGTCCGCCTCGTCCAGACGCCCGAGCCGCAGCAGCAGGCTGAGACGGCCGACCTGCGCCGGCAGGAACGCCGGCAACAGCTCCGCGGCCTTCGTCATGTCGGACAGTGCGCCGCTGTAGTCGCCGACGCTCTCCGACAGCACCCCTTTGAGGTACCAGGCTCGCGGCGATTTCGGTGCCACCTCCACCGCCTGCCGGGCCAATGCGGCCGCCTTCTCCAGTTCCTGCTGCAGCAGCATCACGTGCACCCGCCCGAGGATTGCCGCGGCCGAGCGCGGGTTCAGCTCCCACGCCTGCGTAAATGAGCGCTGCGCATCGAAGTACTGTTCCAGGGCCAGATACGCCTCGCCGCGCAGCGCGAGCAGCTGGGCGTCCTCTTCGGGGGCGGTGCCGATCGGGAATAGCTCGTCGAGGAGTTGCTGGGGCCGGCCCTGCATCAGGTAGGCGCGGGCCAGCGAATTCTGGATCAGCGAGCGGTGCGCGCCGAGACCATCCGCGATCAGCAGCTGCTTCTCGGCCTGCTCACCCTGGCCCATGTCCAGGTAGATGCGGCCGAGCAGCAGGTGCGCCGGCAACAGCAGCGGGTCTTCCTTGAGGGAATTCTTGAGGTAGATGTAGGCGGAACGGACGTCGCCCTTGTTGTGGGCGATGAGCGCCTTCTCGTAGTACTCGGCGGCGGCGGCCGCACCCTCGGGCGCCCCTAACAGCGGCTCCCCCTGCTGAGCGCCGGCGGCGACACAAAAGAGTGACAGTGTCAGGACGAGGACCGCGCGCGGTGGGCGGCTGAGCTTGATCATGGCTCCCCGTGAGCCGAAGCGGCTCGCTCGGTGTCTCGGAGATGGCGGCGTGACCCCAGCTGGGAACGAGGCGGAGCAACGCTCATCGCCCAGGCGACCGCCACGGACTCGATGCGCCGGAATTATAGGCGAGCCGCGCGCATAGGGCGCACCCCGACGATCATCTCAGTGTCCGCCATGATCTCAGGAATGGGAATGTCAGACCGGACGCCAGCCGCTGCCGCGCTCCTGATCGGCGACGGCAACATCGAGATCGCTCACGACCGAGCGCACCGCGGCCAGCGCCAGCTCCGGACGATTGTTCTGCCGGCTCAGGTGCGAGAGCAGCACCTGGCGTAGCCCCGCGTGGTGCACCCGGTCCAGCAACTCCGCCGCCTGTGTGTTGCTGAGGTGGCCGAAGGCACCGCCCACGCGCCGCTGTACGCTCGGCGGATAGGGACCGCGCCGCAGCATGTCCGGGTCGTGGTTGGTCTCCAGCATCAGGGCGTCGCACTCACGCAGCGCATCGCACATGCGCGGCGTCACGGTGCCGGCGTCGGTGAGCACACCCAGCCTGCGCCCGTCACCCTCGAACACGAATTGGCAGGGCTCGCGCGCGTCGTGCGGGACGGGGATCGGGCGCAGCGTCAGCGCGCCGATACAGAGCCCGGGGGCATGGCTCGGGAACAGCCGCGGCCGCGGCAGCTCGGGCCAGTAGGCGTGCCGGGCGGAGCCTCGGCACAGGGCGTTCCAGGTGCCGGGGGAGGCCCACACCGTCAGGCCATGGCGCTGCGCCAGCCGGGCGACCCCGGAGACGTGGTCGCCGTGCTCGTGGGTGACGACGATGGCGCTGAGATCCCGCGGATGGGCATCGATCTCGGCGAGACGCCGCTCCACTTCCCGCAGCGGGAAACCGCAGTCCAGCAGGACCCGTGTGCCGTCGCACTCGATCAGCGTCGCATTGCCTCGGCTGCCGCTGCCGAGCACCGCGAAGCGCATGCAACCTGGACCGTTAGGGCCTGTCGGGCGGCCGGCCGGCGTCTCCCCTATCAGCGCAAATCCTGCTGCAACAGGCTGAGGATTCGCTCGCCGGTGCCGCCGGCGGTGGGTTGGCCGTCCGCGTCGAGCACTCGCACCCGGGTCTCGTCGGCACCACCGACGAGACGCACCTGGTACTGCTGGACGCCAACACCCTCGCGCTTGTGCCAGAAGGCCAGGCGGCTGCCGAGCCCCCGCTTCTTGCCACGCTTGCGCTCGAGGTCGTCGTAGCGGACATAGTAGACGCCCTCGCTGCGGTTGCGGTCCTCGACGGCGAAGCCCGAGCGGTCCAGCGCGAGGCCGGTCTGGCGCCAGGCCTGCCGGAACTCGGCGGGGATCACCAACTCCGCACTCGGGCCGGAGCCTACCAGGTGCGCCCCCATGCCGGCCGCCGCGGCCCCGCCGGCAGCGGCCGCGCCCACGGGCGCATTGCCCCCGCCGCGCTTGACCATGCGGTCGGCCTCATGCTCGGACACGCCGAGGTAGAGCATCAGCCGGCGCAACATGATGGCCTCCTTGTCCGGATCACCGGGCGCCGGCTCCCACACCGTGTTGGAGCCCTCGCCGACGGTGTTGCGCACCAGACGCTCCTGCATGCCGCGCTGGGTGAGGAACACCTCGGTGGTGTCGCGGCCCGGGCCCGCGTCGATGCGCACGCGATACTGGTCGCGCGTGGAGGTGGAGTAGAGACCGTCAACCACCTTGCGCAATTGCCGGGTGATGAAGTCCTGGCGAATCTCGGCGCGGTTCTCGATCCAGTCCGTCTTCATGACGCCGGTGGCAGGATCCTGCTCCACCAGCAGGATGCCCTGCGAGCGCCAGAAATCGACCACCTTCGGCCACACGGCGCTCGGCGGGGCATCGATCTCGAGCCAGCGGCGGTCACCGGAGCCCTGCAGCGAGACACCCTTCACCTCCGGCAGCACGTCGCCGCTCTGGGCGATGTGCGTGCGCGCGGCCCGCTCGCCGGCGTAGCTGGAATAGGTGGCGGTGCCGGCGGTGCCGGGGATGTCCATGGCGTCGTCGAAGCCGCCGCCGGCGAGATCCGGTGGGAGCTCCAGATTCTCGGATGCCTCACGCTGGTGCTTGTACTCGAGCGATTCGTCCGGCAGCAGCTTCTCCATGGTGCCGCTACAGCCGACGAGCAGCAGCACCGCAAGGGCAGGCAGCAGAATAGACAGTGGCTTGCTCATGGCTCCAGGGACACTTCAGGGACACTTCGGGGAAGCTTGCACGGGCATCGGTGCCGGTTATGCCAAAGGCCCGGAGGCCGCACCCCGACAGGTGTTGGACTGGCCGGCGGGTCAGTCGGCTTCGGCATGCTGCATCGCCGCGCGCACCGTTGCATGGTGCTCCGGCGTGAGCCAGGTCAGGGGCAGGCGGATGCCCGGCTGCGCGAGGCCCATCTCGGCCATGGCCCATTTCACCGGAATCGGGTTGGACTGGACGAACAGGGCGCGGTGCAACGGGTCGAGCCGCGCGTTGAACCGCTCGGCGCCGTCCCGGTCCCCGCCGAGGGCCGCGTCACACATATGCCGCATCAGCGCCGGCGCGACGTTCGCGGTGACCGAGATGACACCATCGCCGCCGCGCAGCATGAACTCGCACGCGGTGGCGTCGTCGCCGCTGTAGATGGCAAAGTCCGGGCCGCACAGCTCACGCAGCCGCTGCACGCGCGCGAGGTCGCCGGTGGCGTCCTTGAGACCGACGATGTTGCTCACCTCGGCCAGCGCGGCGGTGGTCTCCGGCAGCATGTCGCAGGCGGTGCGGCCCGGCACGTTGTAGAGGATCTGCGGCATCCCGACCGCCTCGGCCACGGCACGGTGATGCGCAACCAGACCGGCCTGCGTCGGCTTGTTGTAGTACGGCGTCACCAGGAGCGCGGCATCGGCGCCGGCGCGCTCGGCGCAGCGGGTGAGCCGGATGGCCTCGGTGGTGGAATTGGCGCCGGTGCCGCCGATGACCGGAATGCGGCCGGCGGCGAGCGCGACGCAGCGGGCGATGACGTCGCAGTGCTCGGCCTCGTCCAGGGTCGCCGACTCACCGGTGGTGCCCACGGCGACGATGGCGGCGGTGCCGGCATCCACGTGGAAATCCACCAGCCGGGTCAAGGCGGCGTCGTCGATGGCGCCCTCGGCGTCCATCGGCGTGATTAGCGCAACGATGCTCCCGCGCAGAAACATTGGCAAACCAGTGTGTGCCCGAAATAATCCGCGGATACTAGCGCGCCAACTGCCGGTGTTACAAGGTTGCCGCCGCACGGGCGTGGGCCAGCGGGTCCCTCGTTGCGCCCCGCAACGGGCGGCTGTCGGCGCTCGTCCGCGGCGGCCGGGGCTTGCCCTCGCTTGGCCCCGGAAAACCCCATGCTATACACTCGTCGCGAAACCGCCGGTGCTGCCTGCGAAACCAGGAAATCCATGGCCACACACAAGACCTTTCTCGTTATTTCCGCCCTCGGCGAGGACCATCCGGGCATCGTCAACGACCTGTCGCGCACCATCCTGGAGCACGGCTGCAACATCGAAGACAGCCGCATGACCGTCCTCGGTGGGGAGTTCGCCGCCATCCTCCTGGTGGAGGGCAAATGGAACACCCTGGCCAAGGTCGAGAACGCCCTGCCGGAGTTGGAGCGCTCGCTGGGGCTCACCATCGTCTGCAAGCGCACCGGCGAGCGCGAGCGCAGCACCGACAAGGTGCCCTACGTGGTCGATGTCGTTGCCATGGATCACCCGGGCATCGTCAACAACTTGGCGGGGTTCTTCGCGGAACGGCAGATCAACATCGAGGACATGGCCACCAACACCTATGCCGCCGCACACACCGGCACGCCCATGTTCGCGGTGCACATGACCGTCGGCATACCGGCGGCGACGCATATCGCCACGCTGCGGGAGGAGTTCATGGACTACTGCGACGGCCTCAACCTCGACGCGGTGCTGGAGCCGCTGAAATCCTGACCCCACTGTGAAGCCGGAGCCCAGCGCGGGAGGCGCGTGAATCCCGCAACCGGGCGATACAGAGCGCCGGACGCCGCATGATAGCAATCAGCGCGCCGGCCCCGTCAGTAGCCGCTCGGCGCCATGGCCCCCAGCCCTTGCGAGGACCCGTGTGCCCTTGCCCGCGTATCAAGTGCCGCGGCCCGAGCCGTCACAGAGGAACCCCAGATGGCAGTCGCAATCGGCGAAACCGTACCGGACATCCAGCTCCCCGCCACCGGTGACAAGACCCTCAAGCTCTCGGACCTGCGCGGCCAGCGCGTGGTGCTGTACTTCTACCCCAAGGCCAGCACGCCCGGCTGCACCCAGGAGGGGCTCGACTTCACCGCGCTGCAGGACGACTTCAGCGCGCTCGACACCGTCATCGTCGGCGCCTCGCGCGACGGCATCAAGGCGCAGGAAAACTTCAAGGCGAAGCAGTCCTTCGGCTTCGATCTCCTGTCCGACAAGGACGAGGCACTGTGCAAGGCCTTCGACGTGATCAAGGTAAAGAAGATGTACGGCAAGGAGTCCATCGGCATCGAGCGCAGCACGTTCTTGATTGATGAGAAGGGCGTGCTGCGCCGGGAATGGCGTGGCGTCAAGGTCAAGGGGCATGCGGAAGAGGTGCTCGCCGCCGTGCGCGAGCTCTGTTGACGACCGGCCGCCTGCCGCCGTCGCGGACGCCAAGGCGCAGCGGTACCACCCAGCCGGCGCCACCCCAACGGTAACAGCCCCTACGGTAACAGCCCCTACGGTAACAGCCCCTGGCCGCGCCGGCACCGACCCAGCCGGCGCGGCGATCACCCCGCTACTGCCGCAGCCGCACATGATCAAGCGCGAAAACGACAAGCCCTGCCTGTTCGTCCTCGACACCAACGTGCTGATGCACGACCCCACGGCGATCTTCCGCTTCAAGGAGCACGACATTTACCTGCCGATGGTGGTGCTGGAGGAGCTGGATGCGGCCAAGAAGGGCGTCTCGGAGGTCGCACGCAACGTCCGCCAGGTGAGCCGCTTCCTCGACCAGCTCATGCAGGACGCGGACAAGGCCGAGATCGACGCCGGCCTGCCGATCCAGTTGCTGGGGGAGTTCGGCTCGGGCATCACCGAGCCGCCAGTGGGCCGGCTGTTCTTCCAGACGGAGCCGCTGTCGCAGCACCTCGACGCGGTGCTGCCGGGGACCACAGCGGACAACGAGATCCTGGCGACGGCGCAATCGCTCAAGCAGCGCCAATCCACGCACACCGTCGTCATCGTCTCCAAAGACATCAACCTGCGCATCAAGGCCGCGGTGCTGGGGCTGCCAGCGGAGGACTACTCCAACGACCGCGTGCTCGACGACGTCGACCTGCTGTACACGGGCATGGCGGCGCTCACGGACGATTTCTGGGAGCACCACGCCAAGGAGGTGGACTCCTGGCAGGAGGAGGGCCGCACCTTCTACCGCATCCAGGGGCCGGACGTGGCCGACTGGTACCCGAGCGAGTGCCTGTACGTCGACAACGACGACGGCTTCGAGGCCATCGTCCGCGAGCGCCGCGGCGAGCGCGAGGCGATCATCGAGCTGGTGGAGGACTACCGCATCCAGCGCCACAACGTCTGGGGCATCATGGCGCGCAACCGCGAGCAGAACTTCGCCCTCAACATGCTCATGGACCCGGAGTTGGACTTCGTCACGCTGCTCGGCACCGCTGGCACCGGCAAGACGCTGCTGGCGCTCGCCGCCGGGCTGGCGCAGGTGTTGGACCGCAACATCTACCGCGAGATCATCATGACCCGCGTGACGGTGCCGGTGGGCGAAGACATCGGCTTCCTGCCCGGCACCGAGGAAGAGAAGATGACGCCATGGATGGGCGCGCTGATGGACAACATGGAGGTGCTCACCCAGACCGAGGGCGGCGACTGGGGCCGGGCCGCCACCAACGACCTGCTGCGTAGCCGCGTGCGCATTCAGTCGCTCAACTACATGCGCGGGCGCACCTTCCTGCACAAGTACATCATCCTGGACGAGGCGCAGAACCTCACCGCCAAACAGATGAAGACGCTCATCACTCGCGCCGGTCCGGGGACCAAGATCGTCTGCCTCGGCAATATCGCGCAGATCGACACACCCTATCTCACCGAGACCACCTCGGGCCTGACCTACGTGGTGGACCGCTTCAAAGACTGGCAGCATGGCGGGCATATCACGCTGATCCGCGGCGAGCGCTCGCGGCTCGCGGACTTCGCGTCCGATCACCTCTGAGTCCGGGCTTCAGCGCCGGCGCCGCGCCCCCATCTGTGCGCAGGCGGCATCGCCGCTGCGACGAGGCGCAGGCGCCCCCGGGCGCCCTACCCGCACACCAAGCCACCAAACGACCTGGCAGGCGGTCAGGCGAACAACGAGGACTCAGACATGCGCATCCTGCTGCTCACCCTGCTGCTCGCGCTCACCCAGACTACGGCCCTGGCCGGCGACAAGACCAAGGTCGTCTACCATGTGGACGACGAAGACAAGGTCAGCTTCGCGCTGAACAACATCAAGAACCACATCGCCGGCGTCGGCGGCCCCGAGAACATCGATATCGTGCTGGTCGCCAACGGCCCCGCGGTGAAGCAGTTCGTCGATATCGACGCCGTGGACCGGGTGCGCAACGACGTCACCGAGCTCGAAAAGCAGGGCGTCGACTTCGAGGCCTGCGCCAACACCCTGCAAGCGCTCAACCTGGCGCCGGACGAGTTGCTGTCCGGTTTCAAGATCGCGGAGAAGGGCGGCGTGACCCGCATTACCGAGCTGCAGCAGCGGGGATACGCCTACCTGCGGCCCTAGGTTGCTTGACCGCGCCAAACGCTTGCAGATGAGTCTGTCATTGTCGCGGTCGTTGTCGTGATCGTGATCGTGATCGTGATCGTGGTCGTAATCGCATATCCGCACGGTTGAGACCACGACCACGACCTGAGACACCCTCGGGACTTGCGCACTGTTGCACGAGTGCACGGCCTTGGAATCGTCGATACCGTTCGCTGCCCGGCGCGAGCGAGTGTCGCGGTGGAGGGCGACACTCCGGCCATCGCCATCGGCGGCCGGAGTGTCGGCCTCCAGGTCGACACGGATCAGCGCCTCTCGAGCGTGGGAGCAAGGGCGGGCGCTCTACGTCCCGCCGCCTCGACATTAGGTGGTCGAGGTTATGATCGAGGCCGCCGGCTGTTTCTCCGACCCCGGCGCCGGGCAATCTTCCGAGGCAATTCATTCGATGACTCAACCCCAATATAAACTCGGACCGCTGCTGCTGGCGCCGGGCGTGCTGCCCCGCCACGGCTGGAGCTTCCTGGTCGTGGCGTTCCTGTCCATCGGCCTGATGATCTTCATCTCCGTCGGGCAGACCTATATTCTCAACGTCAACCTCGGCATCCCGGATGACCAGCAGGGCGGCATCACCGGCGCGCTCATCGCCTGGACCGAGGCTGTTGCGCTGCTGCTGTTCATCCCCGCCGGCATCCTCATCGACCGGGTCAGCCGCCGCGGCGTCTACGCCGCGGGCTTCCTGCTGCTGGCGCTGACCTACGTGCTGTATCCGTACGCCGAGTCAGTGGGCGATCTATACCTGTACCGCTGCACGGTCTACGCGCTCGGCTTCGTCGCCGTCAGCGGCGCCCTGTCCACGGTGATGGTGGACTACCCGGCCGAGCGCTCCCGCGGCAAGCTGGTGGCGCTGGTGGGCTTCCTGTGCGGCCTCGGCGTGGCCGTACTTCAGGGCGTGAGCGCACTGCCGAAGGCTTTTGTCGCCCAGGGCATGACGGAAATCGAGGCCGGCCGCGCCATGCACTTCGCCATCGCCGCGCTCTGTGTCGCCGCCGCGTGGCTTGCCGCCACGACCCTCAAGCCCGGCGTGCCGGCCAGCCCGCGCCGGCGCCCGAGCGTGCGCGAGCTCTTCGTCAGCGGCTTTGCCGAGGCGCGCAACCCGCGCGTGCTGCTGGCCTACTCCGCCGCCTTCATTGCCCGCGGCGACCAGGCCGTCAACGCCTTTTTCCTGATCCTGTGGGGCACGCTCGCCGGCAAGGCCGCCGGCATGGCGCCGGCGGAGGCCGTGACCATGGCGACGCTCGCGATGTTCGTGCCGGCGCAGATCGCAGCGCTGATCTGGGCACCGATCCTGGGTCCGTTCCTGGACCGCTTCGACCGCGTAACGGCGCTCGCCATCTGCATGGTGCTGGCCGCCATCGGCAACCTGTCGCTGCTGCTGCTGGCGGACCCGCTGTCCGGCGTCAGCATCGTGTTTTTCATCCTGCTCGGCATCGGCCAGATCAGCGTCTTCCTGGCCGCACAGTCACTGATCGGCCAGGCGGCGCCCACCGAGAAGCGCGGCTCGGTGCTCGGCGCCTTCAACGTCTCCGGCGCCATCGGCATCCTGCTCATCACCTGGAGTGGCGGCTGGCTGTTCGACGCCATCGACCCGCGCGCGCCCTTCGTCGTGGTCGGGATCATCAACGTGCTGCTCTTCTTCGCAAGCCTGTATGTGCGCCTGAAGACCGCGCCTCAACCGGCCCCGGCCGCCGCGCCAGCCGCCGGCTGAAACGACCGAACAGCGAACCGTCCTACAGCCCGGCGGGTGCCCGTGCCGCAGGCGTCCCGGTTGCAGGACGTGCACGCTCACCGGACCCCGCGCGTCACAGTCGCCGCGCGCATGGCCTAGACTGATAACCATGAGGTGAAACGGGTTAGGGGCTCACCAGCAGCGCCGGCCCGACCTCGGCAACCAATTCAGACGCACAGCAAGCGGCGGTCGCGCGGGCGCAAGGCCGCCGCCCCACAACCATGCGGATCGGACGGGCCCGCGGCCTGACGCTCATCGAGTTGCCCTCGAGTTGCCGCGACTGACCGCCGGCATGCTGCCCGGCGGACATCACCAGCCCGCGGCGCGGCGCCCATGCACTTCGCCGGCCGCGCCCCATTCCCCGGCTTCCAAGTCCCGCTGAGTCAGCCACGGCGGGGGCACCCCGCGTTAAGAAAGCGTCATCCATCAGCCAGCGTCCGGTCATCAGCCGGCCCCGATACTGTCAGCGTCGATGGAGCGGGTTACTCCATCGCGACAAGGTCTTCATTGAAACACTGGCAAACGGAGGCACAACGATGAAGCGCTCCTTGAAGCTGACCGCCGTATCCGTCCTTGCGCTGGCATTGGCCGGCGGCCTGTCGGCGGATCTGCTCGCCGAGTCCAATCCCGGCAAGGGCACGCCGGCCACCGAGCAGTCGGCCGCGAAGAACGGCGATGTGGCGCAAGAAGTCGCCATCTCCGAACATGGCATGGCCGCAATCAACGATATCCAGCTCGCGCGCCTGGCCATCAACGATGGCTATACGGACAACGCCGCAAAGCTACTGAAGGACGCGAAGAAGCTGCTGAAGCAGGTGAAGGAGGAGGACCAGCCGGCGATGGCAAGCGCCCAGGCCAAGACCGGTGATAAGCAGCAAAAGAAGACGGAGACAGAGAAGCCCGATATGGTTCCGATCCTGTCGGAGATCGGCTTCGTCGAAGCCCTGGCGGCGACCCCGGCCAGTGGCACGCAGGCCAGTGGCACGCACGCGGCCAAGCCCGAAACGGCACAGACCAGCGAACAGACGTCCAGCCAACAGGAGACGGGCAAACAACAGAAGGCAGAAGCGGCCGGCCCCACCCGTGAAGAACGGGTGGCAGCGGCGCAGAAGGCCCGTGAGCAATGGCGCAAAGGCGATCGGCAGGGCGCGATCGAGACCCTGAAGCCGGTGGAGCTCGGGCTGGTGACCCGGACCATCGACATGCCGCTGACGGAGACCAACAAACACCTGGACCAGGCGATCTCCCTGCTCGACAAAGGCAAGTATCACGAGGCCAACCTGGCCTTGAAGAAGATCGAGGACGGCCTGGTGGTGGCCACCGATGTCGTCATAGAGCCTGCCGGAAAGGCTGCGGCCAGCGACACCGGCAAGGCAACCGGCAACGAATCCACCGGCAACGAGGCGACCAAGACGGAATAGGACCCCGCCCAGCCTCATCCCGATACCTGCCCCCGCACCCGACACCGGAGATCGGCGCGATGCTGGTCACGTGCCCGGGTTGCGGGCTCCCCGGGACCAACACTCAACCCAAGCCAACCGCGGGCCACGCCGGCAGTACCGGCGCGACCCGCTCGCACTCAGACGGGTTTCGGCAAGCCCTTGCACTCCAGGAAGATGCGCTTATCGCACTTGGCGCAGACGGACTTGTCCAGCTTTTGGAAGATGCCGCGGATCGCCGCTTCCTTGGTCTGGAACAGGTTGCGCACGCCCTCGGCATCCAGGCACTCGCAACGCTCCAACGCCTCCCACAGTCCCTGCTTCACGTTGATCATGTAGAAGCCGCCGCCCTCGGCACGGCGCCGGTGCGCCTCTTTGGCCAATGCCTCACCGCCCTGAAGATCCACGAAATTGATGCCGTCGGCAACGATCGCCAGGTGCTTCTGCTCCGGATGCGTATGGCGCAACCGGGCGACGTAGGTCTCCAGGTGCGGCACGGCACCGAAGAACAGCGAACCGTCGATGCGCAGCAGGCGCAACTGCGGGCACTGCGGCGTTTCCGGGTCGCTTGAGAAGGCGCGGTTCGGCAACCGGTCATCCGGCGCCACGGTAACCAGCCGGGGCTTTGAGGTCCGCTCCAGATACAGAACGAGCGACAGCAGCACGCCGGCGAAGATCGCGAATTCCAAGTCCAGGAACAACGCGGAGAAGACGGTCACACCCAGCACCGCGCTCTCGCGCCCCGACGCCTTGATGATGTGGCGGATCTCCTCGCGGTCGATGAGCCCCCAGGCCACCAGGAAGAGCACGGCCGCCATGGTGGCCTTGGGCAGATAGCTCGCGAGCGGCGCCACGAACAGCACCACCAGCATCAGCATGAAGCCGGCAAAGACTGCCGCCAGCGGCGTGCGCGCCCCGGCCTCGTAGTTGACCGCGCTGCGATTGAAGGAGCCCGTGGCAACGTAGCCCGAGAAGAAGGCGCCGGCGAGGTTCGACAGGCCCTGGCCGATGAACTCCTGGTTGCCGTCGATGCGATAGCCGCCGCGGGCACCCAGCGCGCGGCCGATGGACACCGCCTCGGTGAGCGCGAACAAGGTTACCGCCAGCGCCGCCGGCGCCAAGGCACGGATGTCGTCCAGGGCAAAAGAGGGCGCCGATAACGGCGGCAGGCTCGCCGGCAGCGCGCCGACGGTGGCGATCTGCGTCACGGCGGAGCCGAAGAGCCGGTCCAGACCGATCGCCAGCACGCCGCCGGCCAGCATCGCCGCCAGCATGTACGGGAATTTCGGCAGGTAGCGCTTGACCAGGATGCCGACCACCAGCGTCACCACCGCCACCGCCGTGGCGTAGGGGTTGATGTCCGCCGCATGGCCGAAAAAGCTGATCAGGATGTCGTGCACATGGCCTTCCGTTTCCATCTGCACGCCGAAGAAATGTTTGAGCTGCTTCACCGCGATCAGCACCGCGGCACCGGCGGTGAAACCCACCACCACCGAGTGCGAGATGAAGTTGACCAGCGCGCCCATGCGCGCCAGCCCGAGCGCCAATTCCATGACACCCACCATGAATGTGAGCGTCAACGCCAGCGACACATAGTCCGGCGTGCCGGGCACCGCCAGCAGCGACAGCGACGAGAACAGCACCACGGACGCGGCCGTGGTGGGTCCGGAGACCAAGTGGCGTGAAGAGCCGAACAACGCCGCGATGATGGCCGGCACCATGCCCGCGTAGAGGCCGTACTGCGGCGGCATGCCGGCGATGGTGGCGAAGGCGACGCCCTGCGGCAGCACGACAATGGCGCCGGTCAGCGCGGCGACGAGGTCGGCCTTCAAGTCCGGCCGGCTGACACTCGGCAGCCAGGCGGCGAAGGGATACAGCCACGAGAATCGGGCCGGTGAAGCGGAGGTGACGGACACGGCGTGAATTCCCTCAGTGAAAATCGGGCATCATACCAGCAGCGGATGGATTGTCATAACATTATGAATTACTTATTTTTTATCGCTCCCCAAGAAACAGCCGCCGGGGACGGCGCGGCAGCGTGCCGCGCCCTGGGAGCGACGTCCGCGCCGTGATTCGGCGTCCATCGCGCCGAGGACGGCGCTCCCACGACGGTGGGCCCATGCCCTGCTTGCGGTCGGCTATTGCTGCACCACGCGACCGTTCAGCGACTGCACCGGGCGATTGTTCGGGTGCCCCATGACCCGGGCGAAGTGCTGAATCTGCGCCTTCGACGCCGTCACAGGCTCTTTCATGACCAGCCAGGTCACCCCCTGGCTGCAGGGCGGCGTGGTCAGCGAGCCGTCGAAGCGGTAGTAGTGCCGATCCGGCGGCAGCAACGCACCGGCAAAGGCGCGGGTGTGCAGCAAGTGATGGGTGTGCGGGCGCTCGGGCATGTCCTGCCAGGCGGTGTCTAGGGCCTCGTTGCGCGCGCCCTCCTCGAACAGTACGGCAATCACGAGCAGGTGGCCGTCGGCATCGGCGTGCACCAGGTGTGCCTCCATCGGATACGCGTGGCCCTCCACGTGGTTCTCGCTCGGCGTGTGGAAGTGGAACTGCTTCAGCGCATAGTCCCGGCCCTCGTAGGCGACGAAGCTGCCCGGCAGGTAATCGATCTGGATCGAATGCCCATTGTTGATCTCGTCGCGCCCGCCGGCCCCGTAGTGGAAGTCGATGGCCGGGAGGTCTGTGTCGATGGCGTCGTGGATATCGATGGGCGACTGGTCCTGGCCGGCGCCACAAAGGGTATAAGCCGGATCGAGCTCGCCCCAGTGCGCGGGGCCCTCCTCGCCCCCATAGCCCCAGTGGGCGCCGGCCTGCGCCAGGGTCGTCAAGGTCAGTCCCGACAGGGCGATAAGGCCGCGGCCGAGGGCGCGGCGAATGCCATCGTGGTTCTTCTGCATCTAGACCGTCTCTCTATCTGTAGGTGTCATGGTGTCGCCGCCCGCGGACCGGGCAGCCGCGCCACGCGACCCGGCGCCGGTTGGCGCAAGCAGATCGCAGACAGCCGATCACTATAACCGCGTCGCCAGGGCCTTTTCACGGTCGCCAAGCGCGGCGGCACTTGGGCGGCCGGAGGGCGCGGCCCGGGACGCTGCCCCTGGACTAGGGGTGCGACCGGTCCAGATGGCGGATAGCTCCAAATGAGAACCCGCCGTTTCCGGCATTTTGTCATCAGCAATCGACTTACGCCGGCCGGCTCGGGCAGCCCTGCAGCAAGCGCCGCGATACCTCCGGGATTTGCACGCCAGGAATCGTACACAAATTGAAGGGTGGACGAACGAGTGTCAGCATTCTTTACAATTTGCGGCCACCCGCGCCGTCGGGCTCGGCCGGCAAGCGCGACCCACCCACGCCACTCTCTCATAAAAACTAACTTCGTACAGATGGTTACAAGGAGACGCAAAGACAGGACGAGCACTGTCTGCGATAATGGCACTAAAATTGCTTAACCGCTCAGAAGCGTCACGGCGACGGCGTGACCGTTGCGTCGGCAGGGTGCATGTCCCGCCCCGCTGCGACGCTCCGAGCACGCTCCGACACATAACGTGTTGAACCCGCGCAGTTGCGCAGAGTCAACCCTGATTGACGCATCCCGTGTCAACCTTTCTTGTCAGTCGGCGATACTTGTGCCAGCATCCTTTAGACGCACCACGAGGCTTCAGGCAGCGAAACGCGCCATGAATGCTGGCGGGACGCATCCAGACACACCATCAGGCGGTCCACACGGGGCAGGAGATCGCAGTTGAAAAACCACAAAACCGTATCGTTCGACAACGAGCCGCTGATCCTAGTGGACGCCGACGACAACGTCACCGGCTACGAGACCAAGGTCAAGGCCCATGTCGGTGAAGGCCTTCTGCACCGGGCTTTCTCCATTTTCCTGTTCACCGAAGACGACCAGGTGTTGTTGCAGCAGCGCAGCGGCAAGAAGCCGCTCTGGCCGCTGTACTGGTCGAACAGCTGCTGCAGCCACCCGCGCAAGGGCGAGACCTACGAGCAGGCCGTGCACCGTCGCCTGCGCGAGGAACTGGCCGTGGACGTGGACCTCAAGTACCTCTATCGCTTCCAGTACCAGGCCGGCTTCGGCGACGCCGGCTCCGAGCATGAGCTATGCTCGGTCTTCGTCGGCAAGGCCCCGGCACCGGTGCGCGTCGACGTCAACCCGAGCGAGATCGCCGCGTGGCGCTGGATGCCGAGCGCGGATGTGGACCGCCTCATCGCCGAGGAACCTGACCAGGTGACACCCTGGTTCGTGATGGAATGGCAGCGGCTGCGGACCGAGTTTCGCGAGACCGTCAAAGGACAGCGCGCCCGCGCTATGATCTCCGCCGCCTAATTCGGCCCAGCTCGGTCCGGCCCAACTCGTCCCGTCCCGCCGCGTGCGTCCGCCACAGCCGGCGCACGACCGGGCGGACGCTCGGCTCGGCCTATCACAGTCTTTGCGTCGCCGCCGGACCGGCACTGGGTGCCGTCCGGTCAAACCCGTTGTTTCGAGCCTCCCGCCCATGACCCCACGCACAGAGTCCTTCCGGTCCCCGCGGCTGCCGTCGCTGCTAACCCTGCCCTTCGGGCTGATTCCGCCACGTCTCAACAGCGCTGTCCTGGCGCAGATCCTGAACCGCGTCTTCAAACCAGAGCTTGCCGACGGGGAGCTCGACTTCCTGGACCACAAGGTCATGCGCATCGGCGTCGACGACGCCCGGCTCACCTATCGGCTGACCCTCCGCCAGGGCCGGCTGGAGGCGGCTCGGCCCGGCGCCCGCGACGACCTCAGCATCGAGGGCAGTACCTACGAGTTTCTGCTGCTGGCCACCCGCCGCGAGGACCCGGACACGCTGTTCTTCAATCGCCGGCTACGCCTGGGCGGCGACACGGAGCTCGGCCTCTACACCAAGAACTTGCTCGACAGCATCGAGCTGGAAGATCGCGCCGGCCCCCTGCTCGGCGTCATGAACCGCGCTACGGACTTGCTCGCTCGCTTCGGCACACACGGCCGCTGATCGCGCGCCGGCCGCAACGGCGCCCGGGGACCTGCGCCGGCCTTAATCCCGACTGCTGCACTTGCTGTGTGAGCGCCGTCCGCGGCGCGATCGGCTCCCGGTCGCGGCGGGGACGCCGCTCTCACGGTGGGCGGTTGCTGGCTGCATTTATGATCAAGGCCGAATAGCGACTACTGCGGCGGCAATACATTCGCCGAGAATTCGCCTAAATAATTGCCTGGCGGATTGTAACGGCATACCCATACCGACCAGCCACAACTCGAGGAATGGCCGCAGCCGAATTCCGTCGTGCCAAGCCACACAACCTGCGTAAAGTGCCCTGTTGCGGAACTGAACCCAGGATTCGCGTAGTCGTACTCTGCTTCTTCGCCGTACCAGGCGTCAACGACTGACTGGACATCAGGATAGCCCCAGGCCAGGTTTTCACCATAAGGCGTGGTGGCTGAATGACCTGACGGGCACGAATCAGCGTACGCCTGCGCGCCACTGGCAATAGCGGCGGACCATTGCAAATCCGGCGCGCCGTGCAACGCTCTGTAGGTATTGTGCACAACGACCCAGTCCGATGCCTCTCCCGTCCCGCTCCCATCCGGCAAAGAACCTTCAGCCTGCACAGAATCCTCGTCCGACACAGGGGGCTCGTCCGGCCAAGGGTTCTCCTCCGACAGCGCGCTCTCCCGATCGGCGTAGGCGACATCTTGCACCGCCGCGGCTCGCCACTTCCGCCAATCCGCCCCCCTGCATTCTCCGCGCGCTGCGCACCAGGACTCGCTCTCATCGGCAGCCAGCCTGATGGAGGCTCGACCCTTGACCTCGTCATCAACCAATGCTCTGCTCGCATACTGGTATCCGAATTGCGTAGCCGTAGCAATATTAGCGGACACACCGATGGCTACTGCCATCACACAAGATGCCAATTTCATGGCGAAACGATCCTCATTAATGTGGTGCCCAAGCTTTGTCGTATCCAAAGCTCATCACTCGTCAATCGGGTCATGTATCCAGAATCTCGGGAAAATCAGGCTTACATCAGGAGCAGCACCTCCGTCGTCGCAATGAAAGTTGCCGCACCAATCCTTTAGCACACCGATGGACAGCACGCACCCAGAGGATGCCGTGACACGATAGCGACTCGCGCTCGATGCG
>NZ_JAJDNQ010000029.1 GCF_022340605.1 Thiohalocapsa sp.
GCAGCGCGAGCCGCAAGCACCGGCGCTCGAGGTTGCGCTCGGCATCACCAGCGCCGAGCTCGCCGGCTGCCTGATCCGCGACCGGCATGAGCTGCGCCGGCGCCTGCGCGGGCTCGAGCGCCGCGCGGCACAGGGGTTGCCGGTGGACCGTGGGCTGGCGCAGGTGGCGGCGCATCTGGATCGCTCGCGCACCTTGGCGGAGCGCCGCCGCGCAGCGGTGCCATCCATCCATTATCCACCCGAGTTGCCGGTCAGCGAGCGTCGAGATGAGGTGGCCCGGCTGATCCGCGAGCACCAGGTGGTGATCCTGTGCGGCGAGACTGGCTCCGGCAAGTCCACGCAGCTACCGAAGATCTGCCTGGACCCGGCGCTGGCGTTGGGAGATGGCGGCGGCCGTGGAATCTTCGGGCGCATCGGCCACACCCAGCCGCGGCGCATCGCCGCGCGCAGCCTGGCCAGCCGTGTGTCGCAGGAGCTGGGCACCGAGCTCGGCGCCGCCGTCGGCTACAAGGTGCGCTTCCACGACCGGGTGCACCCGGAGACATCGGTCAAGCTCATGACCGACGGCATCCTGCTGGCGGAGCTGCAGCAGGACCGGCTGCTCACCGAGTACGACACGCTCATCATCGACGAGGCCCACGAGCGCAGCCTCAACATCGACTTTCTGCTCGGCTACCTGAAGCAGCTCCTGCCGAAGCGCCCGGATCTCAAGCTCATCGTCACCTCCGCCACTATCGATCCGGAGCGCTTCGCCCGGCACTTCGGCGGGGGGGCGGGCGGTGCAGCGCCCATCATCGAGATCAGCGGCCGCACCTATCCGGTGGACGTGCGTTATCGCCCACCACAGGAGTCCTCCGCCGGCGAGCGGGACGACGCCATGCAGCAGGCCGTCTCCGACGCCGTCGCGGAGCTGGCGCGCGAAGGGCGCGGCGACGTGCTGGTGTTCTTGTCCGGCGAGCGCGAGATTCGCGAGACCGCCGAGACCCTGCGCAAGCACCACCCGCCGAGCACCGAGATTCTGCCGCTGTATGCCCGTCAGGGACCGGGCGAGCAGGCCAAGGTGTTTCAGCAGCACGGCCGGCGTCGGGTGGTGCTGGCCACCAACGTGGCCGAGACGTCGCTCACGGTGCCTGGCATCCATTACGTCGTGGACCCGGGCTTCGCGCGCATCAGCCGCTACAGCCACCGAAGCAAGGTGCAGCGACTGCCGGTGGAGCGGGTCAGCCGGGCCAGCGCCGACCAGCGCAAGGGCCGCTGCGGGCGGGTCGCCGCCGGCATCTGCATCCGGCTCTACGACGAGGACAATTTCCAGGCCCGCGCCGAGTTCACGGAGCCCGAGATCCGCCGCACCAACCTGGCGGCGGTGATCTTGCAGATGAAGCTGCTCGGCTTCGGCGACATCGAGACCTTTCCGTTCATCGACCCGCCGGACAGCAAGCTCATCTCCGATGGCTACCGCACCCTGGAGGAGCTGGCCGCACTCGACAAGGACGGCAGCCTCACGGACTTGGGCCGCAAGCTCGCCCGGCTGCCGGTGGACCCGCGCATCGGCCGGATGCTGCTGGCCGCGGCGGACTACCATTGCCTGCGCGAGGTGCTCATCGTCGCCGCGGCGCTGAGCGTGCAAGACCCGCGCGAGCGCCCGCTGGAGCAGCGCCAGTCCGCGGATGAGATCCATGCAACCTTCAACCACCCGGACTCGGATTTTCTGGCCTTCCTGAACCTCTGGCGCTTCCTGGAGCAGGAGCGCAAGCGGCTGTCCCGGCGCAAGTTCCAGCAGCTCTGCCGGCAGCATTTCCTGTCCTGGAACCGGGTGCAGGAGTGGCACGACGTGCATGCGCAGCTCCGCGAGCAGCTGCAAGAGCTCGGCAGACGGGGAGAATTCACGGAGAACGACGCGGAGGGTACCTTCGAGGAGATCCACCGGGCGCTGCTGGCGGGGCTGCTCAGCAACATCGGCCTCAAGGACGAGCAGCGCGAGTACCAGGGGGCGCGGGGCGGGCACTTCCACATCCATCCGAGCTCTGGGCTGTTCAAGGCCGGTCCCAAGTGGATCGTCTGCGCCGAGCGTGTGGAGACCACCCGCGACTACGGCCGCATCGTGGCGAAGGTCCAGCCCGGCTGGATCGAGCAGGCCGGCGCGCATCTGCTCAAGCGCAGCTACGCCGAGCCGCACTGGCAGTCCGAGCGCGGCTACGTGGGCGCCTACGAGACCGTGACCCTGTTCGGCGTCACCCTGGCGGCCCGGCGGCGGGTCAACTACGGCCCCATCAACCCAGCGGAGGCGCGGGAGGTCTTCCTGCGCTTTGGCCTTGCCGCAGGGGACTTCGACACCCGCGCTCCCTTCTGGCGCCACAACCAGGCGCTCATCGAGTCGGTCCATCACCTGGAGGCCAAGTCTCGCCGGCGGGACATCCTGGTGGACGAGGAGGCCATCTATGCCTTCTACGCCGCGCGGGTGCCGGCGGGCATCTACTCCAAGCCCCAGTTTGAGCAGTGGCTGCGCAAGGTCACGCGGACAGACCCCAAGCTGCTGCACATGCGCCTCGCGGACGTGCTGGCCCGCGACGCCGCCGAGGTCACCCGGGAGCGCTACCCTGACAGCCTGCGGGTCGGCGCCACCGACCTGCCGCTGGAATACCACTTCGACCCCGGCCACCGCGCCGACGGTGTGACCCTGGTACTGCCGCTGGCGCTGGTGAACCAGGTGTCACCGGAGCGGCTCGACTGGCTAGTGCCGGGCCTGCTCGCCGAGCGCATCACCGCCATGCTGCGGGGCCTGCCGAAGTCCGTGCGCAAGTCCTTCGTACCTATCCCGGAGACCGCCGAGCGCGTAGCGGCCAGGCTCCAGCCGTCGGACCGGCCGCTGATCCAGGCCGTCGCCGAAGAGCTGAAAGGGCTGACCGGCGTGCACGTGCCGGAGGACGCCTGGGACCTGTCCGCGCTGCCGGCGCACCTGCGCATGAAGGTGCGGCTGGTGGACGCGGGCGGCCGGCCCGTCGCCAGCGGTGAGGACCTGGTGGCACTCAAGCGCAAGCACGGCGGCGACGCCACGGCGGCCGCATTGACCCAGCCCGACAAGAGCGGCGACGCCATCGAGCGCGACGGCATCACCCGCTGGGACTTCGGCACTTTACCCGCGCACGTGGACCGCACGGTCGGCGGGCGGGGGGGCGGCATCAGGCTGCGCGGCTATCCGGCCCTGGTCGATCAGGGCGACAGCGTCGCCATCCGC
This sequence comes from Thiohalocapsa sp., assembly GCF_022340605.1. Classification (GTDB taxonomy): domain Bacteria; phylum Pseudomonadota; class Gammaproteobacteria; order Chromatiales; family Chromatiaceae; genus Thiohalocapsa. Next base: position 3,236 of record NZ_JAJDNQ010000029.1, read on the forward strand.
GTGCTGGACGCCGAGCACAGCGCCGCCCGGGCCATGCGCGCGGGGCTGCGGCGGCTCGTCATGCTGACCCTGGGGCAGGGCATGCGCTATCTCAGGCGCAATCTGCCGGGGTTGGACCGCATGCGGCTGCAATACGCCAAGGCGCCGCGGTCGGTGGCTCAGCCCGATGCGACCGCCGGCAAGGGCGGCGACCCGCCGGACCTCGCCGACGAGCTCATCGCGCTGATCCTGGACCTCACCTTCACCGAGGGCCGGCCCCCCGTTCGCGACCAGGCAGCGTTCGATGCACGGCTCGCCGAGTGTAAGGGCCGGCTCATGCCCACCGCCGGTGAGGTCTGCACGCTGGCGGGTCGCATCCTGGATGCCTACCAGGCGCTGCGCAAGCGCCTCGCCGGCATCACCCAGGTCAATTGGATGCCCTCGGTGCTGGACCTGCGCCAACAGCTCGACGCCCTGGTGTTCCGCGGTTTCCTGCAACAGGTGCCCTTCGAGCGGCTGAGGGAATATCCGAGGTACCTCAAGGCCGCCGAGCAGCGTGCCGAGAAGCTCATCCACGCCGCCGGCCGCGACCAGCAGCGCTTGCGGGAGCTCACCCCGCTGCTGGAGCAATTGCGCGAGCGTCAGGCCGCCGCCCGCGCCGCAGACCGCGACGACCCGCGGTTGGAGGAGATCCGCTGGATGCTGGAGGAGCTGCGCGTGTCGCTGTTCGCCCAACAGCTCGGCACGGCTTATCCGGTGTCGGTGAAGCGCATTCAGGCGCGCTGGCGGGAGTTGGGGCTCTGACCGGCAGGTCCGTGTACATCTCGTCGCCATGGTGCAGTCGCTTGCTAGACTGGAGCGCAGAAAGGGCTGACCCGCGGCATTTCGAACGATGACCCTGACCCAAGAAGACATCGACTTCATCAAGGCCAACATGGCGGATTGGCTGGCCGAGCAAAGCCTTGGCAAGCCGCCGGCGGTCTACGAGATCGAGCTGCGCGAGCGGATGGTGCGGGTCGAGGAGGAGCTCAAGCACCAGCGCGAGCTGATGCAGGCGGGCTTTGCGCAGATGGACAAGCGCTTCGAGCTGGCCGAGCGGCGTCACGAGGAGCTGCGCCAGGACATGCTTGCGCGCTTCGAGCAGGTGGACAAGCGCTTCGAGCAGGTGGAGAGGCGCTTCGAGCAAATGGACAAGCGCTTCGAGCAGGTCGATGGCCGCTTCGACGAGATGATTCGCCGTCACGACCGCCATTTCTTGTGGCTAATCGGGTTAATCACCACCGTGGGTGCCCTGATCGTCGCCGCCGTCAAGCTTTGGTAGGTGCTAGCGGGCACCGGGAACGCGCAGAGTCGTGCAGCCGAACATTGCCATCCGCAAGTCCGCGCTGCGCAACGTCGATTCGCTGGCGCGGAAGGCGCTCATACCGCTGGAAATCCTGGCGCTTCAGGACCGCTTCGCGCCCGCTGGATGGCCACGCTGGCCCCGGAGCGGGAATGCGCGCAGTTCGGTTTTCTGTCTGCCAGCCGTCGGCTTCGGAGCGGCGAGATGCATTGACGCCGGCGGGACTGGAATCCGGCTCACTCCCCCAGATCCATCCCTTCCACCCAGTCGAGAAAGGTGACCACTTGCCGATGCAGCAGCGCCGTCGTACCGTGCAGCCGTTCGGCCACCAGCCGTTCGCGTTCCCAGTCCAGCTCGAAGGAGTAGGCGCTGCGGAAGGCGTGCCGGAACCCGCGAAAGTCGTCCAACAGCCGGTGCAATTCCTCATCGATGACGGATCGTCGTCCTGCGTGTGCAAATCGAGCGGCCGCTCGAGCGCCTGTTCCAGCTCCCGGCGCAATGCCCAGTAGTCCGTGGCCGCGATGCCGGTCACCACGAGGTCCACGTCCGAGTCGTGGCCGGCGCTGCCGTCGGAGATGGAGCCGAACAGGTACGCAGCCTTGCCGCCGTGGCGAGCGACGATGGGTGGCGCCACCCCCAGAACACGCGCACGCAGGCGCTCGGCGGTTGCTGCGCGGTCCGAACGGGCGCGCGCGACGCGCGCGCAACCTGCTGACATCGAAGCCCTTGTGGCTGTCGCCGTTGGTGTCCGGGCGCTGCATGGGAGGTGCCGTTGCCTATCCTGATGTTGCCAGTTTGGCACAAAGGCAGGCACAGGGAGGTGGCCTCCGGCCTGGCGATTGCCCGGCAATGCACCATGTACGGGACGGGCGCGGTCGCGCGGTGTCCTCCACCCCGCCCGGCGGTTGCGCTAGTCTGGCGGCTGAACCGGCTCGGCGCTGGCGGGGCAATGGCACCGCCGGCGCCGAGCCCCCATCGGAGCACGTGATGTTCAACAGGCTTCGGGAAGACATCCACTGCGTGTTCGACCGTGATCCGGCGGCGCGCAACACCTTCGAGATCCTGACAACCTACCCCGGCTTGCATGCGGTGATGATTCACCGCGTCAGCCACGCGCTGTGGCGGCGCGGCTTCAAGTGGCTCGCGCGGGTTTTGTCCAATGTGGCGCGGCTCTTCACCGGCATCGAGATCCACCCGGGAGCCGTGATCGGCCGGCGTTTCTTCATCGACCACGGCATGGGCGTGGTCATCGGCGAGACCGCGGTGATCGGCGACGACTGTACGCTTTACCATGGCGTCACCCTCGGCGGCACCAGTTGGCAGAAGGGCAAGCGGCATCCGACCTTGGGGCGCGACGTGGTGGTGGGCGCGGGCGCCAAGGTGCTTGGGCCCATCGAGATCGGCGACGGCGCGCGCATCGGCTCCAACGCCGTTGTGGTCAAGGCGGTGCGCCCCGGTGGCACCGTCGTCGGCGTACCGGGGCGGGTTATCGAGCGACCGGCGGATGCCGCGAGCCGGCGCCGCGCCGACACCGCCAAGCGCATTGGCTTCGATGCCTACGGCGCGGTGCGCGATGCGCCAGACCCGGTGGCGAATGCCATCAACCGGATGCTGGATCATATCCACGTGATGGACCGGCGCATGGAGGCGATGTCGCGCGCCCTTGAAGAGCACGGTATCACCCGACACTTTGAGCATCTGCACGATCTCGACGGTTGCGGCATCGACCTCGCGTTACCGGATGCGCCCGCCGACGACCCGCAGCCGGCCGGCGATGCGCCTTCCGGGCGTCGATCATGAGCTCGTTTGGCGCCGTGGGAGCGCCGTCCTCGGCGCGACGGGCGTCCAATCGCGGCGATGACGCCGCTCCCATGGGGCCATAGCTATGACCAAGGCCGCATCCCGACGCATCGCGCTCGGGCGCCGCGGCCGGCGAGCCGGCGGCGGCGTGGGACGCCGTGAACGCGGAAGATGCGGTTTCGCAGCAGCGGCGCGGAGCGACGATGCCCGCGGAAACCCGGCGCAGCGGCGATGAATTTCGTGGTTCCCTTGAGCAATGCCCTTGCAGGCAATGACAATGCCACAAGAAATTGATGGTCAAACTCGGTTATCGTAGGATTCGCGTCACGTGACGACGACCCCGGAGGATACGCTGTGCGTCTGACCACCAAAGGCCGCTACGCGGTTACCGCGGTTCTCGACTTGGCCATCAACGAGGGGCGGGGGCCCATTGCCTTGGCGGACATCGCCGAGCGGCAAGGCATTTCCCTGTCCTACCTCGAACAACTGTTTGCGAAGCTGCGCAAGTGTGGTGTCGTCTCCAGTGTGCGGGGGCCGGGTGGTGGCTATCACTTGGCGCGCGACCCGCGCACGATCCACGTCGCGGAGATCATCACCGCCGTGGACGAGCACCTGGATACCAGCCGTTGCGGCGGCGCCGGCAACTGCAAGGATGGCGGTCCCTGCCTGACGCATGATCTATGGATGGACCTCAGCGAGCGTATCCACGACTACCTGACCAACATCAGCTTGCAGGATCTGGTCGACCGCCGGCCGGACAATGCCGAATGCTGTGCGACCAGGAACGCCAGCGCCGGCGCGGGCAAGGGGCGCGCCAAGCAGCCGCTGGAGGAGCACGAGCCCCGCCCTGCCGTCGCGGCACGCTCCTGACGCGCTCAGCCGTCCTGCCGACATCCCGTGTGCTGGCGCCGCCGTCAGCACTGCTCCCAGGGCAGGCCGTGGAAGCGCCAGCCGCCACGGGTGCCGCGGTGATGTTCGTCGTCCAGTTCCCCTTCGAAGCCCTCGTCCACGTGATAGACATTCCCCAGTCCCGCTCCAAGCAGCGCCTTGCCCGCCTCCAGCGAGCGCTTGCCGCTGCGGCAGATGAGCACCACCGGCGCGCAGGGGCCTTCCGGTGCGCAACTGGCGCCGCCGAGCAGCAGCTTACGGATCTCGGTGACAAATTCCGGGTTCACGGTCCACTCCGGCTCATCGATCCAGGGCACGTGCACCGCACCCTTGGGATGTCCCACGAACAGGTATTCCATGGTGGAGCGGATATCCACCAGCACCGCCTGGGGCCTCTCCTCCAGCAGCGCGTAGGCCGCCTGCGGGCTCAGCGCCTTCGGCGCGGCGGGCGGCGAGTGGGTCTCGGTGGTTGCGGCTTCCTGGTCTTTGGTGGTCATGTTGTGGTTCTCCGGCAAGGCATGGCCGATCATGGTGGCCCCCGAGTCTAACAGCGGCACCCTGCAGATGGCGTCGCAGGTGGCTTCGTCCGCGGCCTCGTCGCCCAGCGCTGGCACGTCGTTGCCGGCGGATGCCAAGGCACGCCGGCGCGCCCGGCAGGAGCCCTATCTGGAGGGGCTGCTGCGGCTCCTGTCACGCTGGCCACTGCCCCTGCTGCATGCGTTGGGCACCGTCGTCGGCTGGGCCATCGCGCACACCCCGAACCGCCAGCGGCGCAACGCGCTGATCAACATCTCCCTGTATCGCCCGGACCTCGGTACGCGCGCCAAGATTCGGCTGCGCAACCAGAGCCTGATGGCCTTCGGGCGCACGTATTTCGAGATGGGGCGGGTGTGGCTGCGGCCGCCGGAGGACGTTCTGGGGCTAATCCGCGAGGTGCGCGGCGGCGAGTTGCTGCGCCGCGACGACGGGCGCGGGCTCATCGTCATGTCGCCGCACCTAGGTGCCTGGGAGTTGGCGGGGCTGTACCTGGCTGCCCAGGGGCCGACCACCATCTTCTACAAGCCGCAGAAGCAGCTCGACGCCCTCATCGTCGCGGCGCGCCGGCGCAGTGGCGCGACGCTTGCGCCCATCACCGCCCGCGGCATCCGCGCTCTGGTGCAAGGACTGGCGGCCGGTGGGTACGCCGGCATCCTGCCGGACCAGGAGCCGCGGGCCGACAAGGGAGCGGCCTTCGCGCCTCTATTCGGCATGCCGGCCTGGACCATGGTGTTGGTGAACCGCCTGGCCCGGAAGAGCGGGGCACGCGTCATCTTCATGTTCGCCGAGCGGCTGCCGCGCTCGCGGGGGTTCCGCATCCACTGCCTGCCGGCACCACCGGGCATCGACAGCGACGACGACGCCATCGCCGCGGCGGCGCTGAACGCGGGCATTGAGTGCTGCATCGACGTCTGTCCGGAGCAGTACCTGTGGCCCTACCGGCGCTTTCGCCGCCGGCCCGAAGGTCTGCCCAAGGTCTACGCCGGCGGCCTCGGGGATTACGATGCTATCGAGCGCGCGCGCCGCCTGGCCCGAAGTGCCGGCGTCCGCGCTGTCGGCCCTGGCGGGGTGGTATCTTGATGCGTGCCGTCCCGGTTGCCGTCGGGGTCGCGGCATACAGTGCTGCTCCTCCGGGTATCACCGCCTCGATGTGTGCCGTGTGGAGCACCGCGGCCCCGCGAGCAAGCCGGAGCGGAAGACGAGAGCCATGGCCGAATTGACGCACTTCGATGCCGACGGCGCCGCGCGCATGGTGGACGTCGGCCACAAGGCTGTTACCCGGCGGCAGGCGCTCGCCGAGGGCGTGATCCGCATGCACCCGGAGACCCTCGCTATGGTGCAGGCCGGCACCCATGCCAAGGGCGATGTGCTCGGCGTCGCTCGCATCGCGGCCATCATGGGCGCGAAACGCTCGGCGGACCTCATACCGCTGTGTCATCCTCTGCCGTTGTCGCGGGTGGACATTACCCTGGAGCCGGATGCGGCGCTGCCCGGGGTGCGCTGCACTGCGCGGGTGGAGACGCAGGGGCGCACCGGCGTCGAGATGGAGGCACTCTGCGCCGTACAGGTGGCACTGCTGACGGTCTATGACATGTGCAAGGCCGTCGACCGCGGTATGGTCATCACGTCGGTGCAACTGCTGGAGAAGTCCGGCGGACGTTCCGGGCATTGGCGGCGTGATGAGCGGTGATTTTGCATGACTGAATTGCCGATGCATCCGGACTTCCAGCGTGCCGGCTTTCTCACCGCGGCCACCTCGCGCGCCGGCACGCCGCCGGATGCGGGTTTCGAGGTCGCCTTCGCTGGTCGCTCCAACGCCGGCAAGTCCAGCGCCATCAATCGCATCTGCCACCAGCGCGGGCTCGCTCGCACCAGCCGTACACCGGGACGCACGCAGCAGTTGGTATTTTTCCGGCTCGACGACGAGCGGCGGCTGGTGGATCTGCCAGGCTACGGCTTTGCCAAGGTCTCCCTGGCCGTCAAGGCCGGCTGGCAGGCGCTGATGGAGGACTACCTGCGCCGGCGCCAGTGCCTGCAAGGTCTGGTGGTGGTGATGGACATCCGTCACCCGCTCACCGACATCGACCGGCACATGCTGGCCTGGGGCCGGGCCGCGGAGCTGCCCATGCTGCTGCTGCTCACCAAGGCGGACAAGCTCAAGCGCGGCGCCCAGCAGCGCCAGGCGGCGGAGGTGCACCGGCGGCTGGCAGAGCTCGAGGCCGGGCAGGGGCAGCGTGCCGAAGTCGCGGTGGAGGTCTTCTCTGCCGAGAACGGACTCGGCGTTGCGCGGGTGCAGGCGCGGTTAGGCGACTGGTTGGGTCTGGCGGCGCGATAGGCGCGCGAGCCGATATTGCGTCAGTAAGTACTGACTTTGGTTTCGGCTGGGGTTTCGGCTGGGGCTGCGGCGGCGGTCAGGTCGACGACCGGAACTTGCTGGGCGGGGCACCGAGCTGACGCCGGCGCCCCGTGCAGCAGGTGGCCCGTCCGTCGCCGGGCCTGTCGCGGAAGATCAGTCGGCGGGCTGTGCCGCTTCCGGCGCCTCTTCCTCTTCCGACGGCATGGGCATCATGCCCGGCCATGCGCCAGGCCCCATGCCATAGTAGGGCATCCTGCCGCGCTGCCAGGTCCCGTGCCAGCGCGGACAGCCGCCCATCGGCCCGGCGCCGGCAGTGCTGCCGAACAGCGCCGAGATGGCTTCTTTTTGCTCGTCCGTCATCGCCTCGATGGTGGCGCGGTACTGCTCATACTTCTCCATCATCTCCTTGCGCCGCTGTTCGGCGGCTTCCCACGGCGGGGTCTCCGGCAACTCGCGGCCCATCTCGGCGGCGCGCTCGCGCATGGCTTCCCAGCGCTCCTTGCGCATGGCGTCAAACTCCTCGCGGGTCATGGGCTTGTACTCCGGCGCCTCGTAGCCGGGCATTGGCATGCCCTCGGGCATGGCGGGTGGCTCACCCATGCCGGCCGGCGGTTCGTACATGCCGGCCTGCTGTTGGGGCATGCCCGCCTGTGCCCAAGGCGGGCTCTCGGGCAGATCCAGTCCAACCTCGGACGCACGCTTGCGCAGTTCCTCGTAGCGCTTGTTGCGCTCGGCCATGGCAGCCTCCATGCGCTTTTGCATTTCGGCACGGGCGGCGTCGCCGGGGCCTGCCGGCGCCGGTGCGGCTTCGGCGGCGGGTGCGGCGGGTGCGCTTTCCGTCTGTGCCATCACCGGGGCGAGGGCCAGGCTGAGCACGGTGGCAGAGGCGCAGAGCAAGAGGCGTTTGCTGTCGATCATCTGGATCGCTCCTTTGTCAGTGGTCTCGATGTGGTGGCCGAGTTTTGGGCACATGGGCCGTTTTGAAACGCATGCCGCTTCCGGTGTGCGCTCGACGGTGCCGCGGAGCACGCCGTTTGCGAGCGACGCGGACGATAGCATGGTTGCAATGGGGAAAAAACGGCCGCGCTGCGGCACGCGGATGGATCAGCGGCGGAGCGCCGCGCTACTGCTCGGCCGGTCCGGCAGTGCGCCCGCTCGTCATTCGGCTAGCAGCTCGTCCACCACGGCCAGCAATTCGTCGCGCTTGACCGGCTTGGCGAGAAAGGTCTCGCCCGAGATCTCGGCGGCACCGGTTCCGGTCTCGCGCTTGGTGACTATGGCGGTGAGGAAGGCGTACTTGATCTTGCGCAGCTCCGGGTCCTGCTTGAGCTGCTCGGCCACCTCGTCGCCGCCGATGTCCGGCATCATCACGTCGAGGAAGATCAGGTCCGGCCGGAAGTCCCGCGCGGCGCGCAGGGCGTTGGTGCCGCGGTTTTCTTCGCGTACTTCGAAGCGGCCGGTCTGCTCGAGGTTGAGCCGCAGCATGCGCGTCAGGGCGGGCTCATCGTCCACCAACAGGATCTTCTTCTTGCTCACGGTATGGGTCACCATTGGGTTGCGCTGGGGGGGTGCGCGTGGCCAATGGCCACGGATTCGGCCTGTTGCGGTGCCGTGTCGGCGGGCGCATTCTGCGGCGGGAACAGCAGCAAAGCCCGTGCGCCGCCGTCGGGGCGGTTTTCGAGATCGATACTGCCACCGTGTAGCGTAACGATGTTGCGCGTGACCGACAATCCCAGTCCGGTGCCTTCACCCTGGCGCTTGGTGGTGAAGTAGGGATCGAACAGCCGCCCGAGATCCGCGGGCGCGATGCCTGGGCCCGTGTCCTCGATGGCGATGCGGATGACGTGCTCGCCGGGCAGGAAGCCGGCATCCCTGGCGTGAGGACCGAGGTCGGCGGCGGTTACGGGCGCATAGTCGCTGCGGATGCTGAGTGTGCCGTCGCGCTCCATGGCGTGCATGGCGTTCATGAACAGATTCAGGAACACCTGCTGGAGCTTGTCGGCATCGAACGGCCGGTCCGGGATGTCGACGTCCAGTTCCGTGCGCACGGCGATGTTGCGCTGCGTCAGCTCGTGGCGCACCAACTGCAAGCTGTTGCGGATTGCCTTGTTGACGGCGTAAGGCCTGAGGTCGAGCTCGCGCTCGCGGGAGAAGTCGAGCAGGCCGCGCACGACGGTGTCGGCGCGCGAGAGCGCCTGTTGCATATCCGCCAGCACCTGCGTCGATATCTCGTCGAAGCTGATCACCTGTTCCAGAAAGTCCAGGCCAAGTTGGACGATGGCCAGCGGATTCTTCACCTCGTGGGCGACGCCGGCCGCGAGCCGCCCGACGGACTCCAGCTTGGCCGCCTGCACGAGCTGCATCTGCGCCGCGCGCAACTCGCGATGGGAGCGGCTCAGCTCGCTGCTGGTGCGGTGCAGCTTGGCCTCGACGCGGCGCCGCTCGCTGAGATCGCGCAGCACCAGCACCGCGCCGGCGGGATAGTCGGCGTCGGCGATGGGGGCCGCGCGCAGTTCCACCGGCAAGGTGCTGCCGTCCGCTTGCGGCAGGGCAAGCTCATCGACGCTCACCTCGCGGCGCTCGGCGAGCACGGTGATGGCCGTGTCGCGGAGTGGGGCAGGCTCCCAGTTGGCGATCTCGTGGGTCAAGAGCCGCGCTGCCGCCTGCCCGAGCATGCGCTCGGCCGCGGGGTTGAAGAAGCTGACCCGCCCCTCGACGTCTAGGCCGACGACGCCCTCCACCATGGAATGCAGGATGCGGTCGCGCACTAGCTCCAGTTGGCGGTTGCGCTGGCCGAGCTCGCGCTCCAGGCGCAGGATCTTGCAGTGCGTCTCTACGCGCGCGGCCACCTCGTCCGGGTGGAAGGGCTTGGTGACATAGTCGACGGCGCCGAGCTCGAGGCCGTGGATCTTGTCGGCGGCGTCGTCCAGTGCGGACAGAAAGACGACCGCGATGTCGGCCGTGTCGGCATTTTCCTTGAGCCGCCGGCACACCTCGAAGCCGTCCATGTCCGGCATCATGATGTCCAGCAGGATCAGATCGGGGCGGGAGCGCTCGGCGATGTCCAGCGCCTGGGCGCCGCCGTTGGCCACCAGCAGCCGGTAGTCGCGGCCGTTCAGGCTCTCGTAGAGCACGCGTAGGTTCGCCGGGATGTCGTCCACCAACAGGACGCAGGGCGGGTTGGCGCTGTCCGGGGCGGCGGCGGGGGCGGCGGTGGGGGCGGGGGCGGGCCTGTCGGGCGCGTCGCTCATGCCTGTGACCAGATGTGGCTGAGTGGCCGAAAGGTGCGGGACTACACCGGCCGCACGGCGCCGGCTTAGCCTCAGTCGCCGATTGTCCCGATATTGCCCGCGCCTGTCAGCCGCTTTTCGTGCTGATCCGCCGGCTTCGCCGCATCCGGGGTGGCCCGTTGCCGGTCGTGGGACCGCGAGGCGCTGCTAAACTGTGCCGACTTGGCCGGTTTGGCCGAGACTCACCGGACAGGATCAGACCGTGCTGAAGATCGACGACCTGATGGCTAGCAGCGGTGTCAAGTTCGGCACCAGCGGGGCGCGCGGGCGGGTGGTGGACATGACCGACCGGGTCTGCTTCGCCTACAGCCTCGGCTTTCTGCAACACCTGCGCAGTACCGGCGCCGTGGTCGCGGGCGGCGACGTGGGCATCGCCGGCGATTACCGGCCGAGCAGTCCGCGGATCATGGCGGCCTGCGCGGCCGCGGTGCGCGCCGCGGGCTGCCGGCCGCGCAACTTCGGCGGCATTCCGACGCCGGCACTCGCGGCCTTCGGTATCGCGGAGCGGATGCCGACGTTGATGGTGACGGGGTCGCACATCCCGGACGACCGCAACGGCATCAAGTTCAACCTGCCCAGCGGGGAGATCCTGAAGGACGACGAGGCGTCCATTCGTGCGCAGACGGTGGTGCTGCCGGAGGCTCATTTTGCCGCGGACGGCAGCCTGCTGGCCCCGGCGTTGCCGATGGAAGAGGACGCCGCCTTCGCTGCCTACATCGAGCGCTACCTGCGCTTCTTCCCGACCGACTGGCTCGCGGGCCTGCGTGTCGGGCTTTACGAGCATTCCAGCGTTGCCCGGGATGCTTTCCATGCATTGTTGACGGGGCTGGGTGCCGAGGTGACGCGGCTCGGCCGCGCCGACACCTTCATTCCGGTCGACACCGAGGCGATCCGCCCGGAGGACGTGCAACTGGCCGCGGAATGGGCGGCCGGCGGGCAGTTCGACGCGCTGATCTCCGCCGACGGCGACGGCGACCGCCCGCTGGTGGCCGACGCCCGCGGGGAATGGCTGCGCGGCGACATCGCGGGCATCCTGTGCGCGCGCGAGCTCGGCGCCGCGGCGGTGGTCACGCCCGTCAGCTCCAACACCGCGCTAGAGCGCAGCGGTTGGTTCGATGCGGTGCTGCGCACGCGCATCGGCTCCCCCTACGTTATTGCCGGCATGCAGACCCTGCGCGCGCGCGGCCTGGCACCGGTGGTGGGCTACGAGGCCAACGGCGGGTTCCTGATCGAGACCGACATCGAGCTCGATGGCCAACGGCTGCCGGCACTGCCGACCCGCGATGCGGCGATCGTGGCCCTGACCATCCTCGGCGGTGCCCGGCGCCGCGGGGTGCCGGTGGCGGCGCTGACCGAGGCGTTGCCGGCGCGCTTCACCTATAGCGACCGTATCAAGGCGTTCCCCACCGAGCTGAGCCAAGAGCGCCTGGCCGCCTTCGCCACGGGCGATGCCGATGCGGACCGCAATGCCGTGGCGACCGTGTTCTCGGGCGCATTCGGTCCGGTGGCATCAGTCGATCACACGGACGGCGTGCGCATCACCTTCGATAGCGGTGAAGTCGCGCACCTGCGTCCGTCCGGCAACGCGCCGGAGCTGCGCGCGTACACGGAGGCGGCGAGCCCGGACCGTGCTCGCGACATGAACCGCGTCTGCATGGAGATCCTCGACGGCTGGCGCCGGTGAGCCGCGCTTGCCGCCGCGCCGTGCCGCCCGCCGTTGTGTGTCAGGTCCTGTATCAGTGTGCAGCCCTTTGACCGTTCTTTGCCAACGAAAAGATCTTCGGCGAGTACCTGGGGCACACATACGTCTGGGAGTTTCGGAATGAGGTCAACCAGCGCTGGTATCGTTGCGCAGACAAGGCGATCACTTGGTCTGACGGGCGCTTGGTGCGCTTCGAGCTGGCCTCCGACATCACCGACGAGCGCGTCCTGGTGATGATTCCATGAGCAAGCGCATCCTGATCATCGACGACGACGCCGCCGTACGCGAGACATTTCGCCTGTCGTTGCAGCAGCTGCCCTATGAGCTGGTTGAGGCGGACAACGGCGAGGCGGGTGCCGCGTTGGCGGCCCGAGAGGACTTTGATCTGGTCTACCTCGATCTGCGCATGCCCGGTATCGACGGCGTCGAGACCCTGCGACGCATCCGCGCCGTCAAGCCAACCCTGATCGTCTACATCGTCACGGCGTTCCACCGGGAGTACTTCGACGATTTGGTGACGGCGCGTGGCGAAGGGCTGGTGTTCGAACTGCTGCGCAAGCCGCTGGAGCGCCGGCAGATCATCGAGATCACCACTGGTGTCTTGAGCGCCGATGGCGCCCGCGATGGCGGCTAGCGGCTGTCGCGTGGCACGACCTGGTATCCACAACAAGGGCACCGGGCGCGGCTACAATGCGCTCCAATGAGTCCGCTATGTCAGGGGCATGGCGTCAGTGCCATGGCGTCAGTGCCATGGCGTCAGCTTCGGGCCGGCGCGGCGGCCGGCGTCGAGGCCGCCTGCCCGGCGGCGAACTCACCATAGCGTCCGGCGCGTTGCTCCAGCCGCCGTAGTGCCTGTCGGGTGAGGCCCTGCTCGAAGCGCGCGAGCCGCGCTTCAGCGTCCGGGTAGCTGTCGAGCTCGGTCGCCGTGAGCCTGAGGTCTCGCAGATCGATGGCGCCCCGTCGTGGTGTACCGGCGGTGAGCGGCGACAGCGCTTGGATATTGAGCGGACGCGCACTGTGCAACCCCAGTGGAAACGCCGCCACGCTCACCACCAGCACCAAGTCCGAGGGCGCCGCCCGTGGCGTGCGCTCGCCGAGCAGGAGTCCGACGCTGATCACCGGCACGAGCTCGCCGCGCAAATCGAAAGCGCCCAACACGCAGGGCGCGGTCTGCTCCAACGGCGTGAGCCTGGGCAGAGCCAGGCAGGCGCTGATGCCGTCTGCCATTACGGCCTGTACGCTCCGCGCCGTGCGCACGAGCACGCGATACCTGGGCTGCATGTCCATCGGTCTGCTCCGCTGGAAGGCTGGACAAGCTTAAGCCTAGTCCAAGCGAGGCCATTCGGCGGGCGAAGCGACCGGTCGTCGTGTACAACCGGCCGTGCAGCGGTCGGGAAAGCGCACGCATGAGTCGGCGTGCTCGACCTCGATACGGTGGTTGGGCGGTCTCCCGGGTACGCCCCGCCTCGGGGCGCCGAGCGTGCCGCGCCTACGTGCATATCGTCGCGGCACGAGAGCGCCGCTTCCGCGCGCTCAGGGCGGTGGGCCCTCGCGCAGCAGCGGCTGCATGGCGTGGAGCATGCTCTGGAACACCCGCGGGTTCTCCGCCTCCTCGGCGGCCAGCAGGCGCTTGATCCGCTCGCGCTCCGTGGGCATGTCGAAGCAGGCGGGGCAACTGTCCGGCACCACCGGCAGGCGCGCCGCCTCGGCATAGGCGGCCGTCTGGCGCTCGCGGGCATACACGAGCGGGCGGATGACGCGCAGGTCGCCGGCCTCGATGCGGTAATGCGCCTTCATGGTGCGCAACTGACCACCGCGGAACAGCGACATCAGCAGGCTCTCGGCGAGGTCGTCCAGGTGCTGCGCCAGTGCCAGCACGCCGTAGCCGTGCTCGCGGCAAAGCCGGTAGAGGATGCCGCGCTTCATGCGCGCGCAGTAGGCGCAGAAGGAGTCGCCGTCCATGCGCGTCCGGGCCTCCTCCATGATGGGCTGCGCCTCCAGGAACCACGCCACGCCGAGCGCCGCCATGTGATCCGCCAGCCGCCCCGGCTCGAAGCCCGGCACCTCGGGGTCCACGGTGGCCGCCGCGAGCTCGAAGCGCACCGGCGCATAGGTCTGGAGATGAGCCAGGATGGACAGCAGCGACAGCGAGTCCTTGCCGCCCGAGACACCGAGCAGGATACGGTCGCCGTCGCGGATCATGTCGTGCTCGACCACGGCGCGGCCGACGGCGCGCAGCAGGGACTTGGGGGGCTTCGGGTGCGTGGCTTGCATGCAGCAGCAGTGTAGCCGGCGCGGCTGGGGCGTCGCCAGTATCGCCCTGGTTTGCGTGATGCAAGCCGCACCGGGCGGGCGCGTGCGGGCGCCCTGACCCGGTGTGGTCAAGTGGCGGTGATCACTGGTGCGCGGAGATCATGCCCCCTCAGCGCCGCCGTTCGGCGCCAGCCGGTGGCGCAGACACAGCGCGATGGCGCCACCGGCGATCAGGAACAGCGTGCCGGGCGCGGGTGCCTCGGCCCACCAGGCCAGGCCGTACTGTTCCAGGCCAAAGCTGTTGTCGCTGGTGGCGTCGAAGGTATTGTCCGTATACACGACGTCGATGGCATACCGGCCCGTAGACGGCAGCACGAAAGAGAGGTGCTCGACCAGGTTGTAGAGGCTGATGGACTCGGCGACCGCGCCGGTGGCGATGTCGCGCACGATCAGGTCCAGGTTTGCCTGGGCGATATCCACGGCGATGCTGTTGATGTAGTCGTATTCACGCTCGCGAAACCAGGTGAGCGTTGCCGTGAAGGTGCTGCCACCAAGCAGCACCTCGTCGATGTCATAGCTGTTGACGTCACCGATGCCGACCTCGCCGTAGTCCCAGCCAGTGAGGTCCACCAGGCCGCCGCCGAGTCCGGCCAGGTCTCGGGTGTCGGCAGTCAGGTATTGGTCGAAGGCTTGGTCAAGATTCAGGTCGCCGGCGCCGCTGTCCCAGTCCAGAGATTGGGTGGTCTGGATGACGCCACCGACCTCCGCCTGGCCGTTGTCCCAGCCGGGGATCTTGGTGGCGCTGTTCTGGAGCACCGCCTTGATGACCCGGGCATCGTCGGCGTGCGCGTTGGCCGCGAGCTCGGTATCGGCCTCCCGTGCGCTGTGCAGCAGGGTC
This sequence comes from Thiohalocapsa sp., assembly GCF_022340605.1. Lineage (GTDB taxonomy): Bacteria > Pseudomonadota > Gammaproteobacteria > Chromatiales > Chromatiaceae > Thiohalocapsa. The sequence continues at coordinate 18,281 of NZ_JAJDNQ010000029.1, forward strand.
GCGCCGGCCGCGGTGATGGGCGCGGCGAAACTGGTACCGGCGAGGTTGCCATTGTAGTAATCCGTGCCGGCAACGGCCGTCGAACCGGTCAGGCTCGGGTTGTTGCCGCCGGTCTGCCCGCCGTAGTAGGCGCTGGTGAGGCCGGTGCCCGGCGCGGCAATGTCCACGGCGGCGCGGACGCCGGAGACGGTGCCGTGTATCGGGTCGTAGTAATCCTGCGGGCCGCGGCTGCTGAAGCTGGCGACGGAATCGTAGACGTTGGCACCGTCGTTCTGCAGGGCGCCGACCGTGATGACGTTGTAGCCAGCGCCGGGGGAACCGACGGTATTGGTGCCCGGCCCCGAGTTGCCTGCCGACGCGACGAAGGTGGTCTGCGGGTGCAGGTTCTGGAGACCGTCGGTGATCTTCGCGATGATGCTGCTGCCGCCAGGATCGGTGCCGCCCCAACTGCTGTTGATGACGTCGGCAGTGCCGAACATGGTGTCATAGGCAGTGTTCATCGCGGCGACCGAGGTGCTGAAGCCCGTCGAATAGGCGCCCCCACTCCAATTCGTCGCGATTGCAGCGGATTGCAGGTCAGTGTCTTGGGCGATGCCCGTCTGCCAGTCCCCCTGATAGGTCCCGCCAGTGCGCCCGCCGATCATCATGCCGGCCCAGGTCGCGTGGCGGTCATACTCCGGTGTCCCCGGATTGCCGTCGGAATCGAGGGTGTCGGTACTGTTGACGAAGGTCGTCACGTGGCCGAGCGTCTCGTGGCCGTTCCAGATGTGGCCGGCCTCGATGTTGGCGGTGATTGTGTTCTGCCCGGTGATTCCGGCGTCGTAGAACCGGCTTGCGCCGATTATGCTCGCGACGTCGGCCCCGCTAAAGGTGTCCGGGACGCTGGTGACCAGATCGCTCTCCGCGCCGACGCTAGTGTCGGCATCCAGTACTTGCTGCCCGCCCGATCCTGTGGCGGACCAGCCCTCGGCGAGCTGCTCGATGGGGGCTGCGAAGGCGCCACTGCTGGTGATGCCAAGCAATGCCGCTGCGAGTGTGGGCGCGGGCAGGTGTCTGTGCGGAGCGGCGGCGCGTGCATGCGCGGGTCGGTCGCCAGGGCTATGCGGGTTGTCTGTGTCGGCCATGCGTATTGTCCCTTGATTTCTGCTTCGGGCAGTCAAGCCGACTTTCCACAACGGCCGCCGGCCGGCCCGATCCGTCGCTCGCAGGCAAGTCCGGTGCCAGACAATATAAGTCACTTTTTTTTAATAATTTTTTTATCTGTCAGCCTTCTCCGGCGGAGCCGTGCACAGACAACCGTAAAAAAAGCTGACGACCCCTCATATCGTGTTCAATGGGCGCGGCACGAAGGGCTCGGGGGAATTGGACTGCGCCGATTGGCGCCGTCCGTCTTTCTGAGGGTGGATCAACTTGGGCCCGACGTCAGCGCATCGCAGCCTGTCGGATGCCGCGGAGACGCCGAGAACCGGTGTCCGGAAAAAGCAAAGGCCGGCGGGTCGCCGGCCTTGTTGCGCCCGGGGGGAGCGCCCCGGTTGCGCGCGCCCCTGGTCGGGGCGGGTTGGTCTCACGTCGTGAGAACTGTGTTTGAACTTCAGACTAGTGCAAATTTCGTCGCTTGCACTGATCAATGGCGAGATTCGCTTGGTTTCCGATGAACGGTAGCATTTCACTGGGGTCAGGGCGCGCCTCGCCCACTTTCGCGCAGGCATTGCGCCGTTGCACGTTGGCCGCTCAGGGGAAAACGGTGAACCGACAGCGCCCAGCCGTCATGACTGGCAATCAGCACCATGCACGACGGCCCGCCGTTGGTGCGCGAGCGCCCGGCCGCGCCCGGGTTCAGCACCCAGGGCTCGGCGTCCTGATCCGCCACCAGCCGGTGGCTGTGACCGTAAACGATGGCGCGCGCCTCCGGGAAGCGCCGCCGCAACCGCTGGTGGCGGTCTCGGGCTGGCGTGCGATGGCCGTGGACCACCACCAGGCGGCCGCCGGGCAGCTCCTCGACCATCTCCAGCGGCAGTTCCACGAGCAGGTGCTGCTCCGCGGCCGGCCACTTGTGTGCCACGTCGTTGTTGCCGAGCACCGCCAGCACCCGCCCGGTGCGTGGTTGCAGTGCCGCCAGCACCGCTGCGTTGCCAATGTCGCCGCCGTGCACTGCAAGGTCGCAGCCCGTTACCAGCTCGGCGATCCGCGGGTCGAGCTGGCCGTGGGTGTCAGCGACGATGGCGATGCGGAGCATCATCGGGCACGGCTCAATCCTCCGCGCCGGGCATGGTGAGCACCAGCTTGCCCTGCATGCCGCCGGCCTCGAGCCTGCGGTGGGCGTCGGCGGCGCGCTCGAGCGGGTAGGTATCGGCCACCTCGACGCGCAAGTCGCCGGCATCGCACAGCTCGCCGCAGCGGCGCAGGATCTCGCCCTGGTGCGCCAGCCCATCGGGCAGGTTTCGCAGCTGCGGGGTAAGCATCAGTTCCAGCGAGATGCGCAGGTTGCGGGTGCGAGCCTCCTTCAGGTTGACCGTGCCCGGATCCAGGATGGTCACGAGGTCGCCGTACACCGCCACGGTCTCGATGCTGCGCACGAAGACCTCGGGGCCCACGGTGTCGAAGCAGATGTCCACGCCGCGGCCGCGGGTCCAGTCGGCGATGGCGCCGGCGACGTCCTCGTTGCGATAGTTGATGACGAATTCGGCGCCCAGCGCGCGTGCGAAGTCGCCCTTCGCTTCGCTGCTGACGGTCGTGGCGACGCGTGCACCGGCGATCCGGGCGAGTTGGATCGCCACGTGGCCCACGCCGCCGGCACCGGCGTGGATCAGCACGGTCTGGTCCGCCTGGATGTGCGCCCGGTCGTGTAGCGCCTCCCAGGCGGTGATGAGCACCAGTGGCGCAGCCGCGGCCTGCACGAAGCCGAGTGCGACGGGCTTCGGCTGCGCGATGGCCTCATCGACCACGGCATATTCCGCATAGTTGCCGTGCGGTCCACCAAGGCCGCCATGGCAGTACCAGACGGCATCTCCGGGTTTGAAGCGCGTGACCGCATCACCCACGGCCTCGACGACCCCCGCACCGTCGCAGCCGAGCACCGCGGTGAGGACCTCGGGCAGCAGCGGGCCCTTGCCGCGGATCTTGGTGTCCACCGGATTCACGCCGGCGGCGCGCAGCCGCACCAGCAGATCTGTGGGACCTCGCAGCTCCGGCACCGGCAGGTCCGTTTCCGTCAGCACCTCGGGGCCGCCGGGTTGGCGCATCAGCATGGCCTTCATCGGGTTGCCTCCTCTGTCATTACGGGTTATGCCGGGATCATGCGCCCGCCGGGGGGAGGGCTCAAGATGGGGCGTCGGAGTGCAGGAGTGCAGGAGTGCAGGAGTGCAGGAGTGCAGGAGTGCAGGAGTGCAGGAGTGCAGGAGTGCAGGAGTGCAGGAGTGCATGTGGGAGCGGCATCCCCGCTGCGATTGGGCGTGCACGCGACCTCCGCTGATACGCTCGTCCCCGGTTCCGCGCTGTGCATTGCGCTCATACGCTCGCCGGCCCATTTTCAATCACGTGGACCATCGTGCCCGCGCTTGCGGTGGGAGGGAGGACTCGACATGACTGATCTGAATCCTCGTCCGTTACTCGACGGACCGCCCGACGCCTCCCTCGTGCTGATCCTCGCCCACGGTGCCGGTCAGACGCCGGACGCCGAATTCATGGCGCACATTGCCACGAGGCTCGCCGCAGACGGCGTGCGTGTAGTGCGCCCGTGGTTTCCATACATGGCCAAGTCCGCCGCGGACGGTCGCAGGCGCCCGCCGGACCGGGAGCCGGTGCTGCTCGATGCATTGCGTGCCGTGATCGCCTCCGAGCGCGGCGCGGCCGGCCGGCTCGTAGTCGGCGGCAAATCCATGGGCGGGCGCATGGCGGCGATGCTCGCGGACGAGGTGGGCGCCGCCGGGTTGGTCTGCCTGGGCTATCCCTTCCACCCGCCGGGCAAGCCGGAGCGCACACGCCTGGAGCCCCTCGCCGCGCTGCGCACGCCGGCCCTCATCTGCCAGGGCGAGCGCGATCCCTTCGGCAATCGCGCCGAGGTGGAGGGCTACGCGCTGGGCGGCAATCCGCGGATCATCTGGATCGCCGACGGCGAGCACGGCTTCAAGCCACGCAAGGCGTCCGGCCGCACCCGGGTGCAGAACCTCGACGCCGCGGCGGCCGCGGTGCTGGAGTTCCTGCGCGCTCTGGCCTGATCGTCCTTCTGGGAGCGGCGTCCCCGCCGCGATCGCCCATTCGCTACACTCGAAGCGACGGCACCGGCTCAAACGGAGGCACAGATGCAGATCGAGCACTGGCACGAGGAGCAGGACGGCCCGCTCACCGAGCGGGCGCTGCGCGAGAAGATCGCCCGCCGCGGCTATTCCGTGAGCCGCTACGTCTACCCGCCCGGCACCTACTTCCCGGCCCACGACCACGGCGTGGACAAGATCGACGGCGTCGTCTCCGGGTGCTTCCGGATGACCATGGGGGGGCAGGAGGTCATTTTGGAGGCCGGCGATTTGCTGGTGGTGCCCAAGCATGAGATGCACACCGCCGAGGTCGTCGGCGACGAGCCAGTCGTGAGCCTGGACGGGGTGCGGGTGCGCTGACCAACGTTGACGCGGTGCCCGGCGCCGCGGCTTGGCCGTGGCACCGAGGGCTTTTGCGTCGTGCGTGTTGATCGAAGTCGGGATCGTTGCCGAATTCCTCACCAATTGTTCCGATTTCGATACCGATACCGGTTTCGATTTGGAACCGAACGGTGGCACGCACTGAAAGACCGTGAAAGTATTGCTCGCAACGCCAAGAACGAGCGGATCGTAGGTCGGGTTAGCGATAGCGTAACCCGACAATCAACGACCCACCGACGCCCAACGTCGGGTTACGCTGCGCTGACCCGACACCGCATATTTTTACAGTCTCTGGGCGGCGCTCATATCGGTTTGATGGCCGGGGCATTGCCCGTGGTGCCCGTTGCGTGAAATCCTAAAAGCGGTGCACCGAATCCTCGCCAGCAACGCACAGATGCCCGACACCCCCGCCGATACCCCGCTGGACATCCTGAACCGCGTCTTCGGCTACCCGAGCTTCCGCGGCGCGCAGCAGCGCATCATCGAGCACGTGACCGGCGGCGGCGACGCGCTGGTGCTCATGCCCACCGGCGGCGGCAAGTCCCTGTGCTACCAGATCCCGGCGCTGCTGCGCCCGGGCACCGGCATCGTCGTGTCGCCGCTCATCGCGCTGATGCAGGATCAGGTAGACGCGCTCAGGCAACTCGGCGTGCGCGCGGCCTTTCTGAACTCGTCCCTGATGCCCGGCGAGCAGCAGCAGGTGGAGCAGGCGCTGCTCGATGGCACGCTCGACCTGCTCTACGTAGCGCCGGAGCGGCTGCTCACCGAGCGCTTCCTGAGCCTGCTCGACCGGGTCAAGCCCGCGCTCTTCGCCATTGACGAGGCCCACTGCGTGTCGCAGTGGGGGCACGACTTCCGGCCTGAGTACATCCAGCTCGACCGCCTGCACCAGCGCTGGCCGCAGATCCCGCGCATCGCGCTGACCGCGACGGCGGACGCCCCCACCCGCAACGAGATCGTCACCCGCCTCAATCTCGCCGATGCCGAGCGCTTCGTCTCGAGTTTCGACCGGCCCAACATCCGCTACCGCATCGTCGAGAAGACCCAGCCGCGCCGCCAGCTCCTGGACTTCCTGCGCACCGAGCACCCGCGCGACGCCGGCATCGTCTACTGCCTGTCCCGGCGCAAGGTGGACGACACGGCGGAGTTCCTGCGCACCCAGGGCTTCGATGCCATCGCCTACCACGCCGGGCACTCGGCGGAGGAGCGTCGCGCGCGGCAGGCGCGGTTCATCCGGGGCGACAACGTCGTGGTGGTGGCCACCATCGCCTTCGGCATGGGCATCGACAAGCCGGACGTGCGCTTCGTCGCCCACCTGGACCTGCCCAAGAGCGTCGAGGCCTACTACCAGGAGACCGGCCGCGCCGGCCGCGACGGCCTGCCGGCGGACGCCTGGCTCTGCTACGGGCTGTCCGACGTCGTCACGCTGCGGCAGATTATCGAGAAGGGCGAGGCCGAGGAGCGCTTCAAGCGCGTCGAGCTGCACAAGCTCGATGCCCTGGTGGGCCTGTGCGAGACCACCGAATGCCGCCGTCGCATCCTCCTCAACTACTTTGGCGAGCAGGTCGAAGAGCCCTGCGGCAACTGCGACACCTGTCTCACCCCCGTGGACACCTGGGACGGCAGCGTCGCGGCGCAGAAGGCGCTGTCGTGCATCTACCGGACTGGACAGAAGTTTGGCGCCGCGCACCTCACCGACGTGCTGCTGGGCAAGGCCAACGCCCGCATCCAGCGCTTCCGCCACGACCAGGTCAGCACCTACGGCATCGGCAAAGAGCTCAACGCCAACCAGTGGAAATCCGTCTACCGCCAGCTCGTGGCCGCGGGCTTTGCCCAGGTGGACGTGGAGGGCTACGGCGGCCTTAGGCTCACCGAGGCGAGCCGGCCGGTGCTGCGCGGCGAGCAGCCCGTGCGCCTGCGCCGCGATCCGGAGCAGCGCAGCCGCGGCGAGCGGCGTACCGCGTCCGTCGCCGCGCCGGTCGACCCCGAGGCGCAGGCGCTGTGGGAGCGCCTGCGTGCGCGCCGCCGCGAGCTGGCCACGGCACAGCAGGTGCCGCCCTACGTCATCTTCGGCGACGTGGCGCTCAACGAGATGCTCGCCTTCCGCCCGCGCAACCGGGACGAATTCAGCCGCATCAGCGGCGTTGGTGCCATCAAGCTGGAGCGCTACGCGGAGGACTTTCTATCTGTGCTGGCCGAGCACGAGGCCGAGCACGGCCGGCCCGCCGGCCTGCCGCCCCTGGCCGAGCGGTCGGCGCGGGACCTGCCGGTGCGCACGGTGGCCGCGGGGGATGGCGACGGACTCAGGGATACCGAACTCACCACCCTCGCGCTGCTGCGCGAAGGGCGCAAGATCCCGGACATCGCCCGGCGCCGCCACATGGCGGAGAGCACCATCTGGGGCCACGTCGCCCGCTGCATCGAGGCAGGCGAAGCGGACCTCGACACCGCCGCGCTGGACCTGGACGACGCCGACCTCAAGCGCATCCGCAACGCCCTGCAGCAGCTCGCCGACGCCCCCGGCATGCCGCTCAAGCCCGTGTTCGAGGCGCTGGAGGGCCGCTATCCCTACCCGGTGCTGCGCTGCGTACGGGCGGCGGAGCTGCGGGCCGCCGACGGCTGACGCCGCCCGGACCGGCACCGCCGGAGCGCCACTGCCTTTTGTGGCGCGACAACGCAGCGTAACCCGACGCTGGGGCGTTGGTATGCAATTGATTGTCGGGTTACGCTGTCGCCAACCCGACCTACGATCCGCGCGATTTCGCGCTGGTGAGCGGGACGGGGCGATGCGCCTCCGTGATCGCGGCTGAGTTGGAAGACGGCCGGGGCGTGCTGCGCCCCGGCGAGGGCGGCGGTGACTGACTGCGGCGCCGCGCCGGCCAGCACCAGTCAGGGCATGCTGTCGACTTGCTCCGGCGCCGCACCCGGTGAGGCGATGGATGGTCCGTCGTCATCGTCCACCCGCTCCACCTGCTTGCCCTCGGAGAGGCCGAGGAAGCCGCGGGTAATCACGCGCTGGCCGGGTGTGAGGCCGTCCAGGATCTCCACTTGGTCGGCGATGCGGATGCCGGTGCGTACGGGGCGGCGGGCGGCTTTGCTATGGTCGATGACCCAAACAAAGGTGCCGTCGCGGTCCTGGCGCAGCGCACGGAAGGGCACTAGCAGCCGGGGTACGGCGGCGGTGCTGAGCTCGGCGCGCACGAACTGGCCGGCGCGGGCGCCAGCCGGGATCTGGTCGAAGCGGATCTCCACCTCGGCCTGGCGGTTGGCCTCCGACAGAGTGGGGTGGATGCGTAGGACGTGGCCGGCGAAGAGCCGCCCGCCGAGGGCGTCGATGCGGATGCGCGCGGGGTCGCCCACGGCGATGTGCGGCAGCACCAGCTCCGATACGTAGACCTCCGCCACCAGGGACGCCGGGTCGGCGAGGGTTAGAAGATGGGTGTTCTTGGCGATGAAATCGCCGGGCTCCCCCAGCCGCTCGATGATGACGCCGGCGAATGGGGCGGCGATGCGGGTGTAGTCGAGCCGCGTCTCCAGCAGACTCAGGTCTGCCTCGGCGAGGACCAGGGCGGTGCGCGCCTGGGCCAGCTCGTCCTGGGACGCCGCGTCGCGTTGGGCGAGGTCCTCGTAGCGCTTGAGGTCGATGCGCTTTTGCGCCAGCGTGGCCCGCGCCTTGTCCAGCTCCAGCCGCAGCAGGGCGTCGTCCAGGCGCACCAGCAGCGCGCCGCGGTCCACTTGATCGCCCTCGAAGACGTCGAGCTGCTGCACGCGGCCTTCTTCGCGCGCGTGCACGCGCACCAGGCGGCGCAGGCGCAGCGTGCCGGGGCGCTCGTGCTGGGTGGAGACCGGCGCGCGCTCGGTGAGATAGGTGGTCACCAGGTGGGCGCGGGGCTTCGCCGCCGACGGCTTGCGGGTCGTCCCGCCGGCATCTTCGCTTTGCTGCTGGCAGCCGGCGAGGAGCATCGCGGCGCATGCCAGGGCCGCTAAGCGCAATCCTCGCCCCACGCCGTGGAAGCGGCGTCCTCGCCGCGACTGCCGCGACACCACATGCGACACGCGCACCGCGCGTCGCGGTGGCGCTTGGCCCGGCAGCGTCACGACGCGGTGATGTCGATGGCCTGGACGCCGCTCTGCGGCTGGTTCGACGGGCCGTCGGCGTACTCGTAGTGCTTGATCTTGCGGCGGATATTGCGCTGGATGATGACGCCCAGCACCTTCCACTCGAGCCCGTTCAGTTCGATGTCCGGAAAGATCTCGTTCATCGCCACCAGCCGCTCGCGGCCCTGCTCGTCACGCAAGTACTGCCGGAACCAGCGCACGCCTTCCACCTCCACGAAGACGTACATGCCGTTGCGGCAGTACTCCGTCGGCTCGATGATGACGATGCACTTGTCCGGAAACTCGGGCTCCATGTCCGGCCCGAGCACTTGCAGCGCGAAGGGCTCGTGCAGCGCGCAGCCGCCGCCGTCCATCATGGGTTGGTTGGGATCGCTTGGCATGGTCTCTGCTCCGTTTCGGTCAACCCGCGGAGATTGGGTTGCCGGGCGGGGCTGTCAATCGCGGGTGGCTTGCGGCGTCCGGGGAACCGGCAGCGTCGCCGGCGCCGGCTCGCGCGGGATGCAGGGCGGCGAATCTGCTGCCCGGCATCGGCGCGACGCCTGATTGTCCCCTTGTGTCACATCGGCAGCCGCTTAGACGAATTCCTCGATCAAGAAGGACGTCTCGCAGAGAGCGAAGCCGTTGCCATCAAGCGTGTGCTCGCATTTCAGCGCAGCCGGGCAATGCAAGAACAGGGGTGAGCAGGGCCGGGTTGGCTCGCCGAATGGGCACAAGCCGAAGCGCCCTGGACCGACTCCTGGACCCCGACAACCGCTCGGTCACGCTGTTGACCCTGGAAAAGGCTGCGAAGGCTCTGGGCCGGCAGATTGGTACGACCTTGCCGCGGCCTGAGACGTGCCTTCATGCAGCCTCAGGGCAGCACCGCCTCCAACGTCTCGGCCGTCAGGCCGCTGCGGAACGGCACTGAGCACCCGTTGGCGGGTGCCTGGGCTCGGTGGGCCGAACTTGCGCTCGATCAGGCGCAGCAGGACCGCCGCCTCGCCGTGTTGGCGGCCCTGCTCGCGGCCCGCTCGATATCGTGGTCGATGAAGGTCTGCATGGTCACTACCTCGTCTTTGATCTCGGCATCGGTACGGCTGGACAGAGGTCCATTCTGCCACTACGGCGACCCGCAGCTGACCTAGGCGTAAAAAAAGGTGGTCCGTCCCTGAGGTATCCCCAGTTTTCATCTCATGAGATGAAAACTGGGGATACCTCAGGGTCTGTCCCGAATGGCACGGATTTAAGGACTCCTTGCCTGCGCCGAGACAGCTTGACGACACAAAAATCAGTGTCTTGCAGGGGCGTCAGCGACGAAAAATCAGGCGGTTACGGCTTATTTCCGTGCCATTCTGGTCTGTCCCCCGTTTTCCCCTTCCAGGAAGCGTCACGCGACCAAGCTTGGACGGATGCTCAAACTGAGGATGGCTGCCCCTTGTGGCCACGAGATATCAACCATCGTCTTTGAGCATTGCCAAGATCTCGGAAATCTTCATCGGGCTCTTGGTTGTGTAGTGGGGCGGCTCCTATTGCCCAAAGTCGACCAGCCTGTCGGCTGCGTTCGGGGCGCTAGGCTGACACAGGGGGCTACCGACGCCCTCCCTGGAGATTTGCCGCCGTGCCAGCAAAGAGTGGGAGGCGCGCAGAGCCAGCGTACCGATTTTGTGACGGCAGCATGGCAATCCTTGGGCGGGGGCAGACGCGCGGCCACGCTTGCCGAACGCTCTCGCCAGCATATACGGACGGATGTATTGGTAACGGGCGGGCAGTCATGTCAAGGCCGTTAGGGTCTCGCTTATCGGTATCTCGTCGGATTATTGCGAGGTTCCGGCGCGTATGCTTTGACGCGGATCAAACACGGATTGAGAGGTCGGTTCTCGGGGTTGCTCCGGCGGGTGTGGGCGATTGGCGGGGCTGGCGAGGTTATGGATGTGGGAGCGCCGTCCTCGGCGCGATGAGCGGCCGGTCGCAAAAGAGGCGCTGCACCTGGGTTGTGGCGACCTGGACTCCCGCGATGCTGACGGGATGAACTCGCGGGGGCGCGGGAGCATTGCGCCACGGCGCGCCATGCCGGCGCCCGGCGCCGCGCACCTCGCGGCGTCGGGCTCCAAGGCAGGGCGCGCGGGCTTGCAGCGGGCTACTGCCTGTCGCCGGTCATCTTCCCGTAAGCTTCGCCCATCAGCAGGTGCGCGTAGCCGCCGTCGCCAGTGTCGTCCTTCGGCGCGGTGAGCTCGAAGCCGACTTGCTTCTGGAAGACGATGACAAAGTCGGAGCCGCCGAACAGGAAGTTGCCGAGCATGTCGCCCTTGGCGTGGCTGCTGCCGACGGTGACATCGTCCTCGAACTGCACCGACGAGACCATGGCCATGCCCATCGGGATCAGCGCGACCAGGCCGGTGTCGCCGGTGTCGACGATGACCACGCCGCGGGTCTGGCTGAACTGCCAGCCGGTGGAGTCCACCGGGTCGTAGCGGCGCGTGTTGTCGTCCCAGGTGACCTCCAGGGCGACGTTCTGCTGGATCTGGTCGGCCTCCTTGACGGTGCCGCCGACGGGGAAGTGGTAGCGGTGGTAGTCGTTGACGTTGAGGAAGGTGTGCGTGAGCACGCCGCCGGCGAAGGCGTCGGCGTAGGCGCTGTCCGGCCCGAGCAGTTGGGGGATGGTGAAGAAGCGCGCGAGCTTGACGCCGAGGCCGCCTTGGACCTTGATACGGGATTGCTCGTCGATGGGCCAGACGCCCTGCGGCACCGAGTCGGCCGGGGAGGTCACCACGCGCGGGTCGTTGGGTGCGGCGATGGGCCGCTCCGACGGGTCGCGCAGATAGCGCGCGAAGAACTCGTTGAACGTGGTCCAGCGGGTGGGCGGCTCGTACCAGTCGCGCATCAGCCCGAAGCTCGGGTCGGCGAGAAACTGCTGGTAGGTCGCCTGGTCCCACGACGCCCGCGTGTTCAGGAACTGGCCCCAGTTGATGGTGAAGTCCCGCAGCCAGCCGGAGAAGGGCGGGGCGTATTGGATGGCGTTCTTGTAAAGGCCCTTGTCCTTCAGCGCATCCAGCGGCTGGTCCACGAGGAAATAGAAGTAGCAGATGAGCTGCAGGATCTGGTCGCGGATGCGGTCCGGCGGGTTGGCGACGATCTGACGCGGGATCAGCTTGCTGGACTCGTCGATGAAGGCGTAGTACTCGGGCAGGGTTTGGACGGGGTTGGTCTCCGGGTCCGGGTTTGCCTTGGCCGCGGCGGCGATGGACTGGGTCAGCAGGTCGCCGACCTCCGGGTGGGCCTCGATCAGCGCCTGCAACTGTTGGGTGATGGTCGCGCGCGCCGGAGCTTGTTCCCGCGCGGACACCGGCAGGGCGGCGACGGCCAGCAACAGGATGACAACGGCGGCCCGGACGGCCTGGTAGCGGGCTGGTGCGGCGGACATGGCAAGACTCCTCTGCGGGTTGGCTGCGGCCGGTGCCGGGGGCCGCTCGCGGTCCGGAACCGACCGATGCTTGGGCCTGTTCTCCACACAGCGAAGGTTAGTCCAGGCCCTGCGTCCGGTCAGTAGGGGCCTCAACGACAGTCTTGATCGTCACTTCGTCCAGAGCCATGGCTCCCGTGGGAGCGGCGTCTCCGCCGCGATGGGACGCCCGTCGCGCCGAGGACGGTGCTCCCACGGCGGCGGATGAGCTCATGATCGACGCCACACTGACAGTCATCCTCGAAACTTCTCGCCTGACACTTGATACTAGCCGCCCGCTTGCCCCCGTTGTCTCGGCCGTGTACCGCGGCCACCCCCGCAGGAGCTCGAAACCCCTCCATGATCAACCGCATCCACGCCACCGAAGCCATCCACGACGACCGCCGCGACTGGCACAACCTGCGCTCTATGCTGCCGTACCTGTGGGAGTTCCGCGGCCGCGCGGCGCTGGCGCTGGGCTGCCTGGTGCTGGCGAAGCTGGCCAACGTGGGCGTGCCCATCGTGCTGAAGGACATCGTCGATGCCTTCGAAAACAGCGACACGCGGGTGCTGGTGCTGCCGGTGTCGCTGCTGCTGGCCTACGGGGTGCTCAAGCTCTCCTCGTCGCTGTTCAACGAGCTGCGGGACGTGGTCTTCGCGCGGGTGCGGTTCCGGGCGATGCGGCGGCTCTCCACCCGGGTGTTGGAGCACCTGCACCGGCTCTCGCTGCGCTATCACCTGGAGCGCCAGAGCGGCGCCGTGAGCCGCGACCTGGAGCGGGGCACCCGCTCGGTGTCCACCATCGTGAATTACCTGGTGTTCAGCGTCATCCCGGTGCTGGTGGAGTTCACGCTGGTGGCCGTCGTGCTGCTCACCAAGTACGACCCGGTATTCACGCTGGTGACCTTCGGCACCGTGGCGGTCTACGTCGCCTTCACCTTCGCGATTACCGAGTGGCGCATGGACTACCGCCGGCGCATGAACGTGCTGGACAGCCAGGCCAACACCCAGGCCTTCGACAGCCTGCTGAACTACGAGACGGTCAAGTACTTCGGCAACGAGCGCATGGAGCTCGATCGCTACGACAACACCCTGAGCGAGTGGGAGGAATACGCGGTCAAGAGCCAGAGCTCCATGTCGCTGCTCAACTTCGGCCAGGGCAGCATCATCGCGCTGGGCGTCACCGGCATCATGTTCTTCGCGGCGCAGGGCGTCGTCGCCGGGCGCATGAGCATTGGCGACCTGGTGTTGGTGAACGCCTTCATGCTTCAGCTCTTCATTCCGCTCGGCTTCCTCGGCATCGTCTACCGGCAGATCAAGTACGCCCTGGCGGACATGGACCTGGTGTTTAAGCTGCTGGAGCGCGAGGCCGAGATCGAGGACGCCCCCGGCGCGCCGGCGCTCAGGCTCGAGCGCGGCGCTGTGCGCTTCGAGCACGTGGGCTTCCACTACCAGCCGGAGCGGGAGATCCTGCGCGACGTGGACTTCACCATCGAGCCGGGCGAGAAGGTGGCCGTGGTGGGCCACAGCGGTGCCGGCAAATCCACGCTGGCGCGGCTGCTGTTTCGCTCCTACGACGTGACCAATGGGCGCATCCTCATCGATGACCAGGACATCCGTGCCGTGACGCAGGACAGCCTGCGGGCGGCCATCGGCATCGTCCCGCAGGACACGGTGCTGTTCAACGACAGCATCCGCTACAACCTCGCCTACGGCCGGCCGGGCGCGAGCTTCGAGGAGCTGCGCCGGGCGGCCGATCTGGCGCAGATCCTGCGCTTTATCGAAGGGCTGCCCGACGGCTGGGACACCGTCGTCGGCGAGCGCGGCCTGAAGCTCTCCGGCGGCGAGAAGCAGCGCGTCGCCATCGCCCGGGCCATCCTCAAGCGCCCGCGCATCATGGTGTTCGACGAGGCCACGTCCTCACTCGACAGCCACACCGAGCAGGCCATCCAGAAGACTCTCGCCGAGGTGGCCGAGCACCACACCACGCTGGCCATCGCCCACCGGTTGTCCACCATCGTCGACGCCCACCGCATCCTGGTGATGGACGCGGGCCGCATCGTCGAGCAAGGCACTCACGGTGCGCTCCTGGCCGACGGCGGCGTCTATGCGGCCATGTGGGAGTTGCAGCAACGCGAGCGGGAAGAGGCGGTTGCGGGGGGGAGACGTCAGTCGGATCGGTGGACTGACGCCCAGCCGCTTCAACGCTGAACGCCGGGGCGAATCCGCACCCGCCTGGCTGTCGCCGTGAGTATGGCTCCCTGAAGCAACTCATCGGCGTAGGTTGCGAGCAATCTTGCGCAATGTGCTCCCTGCTGGCGGCCTGGCAAATCGACCAGGCGGATGATGCCTCAGTGCGCGTGCCCGTAGACGATTGCCAGCTCACCGAAGTCTTTGTCGAGCGTTACGAGCACCCGCTCTTGCTGGTAAGCGAGTTCAATGATGGCAGCGTCACCCGGGTCCGGCAGGTGGTTGCCGATCCAGCAGACATCGTGACCGGCCGCCGTGAGCTCGCGTGCCGCACCGCCCCAGACGCAGGTGTCGAGCAATACCTTCACGCAGCATCGACCATCAATGGCTCAACCCGCTCGTGCTCAACCAGCCGCTGGGCGTAAGCCAGGCACGCCAGCACATCTTCGCGCTCGAGCCAGGGATAGCCTTCCAGCAGCGTGTCGATGTCATCACCCGCTGCCAACATGCCCAGGACATGCTCGACGGCAAGGCGGTGTCCGCGGATGATCGGCTTGCCGCCGAAAACAGTCGGGTTGACGGTGATTCGTTGAAGGAGCTGATCTGTGGTCATGCGTGCTGTCTCCGCGGCGTTATGTCGGGGCTGGTCAGAGAGCTTCGCGCGAATCCGTTAGGGCCGGCAAAGGGTTCCGCGATGGTGTTGCGGACATTCTACCCACTTGTCGGCCGACGCCGACGCGCACGTGGTCGAGATCGGGCACGTACGCATGATCCGCGCAGCTACGCAAACGGCGGTGTGGGCGGGGCTGCGACGTAGGTCCGACGAACAGGCGGTCGTATCGAGCGCCGTGTCGGGCTTCGTTCCTCACCCCGACCGACAGGGATTTCGAGGCATGCGGCTGCACGATCTTGCCGCCAGTGCACGGCCTTGGAATTGTCGATACCGTTCGCTGTCCGGCGCGAGCGCGTGTCGGCCGGAGTGTCGGCCTCCAGGGCGACACGGATCAGCACCGCGGTCGGCCTTGAGAGTGGCCTCGATACGTCCGAACGAGTGCACTGGCCATCGGCGCCGCGAGCGTGGCGCGCCGGCACCGCCCGGCGCCATCCCGACAACGCAGGTCGCCATAACAGGCGCGGCCGGCGCGTGCCGCCGCCCGGCCCTGCACCGTGATCTATTGTTGTATTGGCTTGACCTAATATTCTGATCGGCTTGCACCGGCAATGGGGGATCCGGCGCTCGGCGGTCAGGCGGGCGCGTGGCGGAGGCACTGAGTGCAATGAAGGCCAGGCGCGGGTATCGCGTGCGTCGTTTCGGGATCATCTCGAAGATCCTCTACTTCTTCGTCGACTCGCCGCTGACCCCCTTGCTGATCATCGGCTCCTTGCTGCTAGGCACGCTGGCGGTGTACCTGCTGCCGCGCGAGGAGGAGCCGCAGATCGTCGTGCCGGTGATCGACGTCTTCGTGCAGATGCCGGGCTCGACGGCAAAGGAGGTGGAGCAGCGCGTCACCCGCCCGCTGGAAAAGCTCGCCTGGGAGCTGCCCGGCGTCGAGTACATCTACTCCACCGCGAGTCCGGGGCAGTCGCTGACCATCGTCCGCTTTTTGGTGGGGCGCGACGAGGAAGAGTCGATCGTCCAGCTCTATCAGAAGCTCTACGCCAACCTCGACCGCATCCCGAGTGGCGCCTCGCGGCCCATCCTGAAGCCAAGGCGCATCGACGACGTGCCCGTATTGGCACTGACGCTGCACGGCGGCGGCTACGACTTCCAGGCCCTGCGCAACATCGCTACGGCGGTCGACGATGCGGTCAAGCAGGTGCCGGACGTCTCCGAGACCACGCTCATCGGCGGCCAGCGGCGGCAGGTGCGGGTGGAGTTGGATGCGGCGCTGCTGAGCGCCTACCAGATCGACCCGACGCACGTGCTGCGCATCCTGCGCGCCGCCAACCAGCAGAACCGGGCGGGCAGCTTCCCGCAGGGTGACACCGAGACGCTGATCGAGACGGGCGGCTTCCTGCGCGACCGGCGCGACGTGGAGATGGTCGTCGTCGGCATGTACATGGGGCAGCTCGTCTACCTGCGCGACATTGCGACTGTCATCGACGGGCCGCAGGAGCCGGTGGACTACGTGCTGTTCGGTCGCGGCGCCGACGTTGCCGGCGCCGAAGCCCACGGCGCCGGCACCGCGAGTGCCACCGCCGGCAGCAACAATCCGGGCACCACCGGCACCGACGGTCCAGGCGCCGCCGGCACCGACCGCGAGGAGCCCGCCGTCACGCTCACGGTGGCGAAGCGCAAGGGCACCAATGCGGTGCGCGTCGTCGCCGAGGTGATGCACAAGGTCGAGCTCTTGCGCGGCAACGTGATTCCGCCGGGCATGGAGGTGACCGTCACCCGCGACTACGGGCACACCGCCACCGAGAAGTCCGACGAGCTCCTGTTTCACATGGGCCTCGCGGCGGCGGGCGTGACGTTGCTGGTGGCCGTGGTGCTGGGCTGGCGGGAGTCCATGGTCGTCGCCATCGCCATTCCCGTGACCCTGGCGCTGACGCTCGCGACCTTCTACCTGCTCGGCTTCACGCTGAACCGGGTGACGCTGTTCGCACTCATCTTCTCCATCGGCATCCTGGTGGACGACCCGATCGTCGACGTCGAGAACGTGGTCCGCCACTTCCGGCTGCCGGAGAATCGCGGCCGGCCGCTGAAGGAGGTCACCGTGGAGGCGGTCAACGAAGTGCGCAGCCCGTTGATCTTGGCCACGCTGACGGTCATCGCCGCGGTGCTGCCGATGGCCTTCGTGCAGGGGCTGATGGGGCCGTACATGCGCCCGATTCCCATCGGCGCCACGGCCGCGATGCTGTTCTCGATGGCGGTCGCGTTCGTGGTTACGCCTTGGGCCGCCTATCGGATGCTGCGCTGGCACGCCCGCCACGGCGGCCAGTCCGCCGAGCGCGAGGACTGGACCACGCGCCTGTACCGGCGGGTCATGGGGCCGATGATCCACCGCCCGATCCTGGGCATGGGCTTCCTGGCGGGCATCACCCTGCTGCTGCTCGCTGCGTGCAGCATGGTCGTCACCGGCGCGGTCAAGGTGAAAATGCTGCCCTTCGACAACAAGAGCGAGCTGCAGGTCATCATCGACATGGACGAGGGCACGACGCTGGAGCGCACGCTGCGCGTCGCCCAGGACATCGCCGTGGAGGTGCGCAAGGAGCCCGAGCTGCTGAACTATCAGATCTACGCCGGCACCGCGGCGCCGTACAACTTCAACGGGCTGGTGCGGCATTACTTCCTGCGCTCCGGGCCCAACGTCGCCGACATCCAGGTCAACTTCGTGCCCAAGGACGAGCGCGAGCGGCAGAGCCACGAGATCGCCAAGAGCATCCGCGCGCGCATCACGCCCTTGGCGGAGCGTCTGGGCGCCAGGGTCAAGGTCGCCGAGGTGCCGCCCGGGCCGCCGGTGCTGCAGACCATCGTCACCGAGATCTATGGCCCGGACTACGCCGAGCAGATCCGCATCGCCGAGCATATTCAGCACCTGCTGGAGGCGACGCCAGGCGTCGTCGACGTGGACTCCTACGTGGAGGCCGACCAGCCCCGCCTGATTTTGCGCTTCGACCAGGAGAAGGCGGCGCTGCACGGGATCGGTGCCGCCCAGGTCGCGCAGCTCGTGCAGATCGCCGAGGCCGGTGCCAGCGCGGGGCTGCTGCATGCGCCGGCGGAGCGCGAGGACGTGCCGATCCTGGTGCGCCTGGCCCTGCGCCAGCGCGCGGACCCCTTCATGATGCTGCCGATGCCGCTCTGCCCGTCGCCGGCGGCGGCGCCGGTGGAATCGGTCCGTGGCTTCGATGGCAGCGGGAGCCGTTGCGTACCCCTTGGCGAGGTGGTGCGGATCGAGCGCGGCGTCGGCGAGAAGAGCATCTATCGCAAGAATATGCTGCCGGTGGTGTACGTGACCGCCGACGTCGCCGGCGCCGAAGAAAGCCCCGTCTACGCCATCCTCCAGCTCAATCACAAGATCCACGAATACATCCCGGAAGGGCGTGATGCGCCGCTGGAGATCTGGAACATCCGCCAGCCCTTCTCCACCGACCTGCCGAGCATGAAATGGGACGGCGAATGGCACATCACCTACGAGGTCTTCCGCGACCTGGGCGCCGCCTTCGCCGTCGTGCTGGTGTTGATCTACACCCTGGTGGTGGGATGGTTCCGCTCCTTCCGCACGCCGTTGATCATCATGGCGGCCATCCCGTTCTCGCTCATCGGCATCCTGCCCGCGCACTGGGCGACGGGGGCCTTTTTCACCGCCACCTCGATGATTGGCTTTATGGCCGGCGCCGGCATCGTCGTGCGCAACTCCATCATCCTGGTGGATTTCATCAAGCTGCGGGTCAAGCAGGGGATGGACCTGCCGGAGGCTGTCATCGATGCCGGCGCGGTCCGCTTCCGGCCGATGATGCTGACCGCGATGGCCGTCGTCGTCGGCGGCAGCGTCATCCTGTTCGACCCGATCTTCCAGGGGCTCGCCATCTCGCTGATGGCCGGCGAGGTCGCGTCGCTGCTCATCTCGCGGTTGGCCGTGCCGGTGATCTACTTCCTGTGGATGCGCCATTACCACAAGGACATCACCGCCCGGGCCGAGGAGGTCGGGCGGGCGCCTGGTGTCGGAGCGCATGGCGCGGCGGTCTGATTCGGGGCGCTAGCGCCGCCAGTCATCGGGGAGGCCGACTGTCGGCGTCGCTCCGGCGCGCGCATTGGCGGCATGCTGACGACCGCTCCGTCCAGACGCATTGGTGCGTAACGGTTCAGAAACAACGTGAACAGCGGATAAGCGAAGCCCACCCGCCGTCTTGGCCTGGGCCAAGCATTCGCGCTCGCCGCCGTTCATTAGTGCGCCCCGGTAGCAGCTCTTGTGGTAGCGGCACTCTTGGTGCCGCGACCGGCGGCGAGGCAGCACACCACGCCCCGAGTAATCGCCAAGCGGCAGCCGGTCGTGCGGCCGTCATCGCGCCACAAAAGGCAGTGGCGCTCCCACGATGTCGACCCGCCTGGAGCAAGCTTTACCGGGAGCAGCCGTTAGGGGAGGCCGGGTTGGCGCAGCGTAACCCGATGTTGCGGCAGAGTAATCCGCTGATTTTCGGGTTACGCGATCGCTAACCCGCTCCTGGCCCGCTGGCACTCAGGCCGGCGCGACGGCCCGTCGGTTTCCTCGACTGGGCGGTGCTGACTCCGCTGGGGGCAAGCAGCAGACTTTCGGACGCAGGGTCGCGCATCCGGGCGAGCGGTGCCCGGGCAGGCCCTGTCGACCCGCCAGCCCGAGATGTCTGTGCACGAACGCAAACGCCGTCATCGCAAGCTGTTCTGGCTGTTCTGGCTGTTCTGGCTGTTCTGGCTGTTCTGGCTGTTCGGCGTGCTCGCCCTGCTGCTGCTGATGCTGGCGGCGGACCTGTTGCAGGACCGCTTCGGGGACGCGGTAGCCCTGTCCGGCCCCGCCGGCTGTACCGGCACGGTGACCAAGGTGTTGCTCTACGCCGCCGTGGCCTTCCTGCTGGACCAGGGCCTGCGCAACTTCGTCTGGGACGTTGCCTACCCGCGCCTCACCGGCACCGCTGCGCCGGGCGTGCTCCAGGGCGCAGGCTCGGCGGTCATCTATACCATCGCGACGCTGGTGGTGCTGACCAGCATCCTGAAGCTCGACACCGGTGCGGTGCTGATCTCCACCGGGCTGGTGGCGGGTGTGCTGGGGGTCGCGATGCAGAACACCATCAGCGTAACCGTTTAGCCCCCACCGCCATCGGAGCGTGCCGGGGCAGTCCGTCAGCCGGCGGGCACAGGCAGCGGGAGGGCTGGCAAGCCGCGGCGTCGTTGGCGCACGACATCGGCGATATAGGTCCACGGTGAAGCGCCGCGCTTGCGGCAGGTCTCGATGACGCTGGCGAGCAGCGCGAACGCGCGGGTGCCTTGCGGGGTGCGGGTGCCCATGCCGATGCGCCGGGCAATGACCCAGTGTCGCAGCACGTGCGTCAGAATTTCCTGCTCGACCACAGGCTCGACGGCGCGCGCGGCCTCGTGAATGCACTGGTTGATGGTGGCCGTGGACAACGACAGCCCCAGCCAGTCGGCGAGCAATTCCTGCACCCGCGCCCGCGACAGGCGCATGCGCTGGGTCAGCGCACAGATGAAGGCGACCAGGGTCGCTCCAGCGAGATGCCATTCGCTCAAGGCCACTGTCCACGCG